>JARBAU010000378.1 GCA_029237525.1 Nitrososphaerales archaeon | reverse complement strand
TTATGGTTATTTTTGTTTATATCAGGTAGTCTATCAAGAAAACGTTCTATATTTCTGAAATCATTAACAGTAAAGCTAGGTGGTAATTGAATCAAGATCGCTCCTAGCTTATTAGCTATTTTCAGTGGGGATATCTTGTCAATAAATTCTTCAAAGTCTGTCATAGCACCTTTATCTATGTCTAATCTTTTTTGATGTGTGATTGTTTCTGGCACCTTAATAGAAAATTGAAATCTCTCAGGAGTAGCCTTAGTCATTCCAATAAACGTGCCTTTGGTCATTTTTGAATAGAATCTGTTATAAAATGTGGAATCCATTTCTGCGGTTTCAAAGAATTGAGAGTAGTAGCGTAGCCGCTTAGTTTCTTTATCGGGGTAGAAAACTCCAGTCCATCCACCTTTATTAGGAGTATCAGGATAATTCCATCCAGAACAACCTATTAGAAATGAGGAGGAGGTTCTTTGTCTATCCTCTGAGATCATGATTATGAATTATGTATGCATATTGAGTTATTATTTTTATGGACCACTCCAATCAAAAGGAATATGCTTACTTGATCTTCCTTTTCTTGCCCATTTGAAGCCCAATGCATCAGCCTCATCAGCAAGAGATCTTCCCCATGTCGCGACTCCTCCTGGTCCTACTTCACTTCCAGGTGGGTTAATAGTTTGAACTCTTTTACCAGGAGGTGTAGTAGGTCCAGTTAACGCTTCAGCTTTTGCTAGAACTTTACCTGGTATCTCTGCACTCCAATAAGAGAGATCGTCTGCTATTTCAAATTTAATAGGTGCATATTCTATTCCGTGAACTTCTCCTAAAAGCTTTCCAAATTCAGCCATAAAACCACCGGCTCTTCCACTAAAAATCAAATTGAGAGCTTCTCGCTGTTGTTCGTTGGCTTTCTCATCAAAAAAGATTGCCACATTAAGCTTTGTTTTTCCATCGCCCGCCCAGATATTCCCTTTAAAGCTATCTATGACCAATACATTTAAGCCATCAAGAATTGTCTCTCCATAACTACCTCGATTTATATGATATGCCATAATACCATCACAGTCTTCATATGTAGGAGTTTGAGCAAATGTGCATGGACATGGTATATTGCATTTACAAACATCAAACCAGTCCCCTGAAACCTTCCAGCTTGGAGTATTATTATTATTATTAATGGCTGCTGCCGCCATAGCATTTGCTGCAAAGGGAACTATTTTAGCATTTCATGTACTAACAAAAGGAAACTCAAACACAATTAAAGACAACAGAAATCAAAAATAATCAAAATGTTATAAACTTTATATCACTGTGATTGGCTTTGAAATGTACCTTGAGTGCAACCTACCATTACAGATAACAACGAAAGCACTACTGGTACAAAAGACATGTCAGAAATATCACCTCAATCATTATCATGGAAACTTGAAGGAGATTATTTTGAAGGATGTAATTGTGATATTGTGTGTCCCTGTGTTTACCTTTTGGATCCTGATGAGGGTGACTGTCATGTCACATGTGCATGGCATATACAGAAGGGAAATTATGGAAACACAGATCTGAGCAATCTCAATGTGGTTGCACTATTTAATACTCCAGGTAACATGGCTACAGGGCCAAAATGGAAAGCAGCGCTGTATATAGACGAAAGAGCAACACAAGAACAAAAAGATCTAATCCTGAAAATATATTCTGGACAAGCAGGAGGATTTTTTGCTGTGACGCATAATTTTATTGGTGAAATGCTTGGGGTAAAATCTGTTCCTAGAATTTGGTATTGAGTGAAAGCGAAGATAGCTTAGAATAAATGATGCATTAGATTTAGATACAGAAGCAATTGAAGGAGGAGACAAAAGCAGAGATTCAGTTGTAAGTAATGTACCATTTACGGTAGTACCAGGCGCTGACATGAGTGTTGCACGTTCAAGCAAATACAATTATAATGACCATGGAATGGAATAACTCTGGCAAAAATAGCTTCCATTGTAGATTTAAGTATAGTCCCTATTGATAACTGCAGTAGTAGTAGAAGAAACAATTCCTAATTTTCCCAACAAAATCGAAAGTTTCTAATGCAGCCAACGTAAATATACAGTTGGCTAATCGATGACGTTCAAAGACCTAAAGAAAAGAGTCAGTTTAGGATTATCAAAGAAATCCATATTCTTTGAGAAATTATGCAATAAACCATTTTGGATTTGGAACATTGAGCAGCACAACAACAAGGCATCAATAATAAGCAGATAGCTTTTTTGCGGTTAACCATTTTTACATATTCAAAATGAAATGGATATGAAAAGAGCTGGATTAGCTTCTTGCATTAGATGAAGAATCTATATCTTATAATGATATACTTGATGCTTTTAGATTAGCTTTGAAGTTCTATCACTTTCAAGAAAGGTATGATTAAGGGGACTTCTTATTTCAAGTACTGTACAATTATTGCTTTGACATCTCTAAGTCTTTGCTTCGTATACTATATTAAATGGTGTCTGGGTAGCACGTCTAAAATCCTTAAAACCACCAGCCTTGACTACTTTTGATATCCTTGCTTCCCCAGCTTGTGCACCTAACGCAGGTCCATTTTGACTTAGTGATGCTGGCACACAAACTAATGTTGAAGCAGCATAGTTCATGCGGCCAAGAGGGTTTAAGTTGTCTTCTAGTTTATCATTTGCAAATGGCTCTACTATCATGACTACGCCATCAGGTTTTTTGAGTGTTGTAAATGCATGGGCAGATGCTCCTTGCGGGTCTTCCATGTCATGTAAGCAGTCAAAGAAGGCTATTAGGTCATACCCTCTTTCTGCATCTTTAGGAGCTGAATAATTAGTAGAAGATGCAACCTCAAACTGTATTCTATCTTCACCTAAGCCTTCTTCCTCTCTTGCTTTCTTTCTAGCATATTCTATTGAAGCTGGATGATTGTCAAATCCATAAAACTTGCAATTAGGATAAGCCTTTGCCATTAATATGGTGGAAACACCATGACCACATCCAATATCTGCAACGTTAGCACCACCTTTCTTAAGAGCCTGTTCTACATTGCCATTATCAAGAGCAGGAATCCAAGAACTCACTAGATTCGCTGTATAGCCTGGTCTGAAGAAGCGTTCTGTTCCTTCAAATAGGTCTTTATGGTGATCTCCCCAAGCAATACCTTTACCAGTTTTGAATGCTTCCAAAAACTTTGGTTCATCTCTAAATAGAGACATCACAACTTGGAATCCACCTGCGATATATGCAGGGCTATTTTCATTAACTAATGCCTGAGCGTGTTCAAAAGGAAGAATGTACTTTTGTGAATTAGAGTCATATACCAAATATCCACCTGCAGCTTGATTTGCAAGCCATTCTCTTATGTAGCGCTCTGAAGTTCCAGTTCTATTGGCAAGCTCCTTGGATGTCATGGGTTTTCCAAAATCATACATTGCTTTATACAAACCAAGTTTATCACCAATGTAGACTAGTACTGCACTTGCTGCTCCACCAAAATCAGATAATACCTTTCCAAGAAATTGATTAAGTTTTTCTTCATTGAAACTCATTTATTGTTGCTGTCGTCAGGGGACTTTTGGTTATATAAAAATATTGATTAACTATGTTTACTCGTTGCTACTTCTTACAAACAGATGTATGAGTCTATTGATAAGGTTGCTGCTGCCTGTTTTCAAGCTCTCGTAGTCTTGCAGTTATGGCCATCAGTTGATCCTACAGATGTGCTATTGCATCATCTTTTATTTTATTCCCGATCTCTCACTGATTTGCTTTTATCTACTACTACTAACAAATCAAGATATATCTGATACTGTGATGGAACAACTGAAAGTTCAGTTAATTTCCATACTGTTTAATAATTAGCATCTCTCATTCCCATAGCTTGCATATAATCTGCTAGTCTTAGATGAACGCTGCCATTAAACTCGCTTTATTTGAGATAAAGTTATCAATCTATGAGTGATTATATGCCATATTAGACAATATGAAAAATACTAGGCTGGCCATTGATGAGCGAAGACAGAAACTCTAGACTTTACTAACTAAAGGCATGAAAGTCTATGAGATAGCCAGGGAGCATCCTGTTATATTGCACTACCACACCTCTTAGATAGCTGAAATTCTTTAGTCTTTATCGCCAATATTTTAGGTTAGTTGATGCTGCTTTTCCACATTACCTCTACTTTTAGGGTTTTCAGCGTGCTGCTTTATTAAAATATGGCCCTTTTTTACATTAACTTGACTGCAACTTTATATTCATAAACCTGCTACTAATTTCGGATGTCGTTTTGAATGCGTCTCATTCATCTTCTTCAGTTCCAGAAAGTGCCAAAAAGACAGAAGCATATTATGGAGTTGAAAATGTAGTCAACACGGAATTACAATTTTTCTCCAATGCTAAGAGAAGAATTGATGCTTGTATGAATTTTACTATTCCGTCATTAGGGACTAGAACCGAACAGATAAAGAAATCATTTATGAATGCCAAAAATAGAGGAGTCAAGATAAGATATCTTACTGAGATCACCAAGGACAATATAGAATACTGCAAAGAGATGATGGAAAATGTCGACGAGCTTAAACATTTAGAAGGAATCATGAGCAATTTTGTGCTAAGTGAATCAGAATATCTTGCACCAGTATTTATTGCTGACGTAGAAAGAATTGCCCCCGAAATTATTTATTGCAATATTAATTCATTCGTAGAACAACAGCAATATTTCTTTGATGTGCTTTGGAATAAAGCGGAGACGGCTGAACAAAAGTTTAGGGAAATAGAAGCTAAACAAGAAGCAGACTTTATTGAGATAATTAGAGATCCTAATAAAGTGCTGAAACTTGCCTTCGATCTGATTGTAGAGGCAAAGGAAGAAATACTTGTAATATTTTCAACTGAGAATGCATTTCATCGACAGACAAGGGCAGGAGCAATCAAATTAGTTATTGAGGCGACGTGTAGAGGGGTAAAAGCTAGTATTCTTACCCCATTTGATGAAAGGGTTAGAAGGTTTGTAGAAGAACTGGAAGGACAGTATGATAGTTGGAATACTAGTCTTGACAATAAAAACTATAGAGATGACAATAAGAATGAACATCCTGGTAGATTAAATAGTGTTACTAAGCTGAAAATTCGGCCCATTGAACCTCAACTGCAGACCAAGATCTCGATTCTAATTGTCGACAGAAAATATTCTTTAGCTGTAGAGTTAAAGGATGACAGTAAAGATACTTCTGATAAAGCTATGGGATTGGCTTCATACTCTAATAGTAAATCCACTGTATCATCTTACGTATCGATATTTCAATCATTATGGAGACAGCTTGATGTCTATGAACAACTTAAGGAAGCAAACAAGCAACAACAGATTCTTATTGAACAATTAAGAATCCATGATAACTTACAACAGGAATTTATTAATACAGCAGCTCATGAGTTACGGACACCGATTCAACCAATATTAGGCTTGACAGACATTTTGAGTAGTAAGAAAGGCGACATTGAGCAATATCAGGAGTATATATCTATTATTAATAGAAACGCACGTCGTCTAAAACTTCTTACCGAAGATATATTGGATGTAGCGAAGATTGAAGCTAAATCATTAGAATTGAAAAATGATACGTTTGATTTGGTTGCTGCAATTAATAGTCTATTAGATGACTATAGAAAGGATCATGATAGTCTTGTAAAAAAATATAAAATATTATTTGAATGTAAATTTAAGAGTGTTTTTGTCTATGGGGATAGAAATAGAATTAGTCAAGTTGTCAATAATTTGTTGGATAACGCTATAAAATATTCAAAACACGGTTTAATAATCATATCATTATCAAAAATCACACAGAATACAAAGAAATGGATCATCTCTGTAAAAGATGATGGTCAGGGTATTGATTCACAGATTCTGCCGAGGTTATTTACGAAATTTACTACTAAATCAGAACATGGTATAGGGCTTGGGTTGTTTATTTCAAAGAGTATCGTTGAGGCTCATGGCGGCAGGATATGGGCAGAAAATAATGTTGATGGAAAAGGTGCCACATTCAGTTTTAGTTTGCCGACCAGTAAGTAGCGTATTAGTATGAAAGATTTATTATCTACCTATCTCTATGATGGCGAATAGATGGATACATACGATCATTTATTACATGTTGAAATATTGAGCTTTGCAGCTTACAAAATACTAGACATGGCGATAAAATCTTGCATTAGCAGCCAAAATTAGCTCTTGTCTAGAAATAGCAGACAAATAAATACTATGTAGTCCAGCGATTTGTTGAGATGAAGGAACGATTCTAAAACTAAGATTAGAATTATAAAACAAAATGTCAAAGAGAATCCTTATAGTCGATGATGAAGCTGACATCAATACTGCATTACGTGAGATACTGGAATCAAATGGTTTTACTGTTAATACATTTGAGAATCCTCGCCTTGCTTTAGACAATTTCAAACCATATTTTTATGATCTATTAATTCTTGATATTAAAATGCCAGAGATGAGTGGCTTTTCATTTTATAGAGAGATTAAAAAACTTGATGACAAGATGAAAGTGTGCATTCTTACAGCTGCAGAAATTAAATATGGAGAATATTCAGATATTCTTTCTTCACTGCCAGACAATTGTATAATCCAAAAACCTGTAACAAGTGAAGATCTATTAAAAATTATATACAAAGTAATACAATGTAATCTCAAATAATATTGTCAAAAACTATTAAATAATTAAGTCTGCGATACGCCCAAGAACACAACACCAACCTGGTTTTTTTACTGCTTCCTCACCTTATGATAGGTTTAAGTTATTTATAATCTCAGAATTCATTGGTTTTATCTGTTGGGGTTAATGGTTTATTTTGGCAAGTCAAGAAAAAAGAAAAGCAATAACATATGATCACTCATATGTGTATGGGGGCCGTGACGGTACTGTCTGCAGTACCATTTGCTGAGAACAGCTGTATACCTTTCTCCTACTCACGATCTTGGCTATCTATCCTCACTTTCATCAATTTAATGACCACATTTGAATCATTTGCACATTTTAGAAAATCATTTCGCTGCTGCTGTCACCATTTCAGTATTTTCTTATTGTTATTGTTTGCTAAAGGTAGGCTAAATGCAACTGTAGCCCCTTTCCCATCTGAATTATTTTCAGCCCATATTCTGCCACTATGTGCTTCAACTATGCTTTTTGATATAAACAATCCCAAACCAGTACCTCCAATTTCTGACTTCGAAGCAAATTTTGTAAATAGCTTTGGCAAGATGCTAGGATCTATACCTTCACCATTATCTTTTACTCTGATAACTGCCTGACAGTCTTTACTTTCTACTGATACAGATATAGTTCCATCCTTTGTGAACTTAAGAGCATTACTGATTAGGTTATCAATTACTTGCCTTATTCTTTCTTTATCTGCATCTACAAGGATAGTATTATTATCGCGAATTAGCAGATGTTTGGGGAACTGTTCTTGTCGTCCTTCTCCTTTCATTGTTTCTTTATCAAATCCATACACTAGTCTTACATTCCTCTTATAGTTTTTAATCTGATCTCTGTAGTCGTCAACAGTATTGGATAGTACTTGTGTTAGATTGAAATATTCTTTGTTAAGCTTTAATAATCCACTTTCGATTCTTGTAATATCTAATATATCTTGGGATAGTCTCTGCAGCCTTTTTGCACTCCTAAATATTATATGTATTAGGTCGCGGCTTTCATTATCTCTTATTTTGTGCAGAAGGACCTCAGATATTGAAATAATTGGTTGTATTGGAGTGCGTAGCTCATGTGCCGCTATATTGATAAATTCTTGTTGTGCTTTATCACGTATCTTTAGATTCTCATTTGACAATGACAACTGTTTATTTGCAGTTTCAAGTTCTTTTGTTCTCCTCTTGACTTCATTATCCAATGTACTACTCCACCTGATAAGAAATATGACAAGCATCACAATTGCTGCAGTAGTTCCAACTAAAAGTGAAAACATTTCGATTCTCTCAGTCGACATAACTTTGTCGATCAGAGAATATATTACAGACATAGGAGTTATAACAAAAACAAAATATTTTGGTTTTCCTTCCAAAAATATAGGAAAGCCTGTATTCAACCTATCACCATTTTTAAAATTATAAACTGCATAATCTGGTCTGCCATCCATGACTGTTCCAATAAGGTTGTTTAGGACATTATTGTGACCAGTGACTTGCTGTGTATAATTTCCGAAAAATGGCTTTCCTATTAATGATTTTACTGGATGGATCAGTTGATCTGAGTTTCGATCCAGAACAGCTAGGTACTGAGATTTAATATCAAAAATATTGCCGTAGTGTTCGAATAATTGTGCAGCAGGTACCGAAAAGCCTACTATACCTATGTACTGTTTAGTTTCTCTATTTATGATAGGATAAGAAATTGCTATCCTATATTTACCATCTAAACCAGCATACCCATTGGAAAATATTGGTTTATGTGTAGTAGTAATTTCTCGTATCCAATTAATACCTGACACATTGGTACCCACAAAAGTCTTCTGTCCCTGAGGTGATATGTTCGTCACTACAATACAGTTTTCATTTATAATGAAAAGTCTGTCTGCCACGGTGATATTATTTATCTGAAAGTAAATTTCTCGCAATAGTTCTTTTGTTTTGTTGCTTGACAAATCAGCCTGCTGCAAATAAGATGAATCTGCTAAACCTTGCAACGTGGTCATCATAAAGCTCAGATCAGAGCTAATGCGTTGTGAAAGTGCCTGTGTTGATTGTATCTGGTGAGCCTTTTGCTGTTCAAAAATGCTATTTCTGGTATTCGTTTCATTAGTGTTTTGAAGATAAAAGAATAGACCATAGGATATAGTAATAATTAAAACTGTGGAAGTGATTGCCAATATCATTGCTTTTCCCCATAGTGGGCTTGTGGGCTTGGCTTGCAATTGTACTACTACCGCACATACTAAATCCAAATCTGATTTTTAAACTTGAAGACAAAAATTGAGGTACTTTCTATAACAAATTCTCTTGAAAGGAGTATACATGTAGCTGTGCCTAAGAAGTCAAGCAATATATAATCATAATTTCCTGTTCTGAGGTTGATAACCTCCGGAATCCCTTATTTACTGTGTCGAAACTCATAATTCCTTCAACCTCTCATAAATCATGCAGTAATACCGATTGGCAGCTACCTGCGAATAGAATAGTTAAATCAGTTATCCAGTAGGAGACGACGGTAAATTTGTTTACATGATGCAATAGAATATTTGTTATAGAATATGCGATAGAATTAGTTATGTTATTGGTAAAAAAATGAATCTTGTCGACATTTACACTAATTAGTCCTTGATATTGCAAGTACATTATGAGCGACAAAACTCCACTTAAAACAAACAAATGACTTTAGGAATCTTGCGAATAAAATAGCCAATCATAAAAAACTGTAAATCCTCCGATTACTATTGTAGTATTAAATGGATTAAAATTTCTAGAATATTCATGACCTAATTGCTCTCTCTTTATCCGATGATGATTCATACAGTCATTTCTTTGTCATACCATCTACATACGGGCAAGTGACAAGAATCAGCTATAAGATCTCTATTATACGATCTCTCACACGATATCAAAAGAATATGGCATTTTAGTGTCAGATGAGGTTGTGGATAATATAAAAAGATAATTAGAGCAAAACAAAAATTCTCCTAAATTAATATATGAAACTTACCATACTTGTTACTACTGGACGAGAGCATTTCTTATTTCCCTTCAGACTTTGCAACATGTGATCCTTTCATCAGCTGAAATCTAACCGCGATAAATAAGCAGCAGCACTTAAGGTGAAAGGAGGGAGGGATGATATATTGGCAAGAATTTTCTCTATGAATAAATTATGAGATGGTAACAAAGTTAACTACTAAACTTTAGAAAAAGTATTTGTCTACTATTGCGCACATTTTATTCTATTTCTTTAGCATCTAAAGCAAGGACATAAACGACCTAGATAATGAAAAATGTCTAATATTATATAAAACAATATACGTAAAAGGAAATGGAAGTTAGTTAGATTATGGGCAGAGATAATCTGTTTACTTACCAACTGATTATGTTGATTAGCCTCTGTTTTACAATAGTTGTAGAAGCAGCAGGAGGAGGAGTAGGAGTACAACAACAACAACAACCTCTACTTCTGGCCGAGAAAGTTAAAGGAGAAGGAAAACCTTTACCATCTATACAAAGTCTTGCAATGCCTAATGTACAAGAATTCTCTGTCCCATTAGGTTCAGGACCACATGATGTTGCACCAGCAAATGGTGGAAAGGCAGTATGGTATACCGCTCAGCAATCTAGCAAGTTGGGACAGTTAGATCCAACAACAGGTAAGACCCGCCAAATATCACTTGGTAATGGGTCTGCACCACATGGTGTTATTGTAGGACCAGATGGTGCACCTTGGATTACAGATGGTGAACTAAATGCGATTGTGCGGGTTGATCCCAATACAGAAAAGATCAAATTATTTCCACTACCTGTAGGCATAGGTTACGCTAATCTAAACACTGCTACATTTGATCGAAATGGAACACTTTGGTTTACTGGTCAGAGTGGAATTTATGGCCGTCTTGTTCCCTCAACAGGTAAGATTGAGGTCTTCAAAGCGCCACGTGGAATAGGACCATATGGTATTTCTACGACTCCAGATGGTACGGTATACTTTGCTTCATTGGCTGGAAGTTATGTCGGCCGCATTGATTTACAAACCGGAAAGGCTACAGTACTTGAACCACCTACACAGAATCAGGGTGCACGACGTATATGGCCAGATTCTCATGGACGTCTTTGGGTAACGGAATGGAACGTAGGACAGTTGGCTGTTT
>JARBAU010000377.1 GCA_029237525.1 Nitrososphaerales archaeon | reverse complement strand
CCTCCGCATTGTTGCCTGATTGCATCTTTGATTGTAGCGGCATATTCCTCTACATTATTTGCGCCATCTGCAATTTTCTTTGTACAATCCAGATATGCTTCGTCTATGCTGGCCTGCTCTAATACATCTGCATACCCTTCCATCAGATTCATGACCTTCTCTGATATCTGTTGATAATAGGATTTGTCTACAGGATTCAAAATCAGTTGGGGGCATAATTGCTTGGCAGCAAAAAGGGAGATAGCTGACTTGACACCATATTTCCTAGCTTCATAAGAACATGAAGCCACAGCACCTCGGGTTATCTTACCTTTGGTTTCGTCGGTCATAATCACGGCATGCGGTTTTCCCTTTAATGTCGGATCTCTTAGCTCCTCACAAGACGGATAGAAAGAATTGAGGTCTACATGCATTATTACCTTGCCATTCCACTGGCTATGGCCGTATGTTTTCTCAGGTAAACCTAATAATTTTAATGTCTGATTTGCTTTAGTAGGATTACTAACTACTACTACTACAAAGCCGATGCCCTCTTCTCCCTCAATGTATCTTTCTCCTCTGCCGCCGCCACTGCTGCGGGCGTTCCACTCGCTAACTTTTCTCTTTGCTTTCTCTATCCATGCCTCTTCATTACCATTTATGCTAAGGTACAGGAAATCGGCTGTCACAGCTGCATATGAATATCGGCTACTACTAGAATCAGACCAAACCACAGCCGCTTTGTGCTCATTTAATAAATTATATGTTAAATCTTGAAACCACGATGTGTGATTGAATTCCAATGCAGCAGAATAGCCATGGTAAGTACAAGTACCTAAGATATCATCGAGCCATTCTCTCCCACCATTGCCTAGGGTTAGTTTACTCGGCGGTGGCGACTCTACAACCACAGCAAGAATCTTCTCCTCTAATGGCGCAAGCTCCTCTAGGAAGTTACCAACTTTGTATGTATCCTCTATGATATACGTGGGCAATTTCACGGTAAAGCGAAAATTGTGAGGGGTATTGGTTGCCCATCTTTTGAAAATCAGCCTGTCATAAAGTTTGTTGTTATTATTATCATTCGAATTTCCGCCTCCTCTACTACCCAAATCTAACTCCACGATATCAAATATGTTGGAGTAATACGCGAGGTAGTCCTTTGGATCTAAGGTGGGCGGATAGAATTCTTCTGACCATGTCTCATCTCTCCATCCCCTACAGCCAACATAATATTTCAAATTCTTTTCCCAACTACCTCTGCTATTGTCTGTCTACTACCTTTTAACAGACAATATCTTTCCGATAATCATAATAATAAAAAATTGCATAAGCTAAAAAATATTGGCTTATTGTTAATTAAATTTCAAAACGCTTAACATAATGCTTACGATAGATAGGGTGTAAATCTACTTGAAAGCGCTAGCATAATCTCTTGCGAATTGACTAAAGGACGTAGGTTTGTTACCTGTAATTTGCTCAACTGCAGGAGATATTTCTGATAGATATCCTGCTCTGGTAATCCCAAACAATTCAATCATGGAGTTAATGGTCCATTCATCTGCACCCATATCTTTCATTCCTTTGCGAGCATCTTCATCTGATATGTTTACGTAATTTACTTTTTTTGATAATTCCTTAGAAAGTATCTCTGCTGCTCCCCCATATGAAAGTGCTTCAGCTCCGGTAATATCATAGGCCTTTCCTATGTGTTTACTTTCACCATTTTTGCTAAGAGCTTGTACTGCTACTGCTGCAATATCACGAACATCAACAAAACTAGCCTTGGCATCTCCAGCTGGCACATAAAAAGCTCCCTGAGTTTTTATAAAATTGCTATAGAAAGTAACAAAGTTTTGCATAAAGAAGTTTGGTCGTAAGAATGTAAATGGTATTCCAGATTCTTCTATTACCTTCTCAGCTTGCCTGTGCAAGCGAGTAGGCGTAATTCCCGGTTCGGCATCAGCTCCTAACACTGATTGTTTTACAATGTATTTTACACCGGCTTTCTTTGCTTCATTTACTAAATTTGATGTCAGGTCAACCATGTTAGACTGAAACGGAGTAAGCAAGAAGAGTTTGTCTACACCTCTTAGAGCTGTAGATATGGTATCTGGCTTGTTATAGTCAAGCTCTAACACTTGCACACCCAAGTTTCTAAGCGTACTGTCATTAGCTGAACGTGCAGCCGCTTTGATATCTTTTCTCTCTCCTTTAGCTGACAATAGCTGCTTTACAACTTCACTACCTACAGTGCCAGTAGCACCTGTAACCAAGATAGTTTCTGTCATCGCTTGTTATCATATTTGTATTATTTTATCATATATTTATGCTCGGCAGTAACCATTTGGTTAGTTATTTTGTTTAGCCTTCCCCAAATGGACTAGAACTGCGTTTACCAGCCTGTGCTTGATCCAAATCGTATGTCATGTAACTCTTAGTAGACTATAATCAATGACAACGATGACACTGATGACACAGAAGAGACCACCATATGGTTATCTGTCATCCTTTCTAGTTTAGAGTTGGTAAAGTTTACTCTATTAGGCTATAAGATTGGACGATCTAACTTTGTCTTACCCATCCATTTTCGCCGAGAATTCTCGGAACCAGTACGTGTCATTGTCATCGTTAATTTAGGGGTCATAATTCCGATCTCCTTTTCATATCGAATATCATTTAGACTCTTAGTAACAAGGCCAAATTTTTGCGACGAGGGAAATATTTTTAATATGATTATTTTCACTTAAAAGTGTCTTCATACGATCATGTTAAGCCTCGAATGGAAGTTCAAACTCGGTGTCGAAGAATCTATCCTCTTGATCAGGATTTAGGACACGCGCTTTTAATTCAGATTTTGGCTATTGCGACGATTACCATTATTTGACCCAGATTCTAAACTCTAGTGTATTATCTGCAGGAAATTATGCTGTATAATTAGCTCCTTCATTTGCAGATCCTTTATTATTTGTGACATCATCATTATTCGAGTCAGACCTTGTATTCCTGCTGATTCAACTACTGAATTTCCTTGGGCGTAAATCCCAACTTCTTTTATATCCTCCTTTGAAAGCGAAGTATCTTCGCTTTTAGTCGCTATCTGTTTTATGTCTACATCTATTGCTGTAAGTCCCCAACTATTAATGGGAAATATATAAATTCGGCTAAACTACTTGCAAGTGATTAAAATTGGGGCATTTTGTCCGGAGGGAATTTTATGATGGTTCACTCACCTCACCTCGCCCGCTTTCAGATCTGGTCAGACATTCATGGGGCGCGTGTCAGTCCAATCAACCATGATCTTGCGATCGGCAAAAAGCCACTTTTCCCTCTACTTTTGCAAAGACATGTTCTTTATTATTTTCTATCAATTATATGATTTCGACTGTTGTTCCCTCTTCTAGTGTTGTAGGGTTTTTCTTTGGAACCTCAATATGTAGTATTCCATTGGTCATTTTGGCACTAACTTTAGAGGACAATATCTCATCCGGAAATGGAATCTTGCGATAAAATGAGCTATATGAACGTTCATTGTACACAAATCTCTTTGTCCTATCCTCTGACTCTTCTTCTTTAGATTGTTCGCCAGAGATTTCAACTGAGTCTTTTGTTGCTTTTACTTTTACATTTTCTTTTTCGATTCCAGGTATTTCTATTTTTAACTCATATCTGTCTTCTTTATCGACCATATCAAAAATTGGCATTCTTACCATCGTTTGATCCTGATCATCTTCTTCAGTTGTTAGTAGAGAGGGAACGCGCAAACCCCATAAAGATGATGACCAAGGCATCATTGTATCTTCAATATCTCTTCTAAAAGTATCAAAAATATTGTCCATGCGTCTGGTCTGCAAAGATCTTTGAGATGCTATTGCTCGTTCTCTATCGGTGCTGAGCCGATTATTCTTACTCCCATGGACTCCTCTTCTAAAATCCTGAAGGCCAGGTTTATATGTACTTACACCGTCTCTTACTTTTCTAACGTTTGTCTTTGATTTTTTAGATGATGATGTAGGCATGTACTTACACCCAGTATTAATAGGAAATAGTGATATATGAGTTTTAAAATAATTAACAAATAGAAGGCTTGGGAAAGCACTGCTAGAAAAGTCGCAGCGAGATGCAAATTACATTATTTCTATACGACTGATGTGCAAAATTGTAAAACCTTTTTAATATATTGTGTTTCACACCTTAAAATAAAAGTCACTATTTCCGATATGATTATAGGACTTCTAACTATCCAATATTCCCTGACATTAATTAGATTCTAACTTGAGATTTATCTATTGTATATAGATGAAAGCCGAATGTAACTTTGCGCGCTCTATAAAGAATTGTTATCATTATATTGTTATCATTATAATGTTTATTTGGTGGCGCACGCCTCATGTTAGACTCGTAAATTTATTACAGGCTTACATAGTTAGGCTCGCAATTCTTATCTTCCATAATTTTACGCCTATGTGGCCGATTGAGTAGAAAACTGGGAATCGATTATTCAGAAAACTGTCAGATCAAGTGAAAGAAATTTAATGGGTAATGTTGATGCAGTGGATGAAAGTTCCATATTGGTCTCTACAGAAGGTGGAAGAACAAGGTATAGGATACCAAAGCATATTGTTGAGGGTTTCGATGGTCATCAAGTATCACTTAATATAGAGAAAATAAAACTTGAAAGATTCAATGGGGGCAAGGCTGAAGGTTTTAGAGAAGTAAAGTAGTGATAATTGATCAATATATTATATACCTATTTAGAGGATGTCTATTTCTAGCGCGCCACAAAAGTGCAAAATGGTCCCGATTTTAAATAGCGTAATTAATTATCAATCAATAATCAAATCAATGGAGCTGTGCTGCTGGTGGTGGTGGTAGGTAGAAATGTCAGAGTCAGAGCCCATAAAAGATAAACTGGCATCAGAAACGGTAGAACGATTTCTAGCAAATTATAGATGGCTTCGCGAGCATTACAATGAATTAAAATCTATCTATAATAATCAATGGGTAGCAATAGACGATAATAAAGTATTAGATTCCGACTCTGAATTTCGCATACTTTTAGACCGCATTATGAACTCTTATAGACTCCAAACAAGGGCAATGGTGTTTGAACGCATCTAGACATCGAAATAGAAATCGCTGGCTAAACTATTCTAACTATTTACAATTCTGTAAACGATTCGTTTACGGATATCCTATTCAAGTGGTACTAACCAGTATGATAACAGAGATAAGCGGAAGGCAATAGCAAAAACCAAAATTAGTAAGATAGGGTCTGGCGGCCTCATAATAATAATGAAAAGTTCGGAAATCTGGCTGAAAAATCCCTTCAAAAGTTTTTTCTATAACTGATATATTTTCGTTGTTCAAATATCGATTTGATAGGCAACCAACATTCAGCCGTCAGCGGGATAACGTTTGCAAATTATAGCCTGCCCAAAGGCGAACGTTATCCCAGACGGCAATGACATATAGAATCTTTATTTTTGATTTTGTCCCTAGTCTATTGACTGTACTATCATAAGGTCGTTGTGCTAGTTAGCTAATTTAGCAGCCGTCTTCCTCTCAGGTTATGGCTCGCTGAGTTAGTTAGTACATCGACCTTTGTTGTTGTATAAATAATTAAGTTGAGTTAATACCAGGCGGCAGCTGAAAGTAAAATGACCCTGATGACAGTTGGGGGACCCCCGTACGATAAGAAAGAATATGTGACCCCTGCAGTTGAAAAGATGAGCTGTTTTTTAGACCGTACCTTCAAATCTGAAAATAATCACTGAAGACTACAATGGCAATTGAAAAGCCAAGATATCTAACAATACTTTTACTTATTTATTTTTGGTAAACCAGAACCGAGACCTATCCTTTCGAACTGGTACTAGATAATATACAGGAATGGCCATAAACAACACAAGACTTACAATAATACTGACAAAAGATAGGGTTACTGCGATAAAATAAAATATAGGACCTATAAGACTACTTCTGGATATTAGGGTGAGTAAAGTGGGATCAAGATCAGGATCAACTAGACGATGATTTTTAGTTGCATACCACCATTGTACGTAAGTCCAAAATGCAGCTATGGCTATATTTATTCCATAAATCGCTACTGAGATCTGTTGATCGTGATACTCTCCAAGCAGAGCTGTTGAAAAGGTATAAATGCTACAAACATTAGATAAAAGACGGTTAGCCATACAAATATACGATCTGCTCGCTTGATATAATGAAATAGCATATGATGATAAATCCAAAAGAAACCTAATATTATGAAGCTCATTGCATAGCTCATGATTATCGGCCACAATTCGAGTAATCGTTTTGGAAGCTCACCAGCAGCCACTTCTGTATGAGTTAACTGTGGAACTGCTATCTCTAGCACTAACAGAGTCATAACGATAGCATAAACCCCATCGGTAAGGACCTCTGTACGAGATTTGCTTATTTCATTTTCAATTTCTCTTGGCGATCTTACCTCACGTATTCAGAAGTCCTTGATATAACTATAAAGGATTCCGTTTTTAGAAGTGTTTATAATCTGATATGCTGCATATCGTAATAGAAATCACTTTTCCGGATACAGTTACGATGGATCTGATTTATGATCTGATATAGCGTGCTTTGGAGTAGGGGTATGAGAGTCCGTCATCTACCTATGATTTAGCCAACCTATTGTGCAAGAGCGCATTTTCTGTCTTTAGTTTTTCAAGACTTATCGGTAAGTATCCACTCCTTCTTGCAGAGTTGATATTATATTTGATTGCATAATTGGAATTAAAATCGAGCGGCCTTAGCTGACTGCATTTATCAAGCCAATTTTGAATAAGATTGGAAGCTTCTTCTACAGAGCATTTTCTAATATTAATAAGGTATGGAGATAAGATGCGCCAAACAACAAATTTCCTATAATCATCTAGTGAAGTCTGCAATAGTTTTTCAATCCACGAGATCGTAGTTGGATTGACTGTCTGGGTGCGCGCCCTTTTGCCATTCATTTGTTTTTGCTGAATCTTTTCGTTGATTAACCAGAGTTGAAAATAACGTAACAGATAATTTATAGCTGGTTTTTGATCATCCCATCATTGTATTATTTTAACTTTCTGCGCGCATTTTGAATTGATGGTTCCTGGAATTCTAACAAGACAGGAGTTTACTGTAGGATTATGTTGTGGATCTCCTTTCTTATTCGTTAGATATTCTTCTGCGAATTGGATGAATCTTGATGTCAGATCTTTTCCATCTGGCTTCAACTTTGCAAATCTTTCCTCCTCCTCTAGAATAAATCCCTCCATCGGCTGATAGATATGGTAACCGTTACCGGTCCACAATACAGTAGGTTGGCCATGCATGACAGATTTAATCTTTCTGAGAATTTTATCTAATCCTTTATCGAGATTGATTTGCACATTACCAAAATCTCT
>JARBAU010000376.1 GCA_029237525.1 Nitrososphaerales archaeon | reverse complement strand
AGTTCGTTGGCAATGCTATCTCTTTGATATCCTTGAAGCCATAAACGGATAACGTTCTCTTTGACCACATCACTAGCATTTTCTCGCATCTGTCTAATAATGTTCTATACATTGGTAGCTTATAAGCTTTCGTCGTAATCGTCAAATTATGCCGTCAAAATGGTTGTCTTATTCGGCGTCATCTTCGTCATAGACTTGCAATAGGGATAGGAGGTCACAAAGTACTATGTAGCTAGCCACTTATTAATATCTGAAAAGGCTAGTAACAGGTATCAATATGCTTTATTCAAGTAGCTAGAAATAGGATAATATTCTTTTAGCTGTGATCGCTCAATATATGCAATTCGAATTGCAAATGATTGATTATTTCTTTCTTTAAAAGTATAGATAGATCCTTTACCAATGTATTGATGCAGTGAGTAAATGGAAAAGCTGTCTGGCATCAAGCTAGTAGATCTTAGGGGCTACGAATATAGTACGAAATTATTAATCTGTATTACCGCAGTCATGCTTTTCTTGATAATAATCTCTCTTTTACTAACACGCCAAATCTTAACTTTTGACAATGTTTTTCAGACAGTTGTTTTTTTGTTAGTTGTTGGAGTTGGCTATGGACTAGCTTCTTGGGTCTTACTAAAGTACATTAAACAAACTAGTAATGCCTTGAGGACTAAATCTCTATTTATAAAGAGGCTCCACCTTTCTGTGTCGATTGTCCAATTTTCGTTATTAGGTATTCTCCTCTATTTGATTTATGACAATACGACAAATTGTTATGATTTCTTTAATTTTTGTACGCATTCAAGATTGGAGGCAACATCGGTAAACGCACTGGCATCTTTGGCCAGTAGTATAGTTTTGGGACTATTTAGCTATCAATTTTTTTCCTGGTACAAGATTACTAAGAAAAGCAATATCATGCTCCTATTTTTTGGACTAGCAGCTGCAAGTTTGGGTATGTCCATTGGCGTCGACGCATTAGATAAAATAGTAATCCAGAAGGTGATAGAAGAAAAGTCTGATAATAATTCAATCCCAAATTCCTCATTTATCTATAAAACTAGCAAAAAATACGACGGCCAAGTACAGTACAAAATAATCAATCATGAGTCTACAACTCTATATGTAGTACCAAACTCGATGCTCTCACTTCACAAGATTATTACTTATCTAGTTTCCGATACTCCATATATTTTTACTTGGTTAAGCATTTTCATACTTCTGCGTCAATATTATCAAAGAATCGGCCAAAAAATATCCAAATTTCCTGTCAAATATTGGATTTTGTTGTCTGTTCCCCTAGTATTGTATATAGTCG
The DNA here is from genome assembly GCA_029237525.1 of Nitrososphaerales archaeon. Classification (GTDB taxonomy): domain Archaea; phylum Thermoproteota; class Nitrososphaeria; order Nitrososphaerales; family Nitrososphaeraceae; genus JARBAU01. The sequence goes on along the minus strand of JARBAU010000376.1, from coordinate 3,012 downwards.
GAAGTGGACTAATAATATCACTTCCAAACGATGCAACCTACAGGATGTACATGAGAATTGTGTTTCGAGCAGGCACGATTGGAAGCAGCCTTCTATTCGGCCTTGCATTTTTTATAATAACAAGGAATATCAGTTCTAAAAAAGTTAAAGACTATCTGCTGATTGCCGCAATCGGCCTTTCGACTGTGGGTATCGCAAATGAGGTGTCTGGATTGCAGCAGACATACGGTGTAGGAGCTCATTCCTTGGTGCTTTTATCATCATACATGTTCTGTATAGGTCTTTATGCATCAGCCATATTTCTATCACAAGATGCAAACTTAAGAAACTTTATCAGAAAATCAGCTCTAGATGAATCAAAGACGCTCGTTAATGTAGGCGCTGCGCAGCTGAAGCAGCAGCTGGAAAGAAAGGTACTATCAACTGCAGTTATGCAAGAAGAATTGTTGACCGAAAAGAGTGGTGTTAAGGCATCATTAACTAATCAAGAGATGAGGCAATATTTATCGAATGTTCTGAAAGAGATCAAGGTAGTACATGATTATGACCAAATAATATCTGAGGGAAGAGAAATTTTAGACAACTCCAATGAATTTTTAGCTTGCTTAAAGTCGAGTAGTGCAAGATCAGCATACAATAACTACTTTGATTCGTACAAGCGAGTTATGTCTAGGTTCAAGAGTGGAGAACATAAAGGTATCAGAATGGTCACCAATGTGGATAACGACAGCATTGATGTATTCAAGGAATTTCTAGGACTGGGCGTACAGATAAGGCACGTAAAGAATTTACCTCCAATTGATTTTGCAGTATCAGACAAAGCTATGATTGCCAACTTACACCAGGTTGAAGCTAATCACAAAGTTGACGCTGTGGCTAGAAACGATCCTAAACACCGCGATCTACTTCACAATCTATTGGTAAGCAATGAACCTGCATACATAGATCACTTCATTTCTATCTTTAAGGAATTATGGAGCAGCGGAATAGATGCCAATGATAGAATAAATTCAATAGAACATGGCATCGAGCCAGATTTTCTTGAAGTAATAACTGACGCAGAAAAAGTCAGCAGAGTGTTAGTAGACTTGGTAAACTCGGTTAAAAGAGAAGCTTTGCTTCTACTTCCTAATGATAAAGCAATGATCAGAATCGATAAGCTCGGAATTATTGATAATCTAATTGAATTGTCCAAACGGGGAGTTGTCGTGAAAATAATTTGTCCAATGAGTGAAATAAACTCAAGTCATGTGACTAGGATGACTAAAACCGCCCCCAATATTCGAGTTCTAGACGGTCATAACTCTTCTGCTGGGATGCTTATTGCTGATGGTTCAAGATTTCTACGTGTTGAGGCAATTCGACCTGATGCAGATAACTGTTCAGAGTCGGTCGGTTTTAGCCTGTACTCCAATAGCAAACCAGGTGTAGATTCATTTAAATCAATATTTGAACTGCTTTGGTCAGAACATTTGGTCAATGAAGAGCTAAAGAAGGCGCACGAAATGCAAAGTGAATTTATCAATATTGCCGCTCATGAACTTCGTACACCGATTCAACCAATTTTAGGTCTGTCCTCCATGATTGGATCTCAAGGCATAGATTCAAAAAAACAACAGGAGATAATAGATATCGTAATTAGAAATGCCAAGAGACTACAGAAACTTTCGGAAAACATTCTTGACATAACCAGAATCGAAGCTGGCACACTTGAATTCAAGAAAGAACAAGTTAACCTAAATGAATTAATATATGATGCAATCGAAGATTTCCAATCTCAAATTAGAAAATATAACAAAGACTTGAAAATTAAATGCGTACTGCCTCGGGAAGATATCTTAGTTGATGGTGATAGGATCAGACTTGCTCAAGTCGTAGCCAATCTCCTAAATAATGCCCTCAAGTTTACCGACAAGGGTACGGTATCACTATTAGTACAGAACAATCAAAATGATGCGATTGTAAGTATAAGTGATACTGGTCGCGGAATAGATCCAGAAATAATGTCAAAATTATTCACAAAATTTACAAGTAAATCTGCGAGTGGGGTCGGGTTAGGATTGTACATTTCAAAAGGTATTGTAGAGGCACATGGGGGCTCGATTTGGGGCAAGAATAATCAAAATCAAAAGGGTGCTACGTTTTGCTTTAGTATTCCGTTACAAAAAAGTCCAATTGAAGAGATTGGATCGAATACTACTACAAACGAAGGTATACCTTAACAAGCGAATGTGAAATTCTAGTTCAAGATCAACACTTTTAGATCGGTTCAATGAAATAAACTCTTGGAAGATGGCTTATGAATTTGATTTTATAAATTGCTTTATCGCAATTCTAATACAAAAATACGAGGTGAATCTAACATGAAAGATGAATTATGACTACATATGCATTATATCCAAATATCACTTCTGTTTTCATTCTCTAATATTCGGACAAATTGTCGTATAAATCGAGAATATGATTTCATTAATTTTAGCGACGAGTTTAGTCTAGGTATCTCCTGATATACTTTATAAGTGCTTGTGAATAACCTGCAAGACACATTAGTTTTCAATCACAGTTATTGAAATCATTCCACTATCGAGACTAATGGGCAAGATAAGTCCTCCTAATACTCTATCAGGTAATGACACTTGTAAATCAGCCGTATTTCAGATAAACCATGATACAAAAATACGGACAAGAATAAGGATAAAAAGTAAAGGATAGTTCAGGTATTTTTTATGTGTGGCCGAGCCACAATCTGTCATTGCAGTACGCCCCCTAAATTATCAACATTGTTGGTGGAATTGTTGTTGCATGATGCGCTAATTGGAGAGCTGCTACCTGCAGTTGAGCAAGATGATAATTGAGTAGTGTTGGTTGGTATCGAAATACTTGGTCCTGTTGATCCGCCGCCGTCACCGCCGCCACCTGGTCCGCCGCCGTCACCGCCGCCACCTGGTCCGCCGCCGTCACCGCCGCCACCTGGTCCGCCGCCGTCACCGCCGCCACCTGGTCCGCCGCCGT
>JARBAU010000375.1 GCA_029237525.1 Nitrososphaerales archaeon | reverse complement strand
TTTCTTGTAGTAAATGGTTTATTGATACCATCAGCTCTGTTAGGCTTACGCTTGGCCAAGGATAGTACAATACTGAAAGTCCCACTGCTTATCAGTATCTTCGGATCATTTTCGTGGATACTATTTCCTAATGATGCGTCGCTGGTTGCCAATAGATGGATTATATTGACAGGTATTTTGCTTTCCATCTTTTCCGGTTATGGATTCATAATTTTAAGCAAAATAATTGGTGTCCGAAAATCTGCACTGACTTGTCCCGTTCTCTTGATCGTAATAGTCATATTTGGCATAATTGGAATAAGTTATATTGCTTTACCGTATACGAGTCCACTAATACTTTATGAGGTTGTTCGGGGTTCTATAGGATCATTTGAACCAGTCAGCATGCAATTTAATTCAGTCGATATAAAGGATAATCAAATGCTTGTTTCTGCAATAGATTGGATCAATAATAATACTGCTCCAAATTCAACTATAATCGGAACGAGTCATTTAAGAGGTTGGATGGAGCTGATGCTAGATAATGGCAGAACCTTCCATTTTTTCAAAAGCAAGGAGAACGAAGTAGATTATTTGCGGAAAATAAAATTTCAAAATAGTTATCTAATCGAATTTAAAGGAGAAAGTCCGAACCTGTCCGAAGCTATAATGGACAAAGTCTATAGTTCAAAAATCATAAATATATATAAAGTATTTCTTTTTCCAGGGCAGACACGAGCAGATACTTATGAAACTCCTATCAAATGAATGCGTAACATATTTTAACAGTAAAATTGATCATTAATCGTAGGGATGCTTACAAGAGAGCTCATACGTAAAGCCACTGGAAATTGGGTAAGAAGGAGATGGCTCGATTTCAGAAATGGACACAGTATTTATTTAATCTTTATAATGACTTTTGCTAACTTTATTACTATTCAGTACAAGTTACTGATTGACAAGGCGCCTGTACTAGGCTCGATATTTCATAGCATTTGGGGGTTTGCTCTACTTTTCATAGCTATCTATGTACCGTTGGGCATAATTATTGGATATTGGCACCGAAAGAGCCAATGGAGAGTGGAACAGGATGCTCTTTTTAAGGAAAACGAAATCGGAGCCACAATGTGGCTCTTTGTGATTGACCTGATCGACGGCAAAGTATCAGAGGAAGAAAAGTTACAAATGAGAGAAATGTTGACCAAAATCACTCGGCGCAGTTTAAGATCAGCAGCGTTGAGACCATCTTCAACGATAGATGAATCACCTCAGAATGGGAAGGCTCAAAAACCAAACCCAGTTGATGCTGAGGTAAAACCTGAAAAACTCTAAAACATAAACTCGGAATTTATGATACGTATTTTACATGTTTTCGATCAAGCTGGCGTTGCATTTGTTCTTGCGAAATTCCAGCAGCTGCAGGGCCATGAGTCAAAGGTAATAACAACTGAGAGCTCTGATAAATACGGAATTAAGAACTTTTACAGTGATCAGATAATATATGTAAAATCAGAGAACGAGTTTCTTAGGGAATCCTTGAAATATGCGAAATCTGCGGATATAATACATATCCACAGCAGAATCGATGCTTTGTTATTTCTACGTAAAGAACTAGGCAATTCGAAGAGGATCATATTGCACTACCATGGAACGGATATAAGAGGATTGAAGAGAATCAAGTTACCCCATCGATCGAGATTATCCGACCTAGCAATAAGATCTATCTACAAATACAGGACAATGCGCGACAAGTTGTTGCTTAGAAGTAAACTACATGAAAAGGCACAGCGTCTGGCAAATGGCATTGTTGTAGCAACTCCCGATCTATTGTCTCAGGTAAAGGGCGCAGCATTTATTCCCAATCCAGTTGATACCGGACATTTTTTTCCAGATCGTTCAGAGTACGGGCTTGTTTCGGATAAGGAAGCCCTGACAATGGACACAGAAGCTACTGATTGTAATTTGACCATGCAACATTGTACGCAAAATAATATTCGTCTGAATATCGATGTTTACGACAGAGTGAAGGTACCTATCATGTATAGATATATGCCACAATTTCTCAAAAAGTATGCAGTTTATGTAGATATAAGATACGTCAATGGTCAAATATTACCTAATCTAAGTAAGACAGCTCTGGAAGCACTAGCTTGCGGGCTTAGGGTATTGAATTACCGCCTACAATACCAGGATCATCTACCAGTCGAACATCAACCGTTAAATGTTCTATCACTACTACAATCAATATACGCTATGAAGTAATATCTTCATGGTTTTTGGATTTCATGAATTTTACCCCCTCATCATTGAAAATTCGTGAAAAGTCTGAAAAAATTTTGTACTGATCTTTCCTAGCTTCTCGATATCCCATATAGTAATTGGTAGTTGATTTGGTGATACTAAGAAGGAATTAAAGTAATGAGAATATTATGAGAATTCAAGCTTTGAAGATACTACACTTGTCCCATGAAGGTTTACCTGACTGGCGGATTGAAAAGTCAGCTATCACTGCTACCAAAAATGGCCATCAGGTCATTTTCTGTGGCAGGGAATCAAATTATAAATCGTCTATATTCCAAAAAATTTACCAAATTAATTGGAGTGCAAAAGCTAGGTTGGGTATCCCTATATATTGGAAATCAGTCAAACGGCAATTAGCTAAAGTATTGGATGAGTCAAGACCTGATATCGTTCACGCACACAACCTATTCTCAGCTAGGATGATTTCTGAATTCAAGATCCCATTTGTTTACGACGATCACGAGTTCTGGTCTGCCTCTTCGCGACTTCTAAACGAAATGAAGTCAAACTTTATGCCAATAAATAAACCCATGGGTTTGCGCCACAATTTTCTAGAATTAACCTTAGGTACTCGAAGAAAAATCCTGAATCACTATGCTATACGATTATGGGCCAAGTGGGAAAAAGAGATCATAAGTTCAACTCCAACTATCACTGTATCAGAGACTATTTCTAATGAAATGCGAAAATTAGGCACGAATAACCTATTTGTAGTACCGAACTTTCCGCTACTATCTGAGACAGGTTATATCGAAGGTCCGAAATATCATCCCATTCTCTCATCGGTATATGCCGGTAGCGACGGTCTCAATGTAGACAGCTATCCGCATCGCAATATGACCGGCTTTACTGACATTTTTGAATCCAATGAAGTCGGTACCCTTACCGTACTGGGCTGGAAAAATAATTCAACTGACAAAGTTAGATACAAAGGATACTTATCGAGACAAGAAATGTTCGATGAAATGTCCCAGCATTCGGTCGGTATACTTCCTTGGAGAAAACATTGGGCTCACTCTTTTACAAACCCCAATAAACCATATGAATATATCCACGCAGGTGTGTTTGTCATGTGCTCGTCCTCAATTCAGCCAGTAATAAGGACGCTTCAAGACCATTGTTCTGTATTCGATGATTATGAGCAGTTGGTTTCCCAATTATTTTATTTCGAGAGTCACATGGATTTGCTTTTTAAAAAGCGTCAAGAATCATTTAGATTTGCAAGAGATAATATAATCTGGGAAAAAAACGAAAAGAATATTCTACAGGCTTATCGACTTGCCTAGAATCCATCCATTTGGCAAATTCAGAAATATTGACTTTCCCAAATCTGATTACAGTCGTAGAAAGGAGGCATACAAATTAGAAGATATCTCCAATCTTTGACGATTTGAATAGTCGTGATAATCATATATTAAATATTTAGTTCCTCCCCAAATTCCGAATAGCAAGTACATCAATGATTGAATTCAACAAAAGTACTAACTTTAAAATTGATGTTGTTCACTGCTTCTATAGCTAATTGGGTAGCTATTTTACCATTGTCACGGCGAGGAATTCGGAAGATGGGATCAAATCTGCGCTTCTATCACTAAAGAATCAACGATTAAGTCCGAAATTCATAATAGTAATAGATGATGGTTCAAGGGACAAAACTCCAGATATACTCAAGGTATTGAAACGAGATTGGAGTGAGCTATACGTAATTACAAATCCCGACATGGGTTACGATATCAAAAGGGTTGTTCGAAACTGGAATGCAGCATTGGAGCTAGTGAGAAATGAAAGATTGCCAATTGCTGATTATCATCTAATCGCCACAGATGATACCGAATATGATCCTGATTACGCCTTCAGGCTAATCTCTTATCTAGATTCTAATTCAAAGGTCGCAATCGCATCAGGTAATTATACCAAGCATAAACCAGAAATGCCACACGGTGCAGGTCGATTTGTCCGAAATTCCGTATTTGAAATGACTAGATGGAAGGGAAAATATCCTGAACAAATGGGCTATGAATCGGCAATTCTGTACGAGGTTGAATTTCTTGGATACACACATTCTGTTATTGATGAAGCTAGATTTCGGCATCTCAGGCCTCTAGGCTCAAATCACCAATTTTATGAATTCGGTGCTAGTATGCATACGCTTGGATATCACCCAATATTTGCATTGGGGAGATTCGCCAAATATTTTTCAACAGGGACAGTGACAGGCAGACGTGGCTCGCTATACATGATCTATTATTACATAACATACAAGCCTGAATTCGGCGGCTACAACAGTCTATTTGATCCTCAATTCAGACAATTTGTGAAATCGAAACAAATGGAAAGACTTAAGAGAATTCTAAAAGCAATAATTTTAGGAAAAAGGAAGACTTAGGTATCAAGTATCAATGTGGAAAGTTACTTCTCCTCCATCAAGTCACTAGATTTTTATATCTTGAACTTTGCTCAGTTCATTTAAAATGGATGATCTCAGTTCTAGAGATTATTGGGAAGATAGATTAAAGGAAAATTTTGGACTGCATGGGACTGGCTTTCAGGGCCTTGGAAAGCGATATAATGAATATATGTATAAAGTCCGAAAACGAGTTTTCCTGCACCTAATGAAGAAATTCGACATGGACTTCGCGACTATAAACGTTCTTGACATTGGCTCGGGTACTGGTTTTTATGTTGGATTATGGGAGGATCTTGGCGTATTCAATTTGACTGGTACAGATATAACAACAGTTGCAGTAGAAAATTTGAAGTTGATGTATCCTTCCTATGAATTCTTGCAGCTAGACATCGGAAACGAATCATCCCATATGACATTTAGTAACAAATTTGATATTATTTCTGCCTTCGACGTACTATTTCATATTGTTGATGATACCAGATATGAGAACGCTATCAGAAATGTCGTCTCGTTATTGAAGCCTGATGGGCTTTTTATATTCTCTGAGAATTTTCTGCATCATAATTCCGTAAAATCTGCGCGCCAGGTTAGCAGATCCTTGGATATCATTCAAAAAGTCTTGAGCGAAAATAACTTGGAAGTGTTGTTACGTAGACCCATGTTTGTATTGATGAACGCACCAGTCGATACGAACAAATCTCTATTGAAAGGTATTTGGCGGACAATCGTGTCAACAGTGCGTCGCGGTGAAATTTCGGCATACATTGCGTGTAATATCTTATATCCGATAGAGTTATTTTTAGTCTCAGTCATCAAAGAGAGTCCTTCTACAGAGATAATGATTTGTAAATCTGCTAATTCTAAGTCAGATTGAGTCTTCCCATATTACTCAACTATAGTAAAGTATTCAATGATCCATATAGATTAAGCATTTGTAAACGAACTAGTTTTTAAAAATTTTTAAATTTCCAATACCTCAGACTATTGCAAGCCGCATAATTGTTGGTTCTTACACCAACAAAGCAACACAGGATTATATTATTAACGATTTCAATTTTGGCAGTAAACTTTGATTATGGATGACTATATACGTAAAGAATACTTATTCAGGTGACAATCCTGTTTTGACAAGTATTGTCGCACCATGTGGTATACTTTACCTATATTGTAAAAATTGTTAATGTCAGTATCGGATATAGAATTATCTTTGAGTATCGAAGTTTTCATGGATTACAAGTGATATTCTGCTTACGGTGAAACTATTTAACTCGCATTTATAACGAAAAAGAACGCTAGTTGATCAATTTTGGAAAGCAGGATTTGTGTTAAAAAATTGATAGTGTGTGTTACTTCCAGTCCCAACCTCTAATCGTACTAACTCCGCTTGAGTTGCCTTCATCTTTAAACATTATCACCTTATTACTCATAAAGGAAAGGCTCCCGGTAGCGTTCGAGTTAAATATCGCAGCGCCCATTCCATGTCTTATAGGATTCCCAGTTGGCTCTGAAGATTGAGATGATGAATTATAATATGCAGTTTCCCTGAAGTTATATGTCGCATTCCCACCATTGCCAGGGGTAGATTTTATTAAACCGCCGCCTACTACATCTGCTATCCCTCGACTTAAGGGTATGATCAACGCTTTACCTTCTGTTTGTACAAAGTTTGTCCCATTCACTGTACCTTTGCCTATGAATATTATTCCAATGGCACGTAGTCCTGTGTTCAGAACTAGAGGCTGCTGCCTTATTGTTTTGACATATTCGATGTAAAATGGATTTTCCACGGTAACGGTATTTTTCGTAGTCGTAAGTTGGACATCGTTAGAGGATCTTGGGTTAATTTTCATCGCTTCACTTTGAAGAGCTGCTTCAACAGAACTGTGTGCTGATTGTGTCGCATTAGTCGAATTTAAGGATGCTGCAGATGCCGAGCTGGCAAAGTTCAAATGTGAAGATGAGAAACCAATTGCAAATAAATTTGCTATCAAAAATACTATGACCGCTGCTATTTTAGATTCCATGTAATCTTACTATACATTATACCCTTTACTTAAGGATTCTCGAGGGTTAGACAATCGAATTCCGTGTAATCAGATTTAATATGCGAAGCGTAGCAGTTGAGCAGTTGAGACCGCATTCGGTCAGAATCTTATACTTCTGACTTTCACAGTCATATTTCTGGCTACCTTTAGATTATTAATAAAAGAATTAAAAAAGTAGGTTATTCAAAGTTATTAGTTCTTAATTGGATCAAGTTCAAACTAGTGATCTAGACAAGTGCTTCAAAGAGAAAAAGTCTATCGAATAATATGATAATTCACGTGTGTGCCAACAGTTACATTATGTCTTTCACTGAAATTTGCAGCTGTTTCCAATACATACAATGAATCTCTATCTGGAGAATAAGTTGGGCACATGAGATCGATTGTGCATGGAGGAAGATTTTGTTCAACATGAACTACCCTATTCTTACTATCAATCCAGATAATATCTATTGGAAATTTCATACCATGCATCCAAAAGGCATACTTGGCTGGCTGTGTAAAAATGAACAACATTCCTTGATTCTCTTTGAGATGATCTTTTATGCCCAATCCTTTCTGAAACTGATCGTCAGTAGTAGGTACGTCGGCTAGTAGATGTAATCCATTTACTGTTACATTTGCCAGTTTATAGGAAGAATTTGTATCGGCGATCTTTTCTGAATTTATGGCTGAGACTAAGTTCTCGAGTGGAACTCCTCTCAAGATACCAACACTACATAATAATGCAATACTAATAATGGTAAACACGATTACGATCGATAAATTTCGCTCCAAAGAATACTTCTAATACATCATTAATTCAATAAGTATCTAAAAAGATTGCTGTTTAACTGTTCGCAGCAATTCTATAATTTGATATCGCTGGTATCAATAATAATAAAGTTTTCAAATTTGGTATAATTCGATATAACTTGACTACGTCAAGGCAAGTTAAGGGTGGAAGATGTAAGCTATAAATTCTTATCGTAGGTCAATAGTGAGTGTATCAAGCAATGGATTTAGAATACACGATAAGGAACCCAAAACCTAGAGAAGCTATAATCGCACTAAATGGGAAGCAAATTGCAAAAATAACCAAAGAAGACAATCTAACATTCAAGCTTGTCCGTGAGGAAGATGGTCGTGAATGGATCTTTAGTGGCAAGGTTCATGGTGAGTTTCGACCTTTTTCCCTATCGATATCTGAGGTGATAAATGGAAAAGTGACAGAAGCTCTCATAATTCGAGAGCACCTCTTTAAATATAATGATAAATTCTATATGCTAACTAATCATCCAGAAGGGAAATCCTGGAATGAATATCTCAGCAGCCCTAGATACATATCGAGACTAGATAACTTCCCGTATAAGGATCTATTGGATATCGATCATCATACTAGACAAAGGATCAAGAGATATCGAGGAATTCCTGTAGGCGAAGCGTCTGGTCTGGGAAAATCTACCCATAGTGTGAAAGTGGGTAGTGAATTGGAGGAAATTGGGCTAATTATTGCTGCCGCATCATACGTCTTGTACTCTATGGGCTAGCAGATTATCAATGAATTAGTGTCAAGTAGAGCTGTTCATTATCACCAGATTAAGCAGTGAAAAAAGGCTAAAATATGTAGATTATACGATGAATTTTAATGGAAGTAGAACCCAATCGCGTCGGCAAGTTTCCATTTAAAATGTTGGATTCAAAAAAAAGGACGGAGAATTTTTCGGAAGTACAACTACCATATACCGAAGAAGAAGTAATAAAAGAGGCAGAGCGTTGTTTGTTGTGTGGTACTCCTGTGTGCATTGATGCGTGTCCAGTGTTACTTGATGTTAGAGGTATGAATGAAGCAGTAGCTCGAGGCGATTTTAAAAAAGCACACGATCGCATAAGGGAAACCAATTCGCTCCTTGGCGTAACGGCTCGATGTTGTCCTCAATTGCAGGGCTTGTGTGAGGACGCATGCGTCTTGCGTTGGAGTGGCCAACCAATCGGAATTGGATTAATTCAAAGATATATTGCAGATTGGGAACAAAAACAACAGAGCAAACAAAAGCCATCAATGCTCGCTGATACAGGCAAGACAGTTGCGATAGTAGGTGCTGGACCTGCAGGATTGGCAGGAGCGGAGCTTTTAAAAAGATATGGCCACAGAGTGCGCATATATGAGGAACTCATGACGCCGGGAGGTACTGCTTGGTACGGCATTCCTGACTATCATTTACCAAAAGAGGTGCTGCTTTATGAGATTGACAGAATAGTGGAAATGGGTATTGAAATAATTACCGGTACCAAAATTGGGAGAGACCTTACATTAGCCCAACTGAAAGAAGAAAATAATGCCGTTCTAATTACTACCGGTTCGAAAGATGTTAATAAACTCAATACCCCAGGTATCGAATTGATCGGAGTACTCGATGGCTATCAATTTTTAGAAGATGTATTTATACACGGTGTCGATAGTTATACTAAAACTAATCCTCAAAAGCATCAGCTAGGAAAACAGGTTGTAGTTATAGGCGGAGGAGACACGGCAATTGATTGTGCAAGAACTGCATTGAGATTAACACAAGGAGATATTAAGATAGCATACAGAAGGACTGAAAACGATTTGCCTGCCGACCCGATAATGCTTCAGGAAGCAAAGGAGGAGGGTATTGAATTTGTATTCCTAGTTGAACCGAAAGCATACGAAGGTGAAAATGGGAGGATTAAATCAATAAGCATGAATAGAATGAAACTAGGGACGCCCGATCAAACGGGACGAAAAATTCCAGAACCAATTCCAAATCAGGAATTTGAAATGAAGTGTACTAGTGCCATATTAGCAGTGGGACGAGGACCAAATTCATTTATACAAACAAATGCTGGTATTAAAACTGGCAAACACGATTCAATAGCGATTGACAATCAATATAAAACATCAATCAATGGAGTCTTCGCCGCAGGTGATGTGACCACCGGAGAAACTTTAGTAGTCAAAGCAATGGCATCTGGAAGGGAAGCCGCCGAGAGGGTACACGAATATTTGATGAATTTACAGGATTGTCATGTTTCATTTTATGAACGATATTACAAGCAAAATTTCTACGACAGGATGCTAGAGGGAGGCAAAGCTGGCCCTCCACCAGAATAGGGGCCTAGTAAATCCATCC
>JARBAU010000374.1 GCA_029237525.1 Nitrososphaerales archaeon | reverse complement strand
CAGTTAGCGGAAAGGACTGATAGAAATAGAATATGCTGAACTAATCAAGATCATTTGAGTTTATTTTTGGAAAATCTCTAGCTTCCCTTTTTTTGCTATTCTTGTTTTTATAAATACCTTGAATACTGCAGTAGGGATTTATAAATACGTATTAACAGTCGTATTAACAGTGAATATTACTTTAGACTAATCCTCAGTTCACTTTGAGGAAGGTGTATGCATTTCATTCCAGTGTTTCAAAAATGTATTGATATTTCTTTGCAAACCTGTCTTTGAGTGTAGGAGAAACGAACCACCAAACTCCCATCCTAATTTGTCACACTCAACACATTCTTTCTGATAGGAAGTTCGATTTCCATAAGCTTCCCCGACTACACATTTCGCGGGATGATCGAGCTCAAAATACCACTTTAACCACGTTAGGGATAGGGGAAAAGGAAGTTCCTTTCTTTGTTCAAATCGCTCCGCCCATTTAGGGGCTATTTCTTTTAGTGTCAATAAACGCTGCTCTCTTTCCTCACCTTCCAACATAAGATCTGTTAAAAGTGACATGTCTGACACATTAGTATAAGTAACCTTGAATAATAAATGTATCTCAAGTCCGCAAATTCTGACGATAGCTCCTGATTTGGCTATTCCATTTATTCCCTTCTAATTTGAAACATGGGCGGATTATTGTCAAATAATCACGTGTTTGTTCAATTCAAGTTCGTCTAATTATTCAAGTCTATACTTCATGTTCGTTTCGGATCTGGGAATCGCCCAGCCTAAATTATCAACCATATATTAATAAATACTTGAAATTAAGTTCATCTATCTACTACCGGGGATTGCATTTCAACCACCTCAGTATATTACCAAAAACAAAAGTGTGGATAGACAGTGAATATCCAAAAGGTATGTTCAATTCGATATGACTTCCCTCAAGTTATCCAAAGTTGTACCTGTCTTGAATTATGCCTAACCTATTGTTGAGCCCAGCGATAATTTCTGATGTTAAGCAGTATCATGAATTTTATCTTGTCGATCACAACAAGCACTTTGCAGGTAAACCAATTAGCATTGAGAAGATTTAATCAAATAGAAGATCAAAAATTCTGATTGTGCATTAAATTCTATCAATACTCATTGTATAAATTCAAAATGAAACAAGTTAGACTTAAGACGGATTTGAGCATAATCTACCATATGAACTTCAACCTAATTAAGGCTATAAAGAGTAGTCATAGCAACCCCATCAATAAGACATTACATGGTATTGGCCTACCTATTTACGTTATTGGATTATCTTTTGTTATTGGATATTTTGTGGGACTGGGTACAAGTCCGCTAGTTGGGTTTTCAATGTGGCTAATTGCAATATCCCTATTTTTGTTAGGACATTATGTAGAGGGCAATCTAAGAGCAATTACTATAATAATAATTTACAAGTATCTAAGATCGAAAATTCAGATATTGACAATTAATGGCAGATAGTGTCTCGGAGGTCGCAGGTTTTATGTTTTCGCTTATCATTTCATACTGTAACCCTCACACAGGGTATTGCTAATTGCTAATACAGCCATCAAGGTCCAGAAAATAAATAGATTGGATGTCGAGCTTATAAATTGAGACTTGACACGAATTATTTTCTGAATATTAGTTATACGACAGCTCAAGAATCCTTCATCTCCTGGCTTGTGCGTAGAGACTTCTCTGGCATATCTGCATGATTGATACTCTCGTAAGAAACACAGCACATTTATAATATGTAATATCTTTTGGTAAACTTGATTTTCTTTTGTCTATGAACATAAATATTTTGGTTCTATTTTCTAATCTTGCTAGTATGTATTACCTTATGCTACAACTAACCAGTGTACAATATTGATGCAAATACTGATTCGATTTCAAAAAAATGTTCATTACAGGAATTAAAATATGAAATAAAAATTCTGCTATTAGCAGATTAGTACAGACCTGGACTTGCTATTTGCTCTTCTTTTTCTTGACAGTAGATACCTTTTTTACTGTTTCAATAGTTTCTGGAGCCGCTTCTTTTACTTGTTGAGCTGTTGTCTTGACCGTTTCAGCAATATCTCGTGCTGCTTGAGTGGTCTCATCTATGGTACTAGCCGTATCTTTAATTATACCACGGTCTCTTAGATCTTTTGCAGTATCACTTATTTCTCGAGTCGTGTCACGT
>JARBAU010000045.1 GCA_029237525.1 Nitrososphaerales archaeon | reverse complement strand
TGATGATGACGACATTGATGGTGAAGATGATGATGACGACATTGATGGTGAAGATGATGATGACGACATTGATGGTGAAGATGATGATGACGACATTGATGGTGAAGATGATGATGATGATGATGTCAACGATGATGTTGATGAGGATGTCGATGACGGGGTTGATGAACATAATGTCGATGAGGGTGTTGATAAACAACTATCTACTACATTAGCTCCGACCACACTAAATGAGCCCCCAAATGATTCTGATACATATGCTACTTGAGACGCCGAATATACTAAATTATAAACACCAGTAGGGGCAGTATCTCCTATTTTCCAAGATATTGAAGAGCGTCCAGATTTATCTGTAATTACGCTCCAATGCCTTACTGTTTCTCCGTCAGCGTATGCAACGGTCGCACTTGTAACGGCGCCACTGATCGGTAGGTGAGTTTTCTGGTCGGATAATCTGAAATGTATAGTCTGCGTCTCACCCTGTTGAATTACACTTTTATCTAGTATCACCTTAATGCTAAAAGTTCTAATTCCACCCTCCTGTTGAGTAGTAGCATAGCTAGGTTGAAGAGAAAAGCCTTGCATATTGGAAAATAAGCTTAAGGACATTACTACAAGTAATATTGCGATTAGTCTTACTAACCTTATTGTCATCTTTTTGACACCTTTGTCCTTATTGTTGATACTGAAGAATACAATATTAGCAAACTTGTAAATACGTATTATATTAGATTCGAAGATATCATAGCTAATACTAGTACTATGATTAGTAAAATAGCAAAGCTTCGGTAGAATTGCTAATAATAATTAACAATCATACTAAGACTTGTCTGAAAAATCTATGCCACGTATTTATGTATAATAATATTATAAGCAAAAGCTGTCTAATACCGCAAAATCATTGCTGTAGACGTATTGCAGTAGACATATTGGAGTAGAAACATAGTAATAACCTCAAGAGTGAATCAC
Source organism: Nitrososphaerales archaeon (assembly GCA_029237525.1). Classification (GTDB taxonomy): domain Archaea; phylum Thermoproteota; class Nitrososphaeria; order Nitrososphaerales; family Nitrososphaeraceae; genus JARBAU01. The sequence goes on along the minus strand of JARBAU010000045.1, from coordinate 2,389 downwards.
CAATACTGTTAGTCGATTTCAAACGCCAACACTCACAAAGCACTAAGGCCGTGATAATTGAAAAAGCTAAACAATAACGCAAAATGTATGCAATACTTACTCTTCCAGTTAGTTTAGAAATTGCTGGAGATGCTCTATTAGTTGAAAAATGCAAGCTTCTATAAGCTATCTAGTTTGGGCAGTCGCATCAAATCAAGCCCCTTAGAATCTAGTTGTAGATTGTATAATCAATCGGTTTGTTTCAAAGATCAAGATAGGGCAATTTAGGGAGATTAATTTTCGAAGTGAGGAAGGGTAGATAAATCATCCTAAATAAAATTAGGGCATAATTCTGTACAATGCATATATCGATGTGGGTTTATACTATTAACGGAAAATAGAAATGTCAAATGTAAGACCCAATACACAAAAACCTATTCTCTTTGCTATTATGTCTGTTATGCTGATCCTTTCTATTCTTACGGTTACAGGTTTCCAATTTAAAGGAAACTATGCATTTGCTCGAGCCTCGATACAAAGAACGATGGAAGTTAAAGTGGATTTTAACAATCTGGTTGAGGCAGGAAGCAAACAAAATATACGTGTAAAGGCAACCGACCTAGGAACGGGCGATCCTATTTCTGGTGCTAGTGTAAGAATTACGGTCTATTTTCCAGCTGGAGCTCCTATAAGACAATTTACTCTGCTTACCGGTAAAGATGGGCAGGCATCATTAACATTGCCAATTGACAGAAACGCCGTGCTTGGTACATATGGACTCGATGTGCTAGTCAGTGCATTAGGTTATTTTGATACGGCAGTTGGTACTGTATCTTGGGCAGTGATGTCTCAGGTAGATCAGAATGTCGATTTACATGATTATAAACATACGAGCCACACAATCTCAGATCATGCTGGAAATAATAACCACCATCACAACCATAATAACCACCATCACAACCAAGATTAGTCATTGCCATTATCAGAATATAGTTTGTCTCGCTTATCATGGTAGGAGTAGCTGTACGGCCGCGATGGGAAACGATGGGGTCAAAATACATTGTATGTGTAGACATGCATGATCTTTTCTTGTTGTCAGTTAATATCGCTGTTTTGCCGTAAGTGCTCTACGACTATTCTGCTTTAACATTTGGACATAGACATACACTGTTTATATAAGCCTGCTTTGTCCTCCCCTAAGCAAAATATATTAGATGCATCCTATATACTGCATATACTCAGAAAAGTATGAAAATTATCCTACTTTGTGCATTGATCTCAATTGGTATTGCGGCAATAGCTAGTTGTATTGATATTGCTGTAGCACAAACTAATCAAAATATACCATTCTCGCCCTCTACCGGCCACGTTCCATCAACACTTTCACCCCCATCATCACCATCAGTTCCATCACCCCCATCATCACCATCACCACATTCATCCCTTTCCACGCCATCGGGTATTGGACAATCAACTAATGCGAATTCAGGTGCTTCTGGAAATACTACTGCTTCTGGAAATACTACTGCTTCTGGAAATAATGCAACTATTATTGTAGGCCCCTCAGACTTCACCGCTTCACCAATTACTAGCGAGGATCAGGCAAACACCAACGCTTCATCAACTCTATCGAAGAATAATTCATCACTGAATAATCAATGAAGATGAGAAATCTTTCCTAAATGTCCATATGCTTGATGACTTAAGTTTTAAAGGAATCATATGTGTATTTTCTATCTTTGCAGATTTCATGGGGATAGTAATGAGAAAAGCAAGAATTGTTGGTGAGACTATAATATAGAAAGATTCTGTAGTTTTTAGAAACGGAATATATCTCTCCTAAATAATGTTAGATATTGTAGTAACCTAGTTGTTGGATATCCTAGCGGAATAATATCTATATGCCAAATTCCAGTTTATCCTGATCACTAAAGTACAGTCTTTGAGGTATCTCCCTAATGGCTAATTCCAAGATAACATTATAATGGGTCGATATCGATCTAATTAAATGCCTCATATAGGTCTATAAGGATCCTGTTAAAATGTACTAAAAATGATAAATTTTTAGAAAACACCTTATTCGTTTGTTACTTTGTCTTATTCTTACAAATCTGATTGCATAGCTATCTGCAGCAACCTTAGTATGCAATTCTAAAAATAAAAAAACCGAATAACCTTCTTTATGTAAGGGAGATAAACAGTGACTATCTTATTTTCCTTCTGTATTTTGAACTTTAACCGTGCAACTGTTGGGATAGGTCTAAGTCTGACCATTGGCTTCAAATACTCTTCTCGTACCCTATATGGTGGTAACATCTGAATATGTGTACGGAGAGCGTCTTAAAGTAAGTATTTATTTTTACGCCTAATAGTATATTGATTTACTTAGCTTTTCAGTTTTGTTTACATT
>JARBAU010000044.1 GCA_029237525.1 Nitrososphaerales archaeon | reverse complement strand
CAGACAAATCTAAATAATGTAACTGCAGATTAAGCCAGAGATAATTTATGCTATTGGTAAAACAAGAATCCCCAACGTGAATATTTGGAGTCAAGTGTAATCCAGTTGAATGCATTTGTAAAGCACTGATCATTAATTGCTTTGATACTTAAAGATAAAAGTGAAGTATGGATTGGCCATGTCAAATTGTAGTATGTTCAGAATAATTTAAAATGTAATGATAGTCCATTTTCCTAGATTTAGACTTTGAACTGCCCCACGAATAGATAACTTTGTCTCATTTCATAGTATGAATATTAAGAAGTGACAGTACAAGAATTTACAATGAAAAGACTCTCTCTGAATTCCAATTTAGAATTAGTAGTCAACACCCATGTAAATACGTCTGAATCTCCAATTAAGGTAATCCATGCAGTTACTAATGTCATTTCTCGTTGTTCGCCTGAAATGAAGTACGGTAATCAAGTTATTGGCAAATCTGTTAACATTGTCTCCTTAGATATAATATATGAACAAATTCGCTCCAGATCAGCTCAGAATGTTTTAAGAAGAATACTGATCGGAAACCGTACAAAAAATACCACTTGGTTCTTTCTAAACAAGCAAGCAGCTAGTGTGGGTGTAGTGGCAATTATTGAAAACGAACAAGAATCTCCACTTGGACCAATACGAATAACTCTAAATTGTGAAGATTTAGACACTCTTATTAGTTGGTTGGTTGATTGATTGACAAGTACAATTAATATCCTACAATTCATCATACCTGTGGGTATTGCTGCTAGAGCATCATATATGATGTTCACTTATGATATTTTTATGACATCCTGGAATATCTACTAGCATTCTATAATTGCTTTAATCTGCAATGAATATTTCCGATGTCCATATTCTTTAACATACATTTTCAGAATATTGTTACCGTCAATAATAATAATTACTATATGATATTATATCTTTTAATTACAATTTTTCGAATTATTAATTCTATATCTGTTCAATTTTTGAAAATTGGACATTTTGAGGTAATTGATTATTAATAATCTGATAGAATATGAATAATGATAGTTGAGAATAGTGATCAAAATCAATTATATTATCAATTGAATCCATATTTCATGTTTGAATGACAATATCAAAGAAGGTAAAACTTGATATAGAAATTGAGATAGACATGCCACTCGACATAATTGAAGACAAAGATCGGTTTAAGGCTATAGAAACGGGATTGGTAAGAAGCATTTCAAAAGGTCTGTACGAGCAAGGGGTTTCATTTAATATATGTAAAGTAAAATTTGAACCTTAATTACTCAAAATGGTTCATTTCTGCTCTTTCATTGATTTAAAACCATAATGCGTAATAGTATTAAGGACATCTTTAGCGCTATTCTTGTAAACTCATTAAAATGATAATTATATCAATGATTACCGATTATGATAATGATTTAGTATGAAACACTAACAAATACAAGATCGAATCGAATCTTTTCCTATCCGCCATAAATTGATATCTGATACGCTTAAAAGAAACGATACTATTTCGGCCTTGCAAGTAACTGATAAGATATAGGCAAGATTATTATTCCTAATAGATTATAGATATAACATTGATAGTGTTACAATAGATTTGCTCAAGGCCGTTTCGCTGGTCTCGAACATATATCAAATAGGGCGTTGATATTCCGGAAATTCATGATCCCAAGATATGATTTGGATAAAGATCATATCTCAGACGTCATTCGAATAAAATAAAATAGATTCTACTTCTCTATTAAAAGAAACATAATATTGGCTAAATTGTTAAATAGAAGTTCACTTATCTAACTAATATTTGTCACACTATATATTACTCATAAAGTGGACTGAGCAAGGAATTAACAAGATCCAGGAATCTTCAAATCGTTACAATTCCTTTAAGACATCACTAGAAAAAGCAGGGGGAAAAATGGTTGGAGGCTACTATACTTTTGGAGAATACGATGTGGTTATTGTTATAGAAGCTCCAAGTGATGAGGTAGTGATGTCTCTAATGCTAAAAGTTGGCTCAGCTGGAAATGTAAGAACCAAAACCATGAAAGCATTTGCTGCTGAGGATGCATGGAATATTATTAAAAACCTTCCATAATCCTTTTCTCTAATGGAAAATTGGAGAAAAAGACTGGTCATGCAAAGCTGATTAGTCGTTGACAGACGTTATCAATATCTGGTATGTTAGCAATATCCTGTAGTATAAACGATCTATTGATTTAATCTTGACCAAGGATACAAATTCGGAAAAAAACAACTATACCAATTCTGTGTCAGTCTTATGGCATTTATGGATAGTTCCCTATATGTATCCAAATAGCTCAGAACACTCGTCTGCCAAAAATTTACAGCCGAGAGAAATGGATTATTCGTGTATAGTTCGTGATTATTAGTGGATTTTGACTCACTTAAATCAGTTACATTCACTACTACCTCTCCCACAGCTTTCTCCACAGCTTCAGCGACTGAATTTGTAACGATTGTGTCCGAGTTAGCTTCCCGTTGTATGTTTGTGTGATTATCATCTTTTGTAAGGACTTCTTGTGGTCGGGATGGTAGTGTTGATACCGATTGTAGTTTATCAGTACGGCGTTTATTACTTACAACTGGTTCTGGTTCTTGTGAAATAGATTTATCCTTATTACTTACAACTGGTTCTGGTTCTTGTGAAATAGATTTATCCTTATTACTTACAACTGGTTCTGGTTCTTGTGAAATAGATTT
>JARBAU010000373.1 GCA_029237525.1 Nitrososphaerales archaeon | reverse complement strand
TGTCCTACCTGTCCAAGAATACTATTCGAAATAAACGAGGACTAGTGAATGCAAAGCACGGCAGAGTAGACGTAGACCCTATCTGATACTGACGTGTAGTAAATACATGGAGTGAAGCGAATAGCATGACTATGATTAGTAGGACTGGGATTATCTCCCCCGAAGATGAAAAAGACTTCTGTTTCTACGAGTGCAAACTATGCGGTACAATTCATTTAATGCATGATGGTGGATTAGAGAAGCAGGAGCATATGGTTGTCGATCATATTGAACCAGGAAGGGTGAGGCAATAATTATGGTGATAGTGCCACCTGACATAACTACGACTACCGTACACGAACACGAATACAAATACGAACTAAAATACAAATGTCGATTATGTGGCTGTTATAGGCCACGCTGTTGCTTTAGATCTCATCTCGATAGTTACCACTTAATACCCCCTTCGGTCCTAAAAGACGATTCGTTGGTTGACTCGTTATTTTCGAGAGTCATGGCCGACCACTATAGCCACTGATTGTTCAAAACTTCGATCTAATCCCTCTTTATAAGTCGCCGACTAAGATCTGGATTACATGCACTAGTGTATTGCATCCCACCGAACCCGGACCTACGTCAATCCGATATATGCGTGCTAATAAGCATTATTTACATAAACTTGGGCCTTCAAATCGTGTCAAATTTGGTTTACAACCCTTTCGGCCCAAATCAAACTTGTTACCTGATATTGGCTCAGGTCTGATATTCCTCATCTTAGAGATATTGTAACACAGTATATCAACCCACAAAAATATATGTTCTATGCACTCACAATATCTGTCAAGAGAAATCCTTAAAAGAGACCGGTCACTACGATTTATTAGGAATCCATTTTTAGCACCGATAGCGTCACGCATCCCACTGGCCCCATTACGATATCATGCTTTTGAGTGATTTCCACGATATAATTAGTGATAGATAAAGGTTGGAGCAAAAAATTGGCGAGTGGGTAATAGGTAAGTCCCTATATACCGTTGCTTGTTGATATAACAAATCCCTCTTTTTCCACAACTTTTTACCCCCTATCTGGTTATGTGAACACAGATAGGTAGCCAACGCTTTCAGATTTTATCTTCATTTATGGCAACCTTTGTTTATGTTTTGCAAAGCGAGACATTTCCATTACAGAATCGCTGTCTGTCTACTATACGACATTTGCCAAGTCGGGTGATAGCCCACAACCTGTGATCGGTTAGACCTATTTGGTACAATCTGTCGACAAAACCAAACTATGAAAAAGCATACAAATATTGTGATGGCTTACATCTTTGTAGCCTTAGGGGTTATGTTGGCATCAGGCTTGATAGAGATACCAGCAATAGACCAGGCACAGACTTCAAACGCAATATCAGATTCAAGAAACAAGGGACAAAGTGGATTTGAACGAAGTGGTGGTCAGGGTGGCAGCAGCAACGGTTGTGATCGTTCTTGCAACCCCAAATAAGAATATGAAGATAGTATACTAATTGAACTAAACAAATAATGCAATACTTGCAATTTTCCTAGCATTAGGAGTTGTGTTAGTTTTGGGACTTATTGCTTTCCCAGCAACAAATGAAGCACATACTTCAAACTCAATATCAGATTCAAGAAATAAGGGACAGCAAGGAGACTCTGCTAGTGGTGGAAAGCGTCAAGGCGGCAGCAACGTTTGCGGCTTCTGCGAATAGCATAGGTGTATGAATAAAATGGATCGGGTAAATACTCTAATGACTGTCAGCATAATGATTATTTGAAGCCACAATTGCTAGATTTAGTCATTCTCTTTGTCCTTCATCTCCAGCTCTTTTCAGAAATCTAGCCCATTTTGTCATTTCCGTGACCCTATCTTATTCTATCTTTCCAATATCTTTTTCTTGTATTGTTCTATCTCCAATGAATCTTATATAGAGAAAATCTATTGTAACTATTGGAGGCGTTATCATTCCAAGAAGTTGATTCATAATGCACATATTGTTATTTGCAAAGAAATTGTAAGCAGGGTTCTGCATAGCCCAAACTTTTATGAAACGAATCTTTTGATTGTCAATGAATTACTAAATACCGCTGAATCACTTAAGACCCATCCCAAGGCTGCTAACGTCGGACTCAAAATTAGAGAATTTGTAAAACCATATATTAATCCGGCAGCAATTGATATCGTTATGACATTATAAGAAAAGGACATGGCCAAATTCTGCTTTATTTTTCTAAATGAGAAGTGTCCTAATTTTATGACATATAATATGTGATTAAGGTCACTTTTCAATAATATTATGTGTCCAGCAGCCATGGCTATGTCTGTTCCAGAGCCTATAGCTATTCCAATGTCAGCTTGTGTTAGTGCCGGAGCATCATTTATGCCATCTCCAATCATGGCGACTTTTTTACCATGATTAAGCTGAAGAGACTCTATTTCCAAAGCCTTTTTTTCAGGTGTACCTTCTAATGCGAATATCCCTGCAATTGCTCCTGCAACCTCGTCATATCCAGTCCTATTTGACCATGGACCAGTATCGCCGCAGAGTGTGACCTTTGCGTGGATCAGGCCCGGATGCTTTGTACATAACTCATCTGCTGTTAGTCCATAACGCTCCTGATATCCTGGGCGTCGATTCGAAAAGAATACGTCAGCATCATTCATCAGTTCGTTGAATTTTTCTAGATCTGTATTTTCATGTAAATCAAGAAGGCTTGACCTCATACCGACATGGGATGTCGGTAGAATAGATCAAGTTCCCAGTCAAGTGGCTGCCAGATGTTTAGGACATCT
>JARBAU010000372.1 GCA_029237525.1 Nitrososphaerales archaeon | reverse complement strand
TTGCTATTGTTATAGTTGTTATAGTTGTTATTGTTTCTCATTTGTTGTTTCTCACTTTCATCAATGGAATATTATTATTAATATTGAAACTATTATCTGAATTAGATGCTGCACTTTCAAATGAAATTGAATAATCAATTGAAATGTCAAATGCATCCTCAGTTTTCTTGATTGCACCATCTAATAGTATACGTGGGAATTGATTTTTACTTGTCCCTATATTAATATCAACTACAATCTCCTTTTTACTCGAGTTTTTAACATTAACCTTACATCTATTCCGTTGTAGTATGCCAATGAGTCTTATACAAGCAGCAATTTTTTCAATAGATTGTTTATTTTGGGGCTGCAATATGGATTTATATGTTTCAAATAACCAATTGGCTGTTTTTACTTTTCTAGTATAAACTATCGACAGAGCAAGAACTAGTTGCTCGCCATGAGTGAGATATTTGTTATCATCATCAATAATCATATAGAATAGATTATGTATATTTGTAGTATATGGCAATTCAGGTATTTGTTTTAATGCAATAACAAGTATCTCATATTCCCTTTCCTTAATTAATCCTGTCGAAAGTAGTGATAACACGAAGTTTCTTCCAGATTTTGGCAGTTTTTCCAACTGGCAACTAGATTTGATTGAGTTTTGAATCTGATCTAAATTCTTCGAAAATTTCATAGAGTTTAGAAATGACAAAAGAACACCTTCTCTCAATCCTTGTGAACTTATAACAATCTTATCAAATCGTAATTCTTCCATTAAAAGATGTATGATACATGAACCGGTGGTGATAGTTTCAGCTCTATCCTTACCAATTGCCTCAATATTGGCAAGTTCATGTATTGTCATTTTAGAGAATTGATTAGTAATTAATTCAACTGATTTATTGTCAATACGATAATTATGTATTTTATGAAGTACATACTTGCTAACTTCTTGATCATATCTAGCTATCGCACGTAATGTGCCTCCGACTCCAATGAGCGAGGTATCAGGGCTTAAATTAAGATCCTTTCTACTTGGCAGATTTTTGATTATGTAATCCTTCATCTTTTCATAATCCTTTTTATCAAACATAGTATATTGGGAATTGGATATCCCAAATTTTTGTGATAGTTTTAATACCCCAAGTGGTAATGATACAAGTTTCTTGACATAAAAATTCTCTGTGTACACTATTTCTAAACTGCCTCCACCCAAATCAAAGAAGAGGGATGTTGGAATACAAGTGGAATTTAATGCTCCCATATAAGAGTACAATGCTTCTTCTTCTTCAGACAATACTCTGAACTGAAATCCAGTTTCTTCTTTTAGCTCTTTAAGAAATTTTTCTCTATTTCCAGCCTCTCTAACTGCACTTGTAGCTACAGGGAGTACATGTTCGATTGATTCAAACTTAATGATATCTCGAAACATTTTTAAAGCATCGACTGTTCGACGAAAAGATTTTCTTGCAATATTACCACATGTAATAAGGTCATCTCCGGCTTTAACTTTGATTCCCTCTTGAAGATATGCCTTGTATAAGAAACCTCTTTTTACTTGATAATTCGCTAATTTTATCGAATTATACCCAAGATCTATTATAGATATTTTCAAATCGTAGCTATCATCCCACATTATAATTATAACGATAAAAAGATGGGAGGATCTTTTTCATTTATGGACAAAAACTTTTCTATCGGCGTAGTATTTTAGTTAGTAGTATATAGATCATATAGATTCTACAGCATTAAAAGTCCGAACAATTTCAACAACTTTTGTTGTAATTTATATGTAGAACAAAACATGGAAAATGATATAGCCATAATGTTTTAAAGGAACTTCTACCACTCCAATGTCAAAGCATCATTGCAATAAATAAAAAATTACGAATCTTATACAAAAACTGCTTGTGGTGCATAATATACAGAATACTGAATGATTATCAGAAAAGGGAGCGATTTAAAGATGCTGTACCGCAATTGGACACAGTCTCAACATTTCTTGCGGATCAGATTGTTCTTTTTAAGCGTACTTGAAATAGAAATACATGATATCTGTGTACTAAAGATTGTGCATTTGTGCATTTGATAGTTTGGATTAGTCTATTTTCATAAAGCCAGTTATTGGTTAAAGTCTACTGCCCTGCTCCTAGCTTTTAGATAAAGTAGCAATTAGCTTTATTACCTTTTAATACACATAACAAATCAATTTGTTACTCGATCTGATCTGAATAACAGAACAAACTATTTGTTGATATCAATATCAATATTACGATTCATTTATCCACCATAACAAATAAGACCCAAATCATGGTCTAAAGCTATGCACGGTTATAAGTAGAACAGATGATGATTTGCCACGAATATTTATTATATTATCCCTCCCTCTCTATTGTGTTCTTTACAATTTAAATACATACAATGGAAGAGCATACAACTGATTAGCGACATTTCATACTCACCGTAGTAGTGATTGTCTAGAATATCAAGATATAGTTGGAGATAAAATACATGAATACCGGTATACTGGATGTCAGAAAGACTTATAATTATTTGCGAAAAACTCAGACCCATCTTGTACAGTCATCTGAGATAGCTACGGCCTGTGTATGTCAAAATTTGTTCAAGCTTGATTATCCATATGGTGCAATTAGAAGCGATAAAGACTACTTGATTGCCAACACAGTTCATGATATAATGAGCTTGTGTATTGGAGGCCCAATCATTGAAAATTGGCAATACAATTCAAATGACTATGAAAATCTTACTGAGAAAATAGTCCACGACTCATACAATATAATAAATGAAATTATTAATTATACACTAGATATTACCAATAGGGAGAACAGATCCATCCAACATGATTTCAAAGATCGGATCGATGAGATCTATCATGGTCTAGTTACAGGAATCTGTAAACGTCTGATGAAGAAATATGATAAGCCTGATAGAATTATAACCGAAATTACAATAACCAACATAAAAGATCATCACGAGGGAAGAATTGATGCATTATTAGAATATCATCATGGTTATGGAATACTTGACTGGAAAACATACGATTTAAATAAAACTATTAGTGGCCGCGAGAAATGGCAGTTAATCGCAAACAATCTACTCGCAAATTATAGATATTGTCAGGATGAGGATGATTGGAATAGATATAATTTTTCTTGCATAGTTCACAATGGTGGAGCTTATTTTCCTAAACTTGAGACCATCAAGAAAGAAGTGGATAAAATTAAAATTAATAGAAAATTTGCATTCGAGGTTCTTTGTGGTAAGCATGTACGCGCAGAGAGGCCATCATTTTGTCCTGTATGTGACAAAGGTATGGAAGGGAGCAAAGAATGTCTTTTCTATCAGATAGATTCCAAGCTAGCCCATGAAGGTAAACTGCCTGCACAATATGACAAAATGACGAGGCAATTTTTTGCCAAACGTTATGCCATACTAAAGGAAAGAGCTGAAACCCACTTGCATAAGCATGTAGCTTCCACTTTGATAGATCAACATGGCGAGGAAGAGGCTTTACAAAGACTAGAAAGAACTGGTGTAATTTGTAGTGGATATTTCTATGATTTTGACATTGAGGAAAGAGTAGTTATGTCGAGAAAAGATGCAGACTTTTCGTTGGAACCACGTAGAATTGTAAGAATTATAGGAATTGAGCCAAAAAGACCATTTCTTTCGTGTATTAGTGAGCAGGCCAGTGTAATGGATGTAAGTAATAACAAGATCACTCTAAGTTTCAGATCCAAGGTAGCAGTACGTAGAGCCAAGAAACAATTATTTCATTTGCCAATCATCATGATGAGAGATGAGCTAAATCTTACTAGAAGTATGCTTAGACCTATACACCAATTTCACAAACTAGCAGCTGACATTTTCATTCCGCAGGAGCTTTTGCCAAAGTGATTGACCTTAATCCAGATCAAGAAAGAATACTAAACTGGCGTATTAATTCAGGGGGTGTAGCTGGAGTAATAGGACCAGCCGGATGTGGAAAGACGACTACTGGTAGTTTTCTAGCAGTCAAAATAGTGTGTGAAGGATATGCTAGAAAGGTATTGCTAGTAGCATTTACCAATTCAGCCGCTAACGAATTCTGCAGAGAATTAAGTATACTTTTGGGACCTGAAGCAGCAAAGTTCTTATGTGTTAGAAGTGGATATGCTCCTGGCGCAGATACGAGTCTGTCCATCCCTTTTAGTAATAGTATTGAAGTAGTGAGAACAAAAAAAATAGTGATATGTACTACTCAATCGTTGAGGCGTCTGTCTGGTTGTATCAAATTTGATAATATGATTATCGATGAGGCAGGCATCGAAAGATTGGAACATCTCCTGTCACCATTTACTCTTGGAATTAATCAATTAGGTGTTAATCTAATGAAGGATTATATCTCTTATGAGACTAATAACATAATCGAATTAGCATCACAATCTGGTATTGTTGCAACGGTAGTAGGAGATCCTAAACAGTCAAGACCAATAGGACTAGCGGATTATGATCTTAGTGCTATGGAATGGGTATTAAGATGCACAAAATATGATACACTTTTTACAACTCATCGGTTACCGAATAAGCTTGCTATGCTTGTTGACGAATTTGCTGATTATGGCGGATTACGGGCGGCTCATGACATTGCTGCTAGAAGACTAATAGTGGACAAGGATATTGATAACGAATTTAGATCTATAATTAATCCAGATGAAGTAATTACTTGGGCAGATTTGAATGGTACTGAAGAAATGGCTGGTCCTAGCTCCTGGTATAACGATATAGAAGCAAAGGCCTGTGTTAAGATCTGTTGTGAACTTCGGAGAGTAGCACCTTCCAAGTCTATATCAATTGTAACCAGATACACTGAACAGAGACGTATAATAACCAGATATCTCAGAAGTCTTGATGTTAATGTAAGAGTATTGACATCTACTGGAGCATTGGGAACACAAGCTGATATAGTTCTCTTTTCCATAGTAAGAAACAATCCTGAAAGGATAGTTGGTGCTGTGGGTTCACTTCAAGATCTGAATGTTGCAATCTCAAGATCCAAGGAAAAGTTGATAATTGTTGGAAATTTCGAAACGATGTTGAATTGCTGGTCCAGGTCGTATGATATGAATCACCGAATAAAACAGAACTTTCCGCAAAAGCTCGCCAAGCTGGTTGATGCCAAGTATGGAGAAGTGGTACAGGCCACATCTTTATTGTCTTATTAGGACAATCTATCAAGCTTACCCATATTCAATACTTAGAGGAAAACCATTAACGAGAACGTAAGAACACAGCAATACCAAGCAGAGTATAAATAAGGAAATAATTATCAAAAAATCAATACATAGTCTGTGAAAAATGGATGATTCAAAAGGTCATGTGTAACTTTGACGAGATATCACTAAATTTTCTTAATTTCTAGTTATCTTACGATTATAGATAGCAGCTAGTATGAGGATAGGATATTGTACAATATTCTTATCAGGATATCTCATTATTGATTGGTTGGTCTCTATATTTTTCTTAAAAGTTTTGGACTGAATAACCAGCGTAGTTCACCTTTCATTGTAGGCATTAATGATGTTACTACGATTTTCGCTAAGCCAGATTTTTTAAGAATTACTCTAGGACAATTATCACTATCATAATCAAATATCAGATTACCAATCATTTCAGTAAGATAAGGTTGATGTCCTATGATTAAGAGCGATGAATCTGATTTCAATTGTGTTAATTTTTTATACAGTTCTAATCTACTGCCTTCAGGTTTTAATTCATCCCAATCTTCCACTCTATCTTCCATCACAAATACATTAGATACAATAATAGCCGTTTGGTGAGCTCTTTTTAGAGGACTAGTAAGTATGCGATCAAAATTAATTTTTAGTTTCTTTAATGATAACGATATACTTTCTACCTCTTTTTGACCTGTAGAGGTAAGTGGTCGATCAAAGTCCTTACTTCCAGACTGCAATTTTTTTCCTGCTTCGCCGTGACGAAATAGATATAATTCCATTTTTAGGAAATATCGGTACTAAATATTATTTTACTATTTAAGATTTATTTTGTAAGAGGTCCAACTTGGATACGTCTATCTACTTAGATCATCAAATTCAATACTGTTATGATGTTGATTTCAATAAGAATGAACTTCATTCTTATGTTCTACCAAATATTTTTTCTTCTTAAATCTTTGATTACATTTTTCGCATTTGAATGGATTTTCAAATTCTAGTAAAAAACGCTTTCTCCGCTGTTCCGGAGTTTCTTCCTTTATAGGTTTGTCTACCATTTTCTTGTTGTATCATTATTGATTAATCAGGTTAATTACTTATCGATAAAATAGTCATGGGTAATATCTACTTAGACAGGCATTACTCTTAAATTTATATAAGATAATGCTCTTGTAAATAATATAACATTTTTACTATTACCGGACACTGTTCAATGTTGACTGTAATAAAATCAAATTCCACCATCAATTGTTCACAACATTTTGTTCTATCTTTGTCTACATACTATGAATCAATTGAAAAGCAGTTTTGTTGTATATAGTAGTGTCTTGCTCGGATCATTCACTAAATAAACTTCGATGTAACACAAGTACAAAGATTTAGAAGTAGCTAAAAACGCACGACAGGATTGGATTTCAAATCTAGTTATATCTATGTGATTGAGTAGATGACAAATTCAACAGAAATAGAACTTTGAACTCAAAATGTGATTTCAGAGAAATATACAAATGCAAAAGCAGATAGTATCCTCAATTTACTGTATAAGATCTGCCATCCAACTCCATATATGTCTCCAGTCAGTATACTGATATAATCTATTCTTATTTGCGGCTTCGGGTTAATACAGAACTGATATGTCACTATTATAACTCGAGTAACTCTCGAGTAACTCCTTGTTACGATTCTGCATCCACAGATTATGTACTGGGTTCAACATGTAATGGTTATTCCCCACTACGAATTCTACAACATCAAAGGTGGGTCACATGACAGCATATTAGTAATGCTTCACACAGTCCAGTTCATTTAGTCTAATTTTGTTGTTGTTATGAACCAGATACGGATTATCAAGATGGTTGGGATTGCTCCTTGTCCACCTAAAGAATATGGCATCTGTCCATTCCACTTATTGATTGCCTGCCATTAAAGATATTGGGGGTCTTGTCTTAGCTGTGATGTAATGATTCTGATTGCTTGTGATTCTCCGTAGGCCCTTGCTATGTTAGCTTTTGCCTGTGCTTGAGCCTGTACAACTGTTTGATTAGCAACTAC
>JARBAU010000371.1 GCA_029237525.1 Nitrososphaerales archaeon | reverse complement strand
CTAGTGCTCCATTCTTTGCTTCTTTTGATATCTTTTCAACTATGGATAATAGACCTTCTATTTGTGGAGAAAACATGTCATCTGGTTTGTGTGTAGAAACACAGATGATAAAGACATCAAATTCAGTAAAATCATATGCGTTAGTGTTTTTACTAGTCCTATTATTGTTATCGCCGATCCTCTTTATTCCAGCTACTCTCTGTGCACGTTCTATCGCCTTTGTACTAATGTCATAACCATACACATCAAATCCTCCCCGGTCTTGGACGTATTTTGCTACAGGTAACCCAAGTTGACCCAAGCCTATTACAAGAACTTTTTCTTTAGAGCAAGATGCTTGAAAATAGTAATTCACCAACGCGTTATCGCCCGTATGAATTCGTATTGGATTAAGGTTCCCGGATTCGTCCAAACACTGGTCACGAGTATCGTTGGAGCTAAAGTCCATCTACTTCTCACTTTAAGTGGTTTATTGCTTGGGATTTAATATACATAACTGACCAGTCAGTTAGATTTATTATATTGTTTAGGTATAATACGACAGAAAAGGTTGTCCGAACACAATGTAATCCTTCGGAATAATAATGGTACCGTGGATAAATACATAATTGTTTTGTCTTTAGCATGCGCTGGTTCCTTTCTTCAGATAATCGGAGTTAGCTGGGACGTTACGTCGCATTTAATGCGCAATTCAGAGACTTTCTTCACTCCCTCACACACTCTATTATACTCCGGAGTTGGCCTGCTTCTCGTTACTGCCATCATGGGTGCTAAATTAATGCTAACGCGTAAGATTGACAATATGAAACCCGTTATCATCTCATTCAAATTGTTGATAATAGGTTCGAGCATTGCGATCGTAGCCGGGCCCTCAGACTATGCTTGGCATAAAACATTTGGGATAGATGGTCTCTTAAGTCCTACTCATTTCGTACTCGCAACTGGGATAATTATAAACTCAGTAGCAGTGATAATAGGTTTGAAGAGAATGCTTATGCAGGTTCAATCCAGATTTCAGAAAACGATCATAAAATTCCTATCTATACCAGCCTTTGCAGCATGGTGGCTTACTATGATCTGGTATGTTTACTTGTTTGTACTTCCTCTTTCAGACGGATCGCATTTTAATTTTAACTTAAATCCGGTGACTGAATCAATAATTGCAATCACGTTGTTGCCTATCATTGACGCAGTCGCGTTGTTAATAGCCGTCAAAACTTTGAATATGAAGTGGTCAGCAACCATGATAACTCTACTAGTGGTCTTGATTAACGCATTTACTAACATAATTCCCTCCAATCATTTAGTGCCCTTCTTACCTATGTATATCGTATTGGCCTTAGTAGGTTTTCTTTATGACTGCATCGTTCAAAGGGCAAGTTCCCGTGCAACACGTTTCAACGTAGAAAAGTCCTTTATTATTTCGAGTGCTTTAGTTGGATCAGTTTTTTATATCCTTGGTTACCCGCTACTACCAATCACATTTGCAGAACCTCTAGGATTTTCTTTTAATTCTATGTCAGAATTGCATGATAACTTCATGGTGACTTTGCCCGGAATTCTGTTGTTTACGGTTCCATATGGAGCCCTTATGGGCTCGATAGGTGCGGATGTCTACTTTCGTGTTACAAAGGCTCTCAATTTTAAGGATCACGTCGAAAAGACTTTAGGCTCAAGATCAAGTGGAGAACCAATTTAGACTATGTGTCCAAAAGTGACATTACAATACAAGCTAGAAATTCGAAATAAGATAGTCCGGGCAGCGATCGAATGCTTTTCGATTTCCGGATTTGACAAGACAAGGATGGACGATATTGCTGAAATAGCCGGATTAAGTAAAGGAACATTATATCTCTATTTTAGGAACAAAGAGGAGTTATTCTACGCTATTTGTCAGAATAGCATAATTGATCTAAACGAGCAAATGTCGAAATTATTTAAAAGAAAAGAAGATTTAGGATCAGATGCGGAAAAATTCTTTATTAATTTCAGAAGAAGTTCTAGAAAACGCGATCGTGTGTTTATGGAGACAGTAGCCGAAGCTTCACGTAATTCAAAGATATGTAAGGCTCTCTACGAACATAGAACTAATATTTTTCAACTTGTTTCTAAATATCTAAGCCAGCAAGTCGAAAAGGGGTATTTTAAAAGTAATATAGATGTTGAGGCTATCTCCGCCGGACTTGTGGCGCTATATGATGGACTTACTATAAATATGCTTTTGGGTATGAGTGAAACATCAAATAGGAAGATTTGGACGGAAATGATTACAGCATTATGTGCGGGCATTGGACAGATGCAAGAATTGATACCCTCTTCCGAATATAAGAGTCGAGTCTAAGCTGATTATGATTGCGTCGGTTGAATATTATACGCAGAGTTCAATTGCGTTGAAATCGGCGCACTCTTCATTATTGCATAAATCTGTTGTTTCTCATACAAATACCCAGACAAATGAATTTATTAGAGTATTCTCTAGATTTACTGTAGTACATCAGGGGATAAAGATAAAACTAAAGTATCCATTTACTAATCCATGGTAGCAACAAGGTACAGAGCTTAACGAGAAGAACTTTATATCAGTATGCCAACAGTGATTGAAGTTTATTTTAGCCAGAAATATATTTTCGGCGATTCAGGCACGGCTTATGTTTGAAAATAAAAGTAAATCAACTATTCATTACTATAGTCCTGGTGTTCCTAGTCATATGCTAATAGTCATATGCAAATAATGGTCAGATAATGGATGACACGATAAAAATTATATTGGAAGAGTATATTTGAATTTATTTCTTATTTCCTCCGCCAAATAGATTCTTAAGCGCTTCGCCTAACTTAGTGAATAAGTTATTGGAGTTCGGGTTGCTCGATGTTGCAGCAGCCGAACTGTTTGTAGATTTCCCTGCTGATGACACAGTCTTGTTCATTTGGGCTAATCCGCCATGAGTGTTATTGCCTCCTGTTGCGTTACTACCAGCATTGGTGTTTTTGTTTGTGTTCGAAGAGATTGCTGGGGCTTGGGAAGTGGAGTTAGCACTGGTTGCGTTACTTGAGCCTTGAGGTTGGGAAGTGGAGTTAGCACTGGTTGCGTTACTTGAGCCTTGAGGTTGGGAAGTGGAGTTAGCACTGGTTGCGTTACTTGAGCCTTGAGGTTGGGAAGTGGAGTTAGCACTGGTTGCGT
>JARBAU010000370.1 GCA_029237525.1 Nitrososphaerales archaeon | reverse complement strand
CGATATTACATATTCAATTCAAGCTCTTAAGTAGACGCAATCTTCTTTATCTCACTTCAGCGTCTTCTGATTGTTTTGGGCTATAGTTCGTATAATAATAGCGTTCTGAACAGAATAAGTGAGTATTATAATTATAATACCATTATACTTTGGTAAAAAGCTTGAAATATTAAGAAAATAGGTGTTCTCAAATAAGACGAATATCTACCTAGGATATTAGTAAATTATAGACTATACGCAATTACTATTTAAGTCATAACAATACTGTAGACCAGTGATAATAAAATAACGATAAGTAATAGAACTGTGCTGTTCTCACCCGATAAAAGTTTGGTTCAAACAGACATTTAAATAATGCAAAAGATTTTAGTGATGTCAACGGAAAAATAATGTACGGATTGTGGTAAACATAGTGTATCAGAAAGCCGTATTGACTATGCCTTGACTAAAGATGAATTTGTTTTCAAGAAAGCCTTCCATCAAATTGACCTGAAAAAGAAGTTTTGTGGTACTAGTACCTCTTTTTCTAGAGAATTATAACCAAATCATTTTGATATAACTCTCTGATTCTGATCATGCACATCGATTACACAATTTGCAGCCAATGCAGTATTGTTTAATTCGACTGTCATTAAATGTAATCCTGATGCGATTTCATTTGGAATTGTGAATGTTATTGTACCGTTACCAGAGCCTGAGGTTGTACCGTTACCTACTAAAATAGGGCCAAGAAATGCGTGAATATCACTATTAGGGGCTAAGCCAGAAGCACTTATATTGATACTATTTCCTTTTATTGCGTTATCATTAAGGAAACATCTGGGGAAGGACGGTTGCTTCAGTTCTAAAATCTTACCCTTGTCAGAAATCTCATCATCAAGTCTATCTACTGTAGTTCCGTTTGAAGTAACAATAGCCTGTATAGAAAATGCTTTATTTAGTTTCACGAGACTATTTGTATTATTTAAAATAACATTTATAGAATTATATAGAGGAATCTCATTATCGCTACTTTTCAAATAGGGTTGAGTGCCGGGGGTATCTAGATGAACCATAACCGTTTGTAATGCAGGTTTAAACAGATTACCAGGAAGTAGACTAGCTGTATTATTCTTAATTGTCCATACTCTTCCTGTGGAATTACTGGAATTGGCTTGAGAAAGAATGACCAGGTCAGCACCAGAAAACTTCGTAGGAGGAACCCCTATTTTGTCTAAGATGGTCTTAGTTGCGCCAGTTTTTTTAATGTCATCTAGATTGACTAAAGTCCAATATTTCGTATTATTCTTGATTTTTTCTGGAATTAGGCCAAAGAGGTCTTGGCCAAATGCCACAATATTATGCTTCTTGTCAAGGCTAACTTCAACAGATGATATATCCTCAAATGGACTCAGGGTTTTGTTTTCTCTAATCTTATCAACTGCAATGCTTTGAACTGCGTTTCCTAGGACTATTCTGTTTTCCGGATCGAATTCTATGCCCGGAATAGCTGATGTCGAATTCCTTAAGCTGGCGACCTCGTCACCAGTGATTCCGATGTTGCTCACTGTTCCACCAGGGCCATTATGTTGCTGATTTGTATTCATTAATGCATTTGTATCCCAATTCCTGTGCTGTAAACTTAAAGCATGTCCAAGTTCATGGCCCAGGGCCTCATCAAAGGGATCATCATTATATTTACCTGAGGCGACACCGGGAATCATAAAATAGTTATCGACAACTGTAAGATGTCCGTCGTAAGGAATTCCGCAATATCCAGTGGAATTTCTGTGGCAATATCCAATACCAGTCGTGTCAGTTTCTTGCCCGGTAATATCATCAAAGAATAGACGCACATTTATAGCGAACAGTCCGTCAACTGAACCTGTATTATTGATAGTCATGTTCGTCCAAGCGGATTTGCATTCATTTAACATCGAATTGAATTCTCGGCCGTGGTGAGTTACAGTTAAATTTCCTGGAGGCCCCACAGCCTCTGGATCAGTAATATTTGGAAAATGTAACGAAGTATGCAACGCATTGTTGATAGCTGATCTAAAACCAATACCTGTCTGATTAATATAAATATAATCAGTAACACGTTCGCCTCTTTTCAGAAGAACCTGATCAGTAGAATTATCTATACCACCGTTTGAATTCGGAATATTTGGATTTTCAAACGCTGGACTCCCTCGTACTGTACACCACGATATAGGAACAAAAATTGTATTCCTTCCTGCCCAGGTCCCAACAGCATTTGTATTCTGAAAAATATTACACTCAACAGAAGTTACTAATAATAGTAAAAAAATCGAAACAATGATTCCCAACTCTAGTTTTACTTTTATCCAAGGAATATATTCTTGTTTGTCGGTCAAACTATCATTTCACAGGAGTTCTTTTTTAAATCACGTGTATCCATTCAATTTTAAATAATACAACAACTTCTTCGTCAAGACAGGAAGCTCCAGAAATATCCATATTCTACTATAATCAATGATGACCAC
This sequence comes from Nitrososphaerales archaeon, assembly GCA_029237525.1. Lineage (GTDB taxonomy): Archaea > Thermoproteota > Nitrososphaeria > Nitrososphaerales > Nitrososphaeraceae > JARBAU01. Next base: position 45,645 of record JARBAU010000370.1, on the reverse strand, counting down.
AACATTCAATATTAACCGTATTACCCTCAATAAAAAATTTGTAGTCGACAGATTCGCATTCTTCAGTAGCGGACTCATCGGAAGTTGGTTTATATTTTCTAAAACCTAATGCTATTTTGAGTGCTCCACCTTTTTGTGCTGCCCTAGATCTAGGGCATTCTCTAAAAGTGAAATTCCGTAGATTAGCATTTATCATTCCACTAAATGCTCTTTTGTAATCTTGGTCACCTATCCTCTCTTTTACTGCCACAACGAATTGATCCTCATTTGCCAATAGTTGTATATCCTTTATCGCCTCACTATTCACATCAGCTATCTTCCTAGGCTCTTCAAAAGTTTGTCCACAATCGAAACTGATAGTTAAATAAAGACCTCCGTCCTTAATGAAAATCATTACAATAGTGCGTGTATTTTCTATGGGATAAAACTCAACGGTATCCAAATTGATCCCAGTAAAATCGAACTCAAAAGATTCGTCACAACAAAGAGTACCATCACCACATTCCATAACACCATATTTTGATCGATTTATTTAAACTTTTTAATTCCTTTCTATTTTTTGAAATAATACTTATGAGATATAATAACTATACAAGAATAATTCAGAAAATTAAATTCCTTAAAATAGCGAATGGTGATATTCAATCGGTTGTACAGAGACGCCGAGATCTCGAAGGAGGGGAAGCAGCAAGAACCTTTCAACGGTTAAGCAATAACATATCTGAGGTGTATATGATATTAAGTCAGTTTCGTTCATCTTGTAAGGAGGAGCGAGTTGAGTTAGCTAATTGCGTTTGCAAAAATTAAAACTAGAATCTCATGTTAGACAAATTCAGAATCATAACCAAATAGATAATCAATTTTCCTTTTTGTTGAACTAATACCTACAGCATAATAAGACTGTTCCAACTTGGTAAGACAACTCATAAACAATGACTTAGCAAATGCAGATGTTCCAATAAACAGAATGTGAACAGGCTTACCTGTGTTTACAAATAGCTGAAACATCTCTTTTAAATCTTCACAGCCAATTGGAGCTGAATCACCATTAGCCTAGATTCTTATCAAATATGTTGGCAAAATCTTTAGAATTATACCTCTAGTACAAAAAATACAGTTGCTGATTATTACTTTTGTAATATTGCCGATGGATTGATTGTCACATAAATGTAAACAAACTGAGAAAAAATCAATTTGTCAGTTTAATATATTTAATGGAATGATGCAAAGTGCAGCATTACATTCGCCAATTTAAATTTGGTCGTTTGATAGTACGATGAATGTTTTATACTAAATTGACCGATTCAGCTGCATTACTTGATATTCGGTGCTGACAACTGGAATGAATATTCAAGGGTTGTTCCCATAGGTCTGTCAACAATTGTACACTTGCACCGTCGATCCACCAACTTCGGTTAGACCACAGAGAATCAATAAATGCGAGCCAGAGAGTATTACTATCGACTGGACTGACAAGGCCATTCAAATTTGGCTTACTCACTTTGATTTATACAAAAAACCAATTGCACATTCCTATTTTGTCTGAGCGGATCTGTATTTTGACTACCATTTCCCAGTCTGGATTCTCTGGAAGCATAGCCATCAAATCCGAGTCCGCAGTCAAATTCCTCACTGGCACCATTATCTAAGATGTGTTGGGGATTATCAATGAAATTTCACAACGGCATACCAGATTTTCATGCTAAGTATTTCTACTAAAATTTAGAATTAACAAGCTGTTTGGGTTTTTGACTCCTCAGCACGAACCAGACAAGATGATCTGGAGATCACACGAAATTTACAGATTTTTCCAACATCCACATTCTTTCGAATAATGCCATGGCAACAAGTATTTTTGATTCATTAACTTCTTGTTGGATAAAATACCGATCACGATTAATTACATTATCTGATTCAGAACCCAGTATATACATAAACTCATCATCCAAGATTGATGTAATCGTATTCGCACAAAGCTCTCGATCAAAATATTTAATTGAGATAGCAAGATTGACATTCGACGGAATATTTTTTCGATCGAATTGAGAAGGCAGTAGGATACGTATATTTAACGATTTATTTTTCCTCGTCATTGCAGCTAGATTATCAATAAGTCTAATTATTTCTCCTTTCTGAATAATATATTGACCAAATAAGATATCAGCGCGCTCCTTAGTATTTTCTATGATGTTTGTGATACTTTTTAAGAGTTGATTTGGATTTCCTACATTTTCTATAAATTCATTTGTTTGATTTTCATCATTACTATCCAAAATATCTCCTTGATCATATCTCAAGACATTTGAAAATTTTTTATATTCAAGTACTTCTTTTATTTTACTAAACCAAAGTATCGACATAGACAAAAGAAGATAACCAATAGAGTAAATAAATGAAAACAACCATTCAGTATTTTTGAGTAATTCCTCGTTTATTGAAGAAATGAAAGTATAGACCAGATCAGCAGCGACCAATATAAAAATAGACAATGCTATCAATAACCAGTGAAATACAAACGGATCATTTTTTCTAAGACTTAAAATAATTGGGATACAGGGAAAGATTACTATCGCATCTGTGACATAATATAATATGTTTGTAACAAATTCCATAAGTGAAGTAGAACCATAGCTGTGAATTGTGTCAGCTATTAAATAAATAGGAAAAATTGATGCTAGAAGGCCCAAGTAGAGAAAGGACTTCTTTTTTAAAATACTCTTCTTTAAGTACAGTATACTGTACAAATGACATGAAAGGAATATCGTTGCAGACAAATAAAATATATCAGCTATCGAAGGGTATGGAACGGTAATTCCTACAAATGCTTGATTATAGACATAAATAACTTCTCCAATTAGCCAGCAGATTAATGCTAAAAAAATAAACCTAAATCTCTTAATTTCTATTTTCTCTAGCTTCGTGTAGAATAATAATTTAAATGAAACTGCTGTACCAACAGCTAGTACTATAGAAGAAGGAATACTGTTAAAAGAACCGCTTCTTCCAACGTCAACTATAGATATGATAACATACGTAAAAAAGAGAACCAAAGACGCAGGAAGCAAGATTCCTCGCACTAAAAGTCTTAGCTCATAAGATGCTGCATCTAAAATTCTTGATCTTGCTGGGCTGCGATTTTGCATAAATAACCTACCTACCAATTAGATATAAGGTCTTCTTAGCAATTTTGTGAAGTTTACAACGCAAAATGTTTGTAAATTCCTGGTAACTACCGTCAGAAATTATAACCATTCAAAATACCAAATTTTGGTTACAAGAATAACCACAGATGTTATATAATTTCACCAACTCCTTTACAAGAGTAGGAAAGATTCTTACGAGAGTGTAGGCATAAGGCGATTTCACTGGATGTCTAGTGGTTTTTTTGCAAAAAATAAGCTGCAGTGCAGCCCGGAAGAGGAAAAGGTACTTTTTCCTCAAGAAAAGATAACACTTTGAATAGTCTCTTAAGAAATGTACTTGGACTATTAGTATCAAGAATTGGGCTTGGGATAAGATTAGTTATGGAAAGGATTGTCCATCTCTTAATGACTTTTAAGTTTAGTCTAGAAAATTCATCCTTCAAACACTTGTTGGTAAAAAGCTTTATCCTAATATTTACCGGATTATCGTGTTCTCCATAGGGATAACTAATAGAAATACATTGTCTGGGGGATAGAAAAGGTTTGCAAGCATCATTGAAGGTTGTCCAATACCCTAGTTTATTCCTTAGTAAAACATCGAAAAGTGTCCAAAACCGATCCATATTCCACTTCGATTCGACTTCTATGAATAAAGTCCCGCCAGGCCTTAGAACCCTAATTAATTCTTTCAATGCAAGATGACTGTGCTCTACTAGACTAAGAACACTACCACAGCTATTGATGTGAGAAAAATACCCATCTGGAAATGGTAATTTATATACATCGCAAACCAAAAACTTGGGAGTGGAGTAACTCTTGTAACCAAAATTTTGATTTATAGCAGAATTAATTAAATCATTATACTTAATCACAAAATCAAAATTTTCGGCAAAAAGAATTAATTTGTCGTTACTTGATTTAGGATTATGCTTACTCATGGCAGATTTTATCATATTCTCTGAAATATCTATTCCTACCACGAATGATCCAGCATAAGCATACAAAAAGGATTGAAAGCCTGTTCCGCAACCAACATCCAAAACCCTTTGAGGGGTTTGAGTTTCCAAAACATATTTGGAGATAATAAAATGTAGACGAGAAAACAACCATGAATAACACAAATCCGTTATGTTATCATAGTTAATTGACTGCTCATCAAAGACATTATTTTGCAAATTTTTGATACTCCTATGTGTGATCACGAAGTTAATAATAAGATGTTTATTAATATTATCGAGATTTTAGTTTGACTGACTCACAGCTGGCGTAGATCCATATCAAGTATATTGACAAATCTTGAGAATTAGATCTTAAGACAAAAAGTACAATTGCTGATTATTACTTTCAATCTATTATTGATGGATTAATTGTCAGTTAAATGTTAACAAACTGAGAAAAAATGAATTTGTCAGGATAACACATTTAATGAGATCGGGAACGGTGTGGTCCTACAATCGCCAATGTTAGGATGATCGTTTGACAATCAAATGACAAAAATAATAAAGCTCGAAAGTCCTTTTAAATTTTTAATAGGATTGTATTATCTGTGGATCAATCTTTCTCTCATCTGAACCAATCCCCAGAATTCGTCTAATGTGAGGCTCAATTTGTTTGCTTTCCTATCCATTTCTTAATAATCTTCTAAGCGTTTCACAAGATTCTAAATCATTTCTAGCGGCGCATCCTGGTCTGGAATTGGAAACATGCGGTCGATACTCGCCAAGTCCTCTGCAGAAAGCTTCCAACTCACAGATTCACTATTTTCTCTAGCATGCATTAGTTGAGTAGTCTTGGGAATAGTAAAAATATTGGGATTGTGGGTCAGAAAATTTAGTGCTACCTGTCGAGGAGTACTGCCGTACCGGTTGGCAATTTCCATCAATACCTGCCCACCGGCAGTCTGTAGTGATGGAAAATTGTCATGTCCAAATGGAGAATAACCTACCACTGCAATTTCGTTCTCAGTACAATACTGTAGTAGACGTCGTTCTATCCCTCGATATTGTAGATGATGCAACACCTGATTACAAGTTAGTTGCTCGTCTTTAAGAGATCGCTTGGCTGCAACCACATCCTCCACATCGAAATTACTGACTCCAATGAATCTCACTAGTCCTTCTGATACGAGCTTCTCCATTGCTTGCATTGTCTCTTTTATGGGGTATGAACCTGGCCAATGCAATAGGTAAAGATCAAGCCATTCTGTTTTCAGCCTTTTTAGGGTCCGTTCGCAAGCTCTCAACGTACCTTCGTAAGAAGCATTGGAAGGTAGAATCTTACTGGTTAAAAATACTTCATCGCGTCTGCCGGTGATAGCTTCGCCCACCATCTTTTCTACTCTACCGTTACCGTACATTTCTGCAGTATCAACATGAGTTAATCCCAAATCAAGTCCTAATCTTATAGCTTCAATTGCAAGGCGTTCTGATTCATGACTACCATCAATCATCCACGTACCTTGTCCAATTACAGGAACCTCAACATCAGTCCAGCCGAATTTGCGCTTAATGATACTAACTCAACACCTTTTAGTAAACATTTCAACGATAAAGATTAGCGAAAATGACTTGCAATAAAACCGGAAATATAATACCTTGTTGCTAATTAGAACCATCTCAGATTTAGAAATTCTGCGATATATCAACTTAGATTTCATCCCATAATCCCTCAGGAATTCTTTTGACAGTTGGAAGATACTTGCCTCTATCGTAAGCCACATCTATGAACAAAACACTCTCAAGCTATATATCTATCCATTTTTGGGATGTGTTCTTGGTCGAATCAATAAATATAAAAGCTAGATCCCAGTATAATGTACCACGCAAATTACTTTACTTCCATTGTTTTGTGCGTTATGCCTATTGGTATCGTTAGGAGTTATTTCTGATACCAATGCACGAATACTCACACCACTAATAAAGGTGATATCAAATGGTACTACAAAAATGGATATCCCATTAAACAATTATCTAAACAAATCATATGATAATGCTGCATTTAATATCAGCTTACTAGAAAGACCGCTATATGGTAACGTCATAATACCGAATAATTTGACTTCCTCCAATTTATTGATTACATATGTTCCATCTTTACCATCGTATATAGGTTCTGATTCCCTTAAATTTAGAATTAGTACTAATCAGTTTAATAAATCAACTACAGATAATGGAGTAGTCCTAATTGAAAGAACTGTACCCGATTCAAAACTAATTCTCTTGCATCCATGGGCTGCGGTCATCATTTCTGGAGGATTTGTGTCTGGCATCACTCTTCTAGTGGCTTTCATTATCTCAAGAGCTAGGAGATCTATAGCGAACCAGCAACAAGACTCACCGCTAGAACCGGAATATGATGAAAATTGTAAGCCTTTATCTGGCATTGATCCAGCTGATAAATACCAGGGGAGTTTTTGGGACATAATAAGGGAAGGAGACTACTATCCAAGTTTGGCAAGGTTCCAGTTCTTTATCTGGACAGTAGTGATTGCTTTTGTATTTCTTTCAGTATATCTGATTCGAATTTCTGGAAGTGAACTTACTTGGAATGCAGCACTATCCGAAGGAACACTTGCAATTATGGGAATTAGTATTTCCTCATCAACATTTGGAAACATACTTTCTAGAGTAAAGTACGACAGCTCATTGAGTAAAAGAGTACCCAAAGCCTCGTCTGTACCCAAACTCTCTACGATGTTGATCGAGGGCACCAAGCCAGTATTATTCAGATACCAACTTTTCATTTGGACATTTATTGGAGTAGGAATATATCTTTTTGTTTCATTTTCAAGTATCAATACTATTGCTAACGCTTTGACTAATGATATGAGGCTCACAGACTCACACTTATTAAGCAACATAAAAGTTGCGGATATAGAACCAACGATAGTCGCGATTACCGGTCTTTCGCAAGCTGCTTATTTGGCAGGAAAATTCACCGCAAGAACCCTTGTTAGGATACTGGGCATATTTGTTGGAAGTAATAGAACAGTAAGTATACATGGTGATAACTTTGGTGAGCAAAAGAATTCGACAATTGAAGGAAAAGGGATAGTGCTTGTGAACAACGATAGAGTTCCGGACACTAGAGTCTGGGCTGATAATCGGATTGATTTTGACGTACCTAATGATATTCAACTAACAAAGGGACTGACAATTAAGGTAGTGACATACGAAGGTATAGTGGCTATAAAGAAATATTGCGGCGATATAACAATACCCGTTATATCCCAGCCCCAATCTCAGCCAAGTAAATAACTTAGATCCTATCCCAAAATTATCCCCCTTTAAATAAGAATGCAACAACCCAAGCATACTAACGCAAAATAGTTTTCTAACTTCTTTTCATACCCAACCAAAAGTTTTCTGAATCTGTTGTGCCAGGAGTTAGTTCTTTCTACAACCCATCTTCTTCTCTTTATATTATGATTACTATCTTTTGTTTTAGATTGTTCTCCTCTACGTAGAATGTGTGGTAAGTATCCTTTCTTGATAACGCCATCCTTAATCTCCTGAAAGTCATATCTTTTATCAAGAGAGAGATTTTGTTTCTTTTTACACATGTTGTATGATGGTATTTTAACTACGCTATTATCCAGGGTGTTTATAGCACCTTCATACAATGGGTGTTGGCCACCGTTATAACGATAGATAATGGAATAACTTGTCCATCAATTAGGACATGACGTTTTGTTCCTAATTTTCCTCTGTCTGTAGGATTAGGTCCTGTCACTTCCCACCTAAAGGTGCTTTTATCTATACACTATCAAGTGACTGCATCTCCATTGAGTTCCTACTACTTCATCATACACCTTTAGCAGTCTAACCCATAATTTTTGAAATATCTTACAAGATGACCATTGTTGGAATCGTCTGTGACAGATTGATCCAGACCCATATTCCTTGGGCAACCTCTTCCATTGACATCCAGTTCTTAGCGCAAATAGAATCCCATCGTATACCTTCCCTAATGATACCGCCGGCCTTCAAATGGTATTCTTTAGTTTCTCCGGTGGAAGTATTAATCTGATTTCATCTCATAACCAGTCAGACATTCGTTTATCAATTGGAACATACAGGACCATATTGCAAGCCACAATTATGAGGAAAATGGCCTCCAGCTATGTGCCAATCTATTTTTGGGTTAGGTTCTTAGTATATTATATTACCTGGAGCTATAATTCATTTCGTATCTAATTAAAATCGAAATAAAATTGTGGCTGATGGAATATTATGAATCCCTCGAGGTGTCACGATTGTGCTTTATGGGACGAATCATAAAGTCTCAATCAAGACACTCTTCCCAACTAGGCAAAAAACTAGACATAGGATGGAAAAGTTCACAGTAGTCTCTATTCTACATCTAATGGTCAAGCTTTGATGTCTAATTTTTAGAAAGTCCGGTATAACACCTTACGTATGCTTCTTCGACCTCATCCCATTTTGGCATGGACTTTATAGACCGCAATACATTAGCCTCATGATTATAACGCAACAGCGGATCGGATAGTAACTGGATCACGTTATTGGCAAACTCAGAAATTCTATCTGAAACATACAATAGTCGCTTATTGATATCTATCCCCTGTGCCCCTACGGACGTACTTACTGTGGCCTTGCCTGCTCTAAGTGCTTCAATTATCTTTACTTTTATGCCACCACCAATTCTTAAAGGACACACTACCACTTTTGCTGATTTATAGAAAGGGTAAAGAGAAGACACATAACCTGTCACGAATACGTTACCTTTGTTCTGTGCTTCCAATGCTTTTATTTCAGGAGGAGGGGAATTACCTACGATAAAAAGTCTAGCATTACGAATCTCTTTGAGAATCAAGGGGAATATACTCTTGTGGAAGAAGAGTATTGCATCGATATTTGGATAGTAAAGAAAATTTCCTACAAAGAGGATTGACGGAATGTCGTCATTTTTAGTGGCTCCCCAAGTACAAGTATGTTGACTGGAATTATTTGTCAACCGAGCTTCGTTAAGGTGATCGATTGCAAAATCGTGATCGACACCGTTTGGAATCAATTCAACGTTAACATTAGGTTCAAGACGCCTAATGCAATCAGCGTCCTCAGGAGTTAGTGTGATCGTCTTAGTTGCTCTCCTCCAATAAATTCGCTCCCAATAAAGTGTATTGTAATATTCTTGCCAATAAAAATACGCTTCTTTAACAGAAGTAGACAATAACATTCTCTGAAGACACAGCTTATACTCCATGTTATGTTCTACTAGTAGAATATGGAAATTTGAAATCGAATTGCAAGGAATTAATTGCATTAGATAGAACCCTTCAACATGTACTATCTCGAATCTTTGTTCTCCTAACATTTGTGAGATATGGCTTATTGCCTGGTCAGAATAGTAATTTCTCATAAGCAATGGGTATTTCCAGGTCAATCGGGTTTCGTGACTATCAAATGTTTTAAATAATCTGATACTTTGACAATAACCATTTAGTTTTTTTGCATTGACCTCATCATTCTGCAGATCTGTGGTTAAGGAACACAAATGAATGTCATACTTTCTTCCTAACCTTGACACGAGTTCGAACTCTCTTCTTTGCCCACCGCTGGCTGGTGGGAAGGGTAAGTGTGCGGTTAGAAATAAGATCTTCAAATCTGATTAATATCTAGTCTTTTTAGTATATAACGTCCTAGTTCATAATTATGTTAATTGGCCTTTCTATAATTCCGGTGGGTACTTTTGCAAGTTACGTTCTTCAATACGAAAGATGTTCTTGCAAGTTTTCTGCGGTCATTGCATTTAACTAGACATTATATGGATGGATTAAGCACTACGAGTCTCCATATTTATTCGAATGTCAGTTGGATAATCGATTAGAAAACAACTAGACTTTAATTAAGTATATCTGGACATAGTCATACCCTCTTTGATGATTAATAATACACCGTTTTTAATCCATTTTTTATGGATTGTATGAATCAGCGAGGCCGGAATATATCACCCTCCCCAGTTTTCCAAATCTCGTAAAATGAGAAATTGGACTATTTTTTCAGTGATTCTAGATTTTCAATAGCTAATTTGCTATATTAGGTACAAGCGAAATAAGTCATATTGATTGATTGACTGACTCTGAATTCGCATAGGACTATTGTTATCCTGATTACGAAATTAAAAAGAAAGAAAAGTTACGTATTATTTTTCAAATCCTTCCTTATGAATCCAATAGTAAGATATCCTGTCAGCACCTATCCAATATGTCTCAGCAGCAGCGTCGACGACAATCTCTTCGGTCGAATCTTCAAATTTCGTGTTATGTATGTGTAACTCAATTTTTTCACCCGTATCTAGCCTGACCATAACCTCTCCATTTTTAGCTACGCTAGCTTTTAGAGCTTTATAATTTGCCATGTTAGTTATGATTAAGGAATGCATATTAAGATTACCAGCTGATTGAGATCTATCTCGAGCAGGTCACAAGCTATGTCATAAGGAATACCTTCCAAAGCATGATCTCTAGAAGTTACGCATATTGAAGTTTGGTTACGTATACCTAAACAACTCAACTTGCTTCTTCAGCCTGTGGACATACCTTCCTAATAAATTTGAACAATCCATTTGGTTTCATCAAGGATTTACAGTAAGGCCGTTAGTTGCATTCTTCTATAAAGACAAAATTAGTTTGGTATAGCGCTGAGGTTCTCAAATTGTGAATACAATCCATCACCTCTATCGGTTATAATTCATCAGATAGGTCGGAGAAGGACTAGAATGCAATACCTCAAATCACGAATCACAGGGGCAAGTAAAATAAATTGGCCGCTGCTTCAGCAAAATGAAAAGCAAAATATATTACTCACCTGAAAAATCATGCAATCTACTCTGCATAGGCGGATTTTCATATTCGGAGAGTCTCTTTTGAATACTAGATTTCTCGACCCACTTTAACTCCTGTAAGCCAATCGCCTGTCTAACAGTGTTAACTGTGTTGGGTCCAAAGCCAGTAAAGGAATTTGTCGCAGAAACTATAACGTTTCTAACTCGATTTGCGGTTTCATCATGCAAGCTAATTTGATTAATCTTACTAATCCAGTACTGCAATTCGTCTTTGCGATCGTCTACAACTTCAACGCTATTATCGGTAGACCTGTCACCAATTAATCGTAAATAGACAAAATCCGTTGTTACGACTGGAGGCGTTTGTAATTCCTGTAACCGACTCCATACCATGCATAAATTGTTCCGTGCAAAAAAATCATATGCTTGGCTTTGAAACCATGAACTATTCCTCACCTCAACGGCATATCTAAACGTCGGATCCAATCTAGGCAAAAACCTATCTAAAAGTGCAAGACCTTCGGTAATCTTGACCGATGGGGGCATCTGAATCACTAGACATAAAAGTTTCTCGCCAAGTTCTCGCATGGATTCGAGAAAATGATTCAACTCATCCTTCACATTAGCAAACATCTTATCATGCGTTATCACCCTTGGAAATTTTGCGGCAAATTTGAAACTGATTGGTGTCTTTCTGTACCAATTCTTCACAATAAGCCTATCTGGTATTATATAATACGATGAATCAATTTCCACAAAGTTAAAAATTTTAGAATAGTAGTTTAACCAGCTTGAAGAATCAAGATTTGATGGATAAAACTTGCCTTTCCATGCCTCATGGCTCCATCCTGAACAACCCAGAAACAACTGAAACATTAATTGTTTAGAATAACCTCTCTTGACGTCTACTTGCACCCGACTGTTTTGAAGCGTTGGGTCCACAGTCCGAATAATTCTCCTGGGTATTCTATTCACGTATTTAATCACCCAAAACAAAATACTTTGGGATATCTAGAGAGGATTCGTTTTTCCGATGACAGCTATAACACGAATTGCACTTCAAACAAGTAAACTGGCTTCTTTTTTTACAATGCACGCATTCTACATATCTAAAATTCAGCGTATCTCTAAGAAATTCATGAAACTGGTTTGGTTTTACATTAAGTATCTGGCCCATCCTTATTGGTTCTCCTCTACTGATCTGGCGACAATTAGGATACACAATGAATAAATCCAACTAGGTTTATACTGAAGAGTAGACTTAGCTGTTACACAATCTCTTGCTTCGATGCAGTTCATATGGATAGCCACTGCCATCCAGCTTCTCGTCTTAGTATATATTATGAGCATTCATGAATATAATCTCTTTGGAAAAATGATAGCTAAGCTCAGCTATTAATTTAGTACTAGAATCTAGTAATGTACAAATTATTAAATTTCTCACGATAATGAGTAACAGTAGCTATTATAAACCTCAATCTTGTTCGACGAATAGATGTGAATTGGCGCTTATTTGAAGCTTGGAGCCTGTTTTTACACATCAGGCTAAAGAAAAATTAGTTCGTTCTAGTTAAACATCGAATCACAAAAATTAGAGATGCAGTGCTAATAATTCCGGTAGCATCGATGATAGATAATTTTAGAATAATTGCCTAAGGTTTGACTATTAGAGTCCTGAAGATTTATCATAGAAACTTTTCCCTATAGTTACTTTAAAGGAAGTGTGAACGAAAAAGTCGATCCAACCTCATCTTGACCGTTATTTTCAGCCCAAATATCTCCTCCATGAGCCTCAACAATGCTTTTAGAAATATACAGACCCAAACCCATCCCTGTTATCTTGTTCGAAGTTGCAAATTTCGAAAATAATCTAGGCGTCAGGTTCGGATCGATACCTGAGCCCGTATCTTTCACCCTAATTGTTACCGTCTTATCAATACTCGTCTGCAAATCATTCCTTTTTACGATGACCGATATAGTCCCTCCTTCACTTGTATACTTCACAGCGTTACTAATCAAATTCGATAGAACCTGTTGGATTCTGTATCGATCTGCGATCACTCGTCCACTCTTTACAGGATTATTCCCAGTATCGCCTTCGTTATCATCATCATCATGAACTAACCCCAGCTTTAGCCTATCGCGCGTCGATACTTGGTAATCTCGCAGAACGTGTAAAACCAGATTCTCTATATCAATCTCTTCTTTATTAAGTTGGAGCGAGTTACTTTCAATCCTCGTAACATCTAACACATCTTCGGTCAGCTGTCTCAATTTCTTGGCATTCCTAACAACAACATCTAGCAAATCTCTATTTTCTTGACCCACTTCTGAGTTTCTAACGATCTCACTCAAAGAAAGTATGGGCTGAATCGGATTTCTTAGCTCATGAGCTGCTATATTAATAAATTCTCTTTGCAGCCGATCGTGTACTTCCAATTGACTATTTGCTTCCTTTATTCGTCTATACAATTCTGTTTGCATCCAAAGACTCTCAAAAATTGAAGCATAAGACAACACTGTTGGACCACTATTAGAATAAGTAGCCAATCCAATTGCTCTTGATGACTCATCTTTCTCGTCATCCTTTAATTCTATTATAAGCGCATATTTTCTGTCAATAATCAAAACTGTGACCCTTGTCTGCATAGTTGGCTCTATTTGTCTTATATCAATACGTTTTCCACTTCGATTTTGATTATGCTCCTTTACAGCATTCAATTTTTGTAATGAATGTTTATTCAGATTATCAATGATGGGGGTCAGAATTTTTAACTTGAGATCTGGATTATGGATTAAGGCTCGAATTAGGGCATCAATTCTTCCAATTTTGTCCTGGCGATAAAATGCTCTAGCTGTAGAATATAAAATCAATATTTCTTCCTTTGCCGATCCTATCAGGGTATCACCAATTTTCCGGATTTCGATTGGATCCCTGATAGTTTCAATTACTTCAGGTTCAACGCCCTCTTCCAGTTCTTGAATTTTCAGTTCAGATGGTATCGATCTCTTCCACAGCATGTCAAAGAAATATTGTTGCTGCTCGACAAACGACTTTACCGTACTATAGATATATTGAGTAGGAAACAGTTTTTCTTCTGAAGTCGCAGCTGCACCATAACTCATTCCATCAACAATTCCAAGATTCCCTTTAACTCCGTCAAGATGGCGAAGTTCTGCGTATTTGGCCAACTCTTTGGAATAGGAGAGATTATCCATTGTGATCTCGGTAATTATTCTAAGCTTACAGCCTCTTTTTCTAATATCAACGTAGGCATTGACTACAAAATCATTATTCATAATAATAATAGGGCCATTTGCGTCCAAAATTGAATCATAACGTTCTTTTACCTTAGTCAATTCGACGAGACCCCTAGCCATTATCTTCTTTTTGCCACGCCAAACCTCAGTCCTCTCAATTAAGGAATTATTTGAACTTGCCGTCATGTCTGACCCGTATTTAAGCTATAGCTAACGTAGGTAATTAAATGCTATTTTTCCCTCGAGCTTATTTATTACTAGTCAATTTTTTGAAACCTAACGACTAGTAACCTTGATCCTAATAAGATTTCAATTTCGCAGTGATTCAGAAAGGACAAAATGCTATATTTTATTGAATACCACTAACCGCACAGCAAATTATTCACTTCAAACAGGCTATCTCACATGCTGATTCGATTAAGGAAACTATGAAAGGTGTACGTGTAATATCGTCGGTTACAGAAGGTTTCAATATAGATTAACTTTCTAGAGTAGACTAGACAACTAAAGTAAAGCATTAGATTATGGTTTGACTTATTATCTCGTTCTAGAAATTCTTGCTCGCTATAAAAACATGGCTTAATACTACCTAAAGATTACCTTGTAACGGCCTTAGTGAATCGGAATAGCTGTATCAAAAAGATCCCGGATTGGGGGCATGGTATGACATATATAATTCGTTATTAAAAACAAGTCAATTCATTTAATTATTAGATGGTATGTTAATTCAGTAGCAAAACTTTGGGTGCCAGTTGTAGGGTTATCGATCGCATTCCCACTAGCATGGATTGTGTGTTTGCCTGGTGACAAAGGTTTTAATAGTAACCACGTGCCAGTCCCAGTTCAAAGTCTAAATTAATGTAATTGCTTCCATTTTTATAAA
Organism: Nitrososphaerales archaeon; assembly: GCA_029237525.1. Lineage (GTDB taxonomy): Archaea > Thermoproteota > Nitrososphaeria > Nitrososphaerales > Nitrososphaeraceae > JARBAU01. Next base: position 30,552 of record JARBAU010000370.1, on the reverse strand, counting down.
AGCCTTTCGTGCTATTAACTGAAGATAGTATTTTTTCATGAAATAGAGATATTTCTACGATCTGACAAGTCCAATTAGTAACAGTATTATTCCAAAATGGTCTTACTAAGACTCCTATATGGTATATCGAATTTACAGACAAATACATGGCATATTCAACATGCATCCAGCTTCTAGCGGTATCTGGTTTTGGTGACTCGATAAAAGGATTTTTTAGCCAAGCACTTGTCATACCGGTTTGCCGATCTCTTTTTTTAACGTATAACAAAATGCAATACTAGTTCATTTCTCCACTCAATATATTTGAGCCGAGATCGTATTGAAATAGGAGTTCGATGTATTGTCATTTAATAAAGGAAACACAAGATCTATTTTATCCACAGTTTCCTATGCATTTGTAAAGTATGATAAGTTCTTTCTTTTCGTATGTATATTAAGAGATGAATAAAGGTTATTAATGTCAAGATACATTGTTATAATATTGAAACGAGGATATGCGTACTATTTCCAGAGTATGTCAGATGGTAAGATTATCGAAGGACTAAAACCCAGTAATGTTATCATCATTAGTAAAAGATTTACTGAATATTGTTTTTGTAAATTGAATACTAAATTGAGTTTAAGTAAGATCAAATTAGAGCGAACAAAGAATGCGGAGTACCGATGTTGTTGGTGCGTCCTGCTGCTAAACGATACCAGATTAATAGCAAAGATTATTCACGTAAGTAGAGGCAAGTTCAAAATTCTCGATGACGAATACAGTGGGAAATACGTAAACAAGACGGTTGATGCCTCTGATATACTTAGCTGCGATCTTGGTGCTAAATAAAATTACGATCACAATTACCATACCGGAACATGATTCAATGTCAAATTTCTGATTGTTTAGCCTGACCGCCTATCGAATAGTTTTGGCTATTGGATTAAAAGTAGAATGACTACATTCAAGATCTAGCTCAAGTGGACTCATATTCAGGTCTGCTGCAGAGCGAGAGTATTGAATTAAATAGCCTTTGTAATAGGAACATCTTGCACAGAAGATTGCAAGCTATTATTTTTAGTTTCTCTGTAAGTGCGGACACAAACAAACAGTTTGTTCGGATTTTCCAACAATTGCAATCTCTCAATTTTGTATATCAGTTTTATTACCTGTGAACTGAAATCAGTACAAAATGCGAAATCTAGACAATAAGTAGATAATAGGAAGAAAGTATTTGATTATAAGCATGCTCAAGTCAATTAGAAATACACTGATAATGCGGTTATGGCACAGATTGAAATAGACAAGAAAATGCACTTTAAAAAAATAACTATTTACGTCAATCTATGAGCAGAGGGACTCGTAATGTGCTACTTATCCCAAAAAGATCAAACGTTCTCAATTCTTTCAATCTTTTAAGGCTAACAACCACCAATCGTCTCAAATCAATACCCAGAAAATATCGAATTAGTTAACTACCGATAAAGTAAAGAAAAATGTAGTCCCTTTTTCATTCACATTATTTTCAACCCATATCTTTCCATCGTGAGCTTCTATGATATTTCTGGATATGTACAATCCTAGTCCAATTCCTTTTCCTGATCGTGTTTCAAACTTATCAAAGAGTTTGCCTTTAATGCTAGGATGTATCCCTTTACCTGTGTCTCGTACGCTTACAATAACATCTTTATGGTCAATGAGATGAGAAGTAATACTATCACTATTGTTAACTCGATTCATAGTTATTGTAATAGATCCTTCTTCAGTAAATTTGAATGCATTACTTAACAGATTAGAAATAACTTGAGTTATTCTGTCCGGATCAGCATACGTAAAAATATCTTCATCTTCCCTTGATACAAAATCCAACTTTATCTTACTAAGTTTATTTTCACTTTCAAGTTGAGTTTTGAAATCAGCCATCGCATTTATGATTACTTCCTTTAGGTTAAACCGAGATTTATTTAATTTTAGGATTTGACCTTCTATTTTAGAAACATCTAGTATATCTTCTGTGAGCCTTTGAAGCCTTTTTGCATTTCGGTAGATAATATTTAGCTGTTCCCTATACTCATTGATATCGCCTTTTTCATGCGAAAGTAGATTGTCTGACAATCCCAAAATTGGTTGTATGGGATTACGAAGCTCGTGAGCTGCTATATTGATAAATTCCTTTTGCATGACCTCAGTACCCTTTAATTCCTCATTCAGTACTCGTTCATTCCAAAGTACTTCAAATATCGATCTAAATGATTCCACACTATGTTTGCTATTTGAATAGATAGGAAACGCTATGGCTTGGTCAAATTCCACATTCTGCGAGTCCTTCAGCTCAGCTCTAAAGTATTTTTTGCCATCAACTATAAACATCCCTGCTGAGGAAACATTGCCATTCAAAACTTGGATATCTGGTGCGCTATTAGATATCCGTTTTACGATATCGGAATTTTGCTTACTCAATGGACAGATAATCTTTACAACTGCATGATAGTCTTGAGACGCATTTATTAAATGATCAATTAGACCCATTCTATCCGCTCTAATCATTCCAATGTCATTTGGAAGAATGAATAATGCCTCTTTTTTTACAGATTTTACCAAATCAATAAGAATCATCTTTGCCTTTTTAGTGTCGCTGATTACCTTGACAAACTCCGGCTCTATTCCCTGTTCGATAGTTAAAATTCTTTCCCGGGCATCGATGGCATCTTTCCATAATTCATTAAAAATAAAAACAAAGTGACTAATGTAGGCTTGTTCATTGGTGACCAATAATTTTCTTATCATTAGTCCTTCAGTTCCGCCACCTCCTGTCTTCTCAGTTGTAGCAATCATTTCCTTGTCTGAAACAGCGAAATCTATTGGAGGCATAGTATCGATATGTCTTACTTGTACTCCTATATCAAGAAATTTCTTAATCAACTCTGCAGAGTCCTGATCACTGATAGTAGTAACTATTTTTATTCCTTTGTGTTCTCCATTTTTATATTTCTCAATTGTTCTTCTAAAAATATTAAAATGATTATTATATACTAAGCGTAATTCCATAACTCCTGAACAAACTATAAAATCGTTGGAAGAATTGAGAATATCTTTTCCTTTTTTAAGTATCTCATCGATATTCTTGAGTATTTTAACTTCCTTTAGTACTGTCCCCAGATAATGTTTCATGTCCTCCTCTGTAAGAGATGGCTCAACACCTGTCCGCTTTAAAAGAACAGACTGTTCCTCTTTTGCATTGTTTAACACCCTTCTTTCTATCTCCTCTCCCATTTGCGGAGTTCCAATAATATCTAACAGTTTGAACACCTGCATAGTAGAAGTTCTGATTGATTTTCTCAATGAACTATCTTGTGAAACTGATATTGCTAAAGAGTACAGTCCTATGCTAAACAAATAGGAAGATAAGAATACAAAAGAATGAGCAGCAACTCCGAAAGTTTGCTGTAGCGCAGAAATCTCATTAGCAATACCGATTGGTATAATGCCCAATGCAGATATAACTAGATAATCCTTTACTCTTACACCGGGCAAATTTTTTGTTGCTATATAATAAGCAAGACCAAATAAAACGCTGCTACCTATCGTACCAGCCCTGAAAATCAGTCTAATGTAGAATCTATAGGGTATATCTGCAGGTAATGATATTATCAACCCGCTTCCAACTAGATATAGTACTATGGGAACAGATAGCATAATCCAAAATTTAATAGGGAATTTACCTGGTCTAATTGACTGATAATACTTGCGTAATAGCGTCGCTACTGCGAGCCATGTGAAAATATATGGTAATGCCGCCAGATAATCCAAACTGTTTTTAAGTGACACAAGTGAAGAAGGTAAGACCCAAAGTGTAGTAGTAACAGGATTTACGACTTTGTATTGTATTTCACCATTATATTTTTGAATTGTTTTATAGATGAACGAGGCTTGTGGAGGTATGTCTAAAGGTGTTTTTTCTTCTAAAACATGTATGAAGACAAGCTTCGTATAAGCATCCTCTGCAATTGCTATGGCAAAAGTCACAGCTGCTAGTCCGTAAAATAACACCATGAAATTTCTTTTATTTATCTTGTACCAAGAGAAAAATTTGAAACCAATAATTCCCATGATTACGCTTGCTCCTATCGAGGTAATTACATAGACGGAAGTAGTTTGTGGTCTGACGTTGGTACATTCGCTGAAATATGAATAGCAATTTACAGTGTTGTTAACTAGCACATACAACAGGATTGCAAACATAGAAAACTGAACTATCGTTACTGCCCAGTGCATAACGTTAGTTAGGCTGGATTTTGATCTAAGGTTGGCAGTTATCCTCCTGGTATATTCTAAAAGTATCCATGAACAAATGCCGTATCCACCTATAACAGTGAGTATAAAAAGTACAATCTCGGAAGTATTGTTCAAGTACAAGATCTGGCGCGTAGCTAATAAATCTAGAATTATAAGGACGACTATAACTCCTCCAGCAATGATGGGTATCTGCCTACTTCCAATAGAAGACAGTGCTGGTATCAATTTTTGCATTACAGCTGATGATTTTGATATTATTATTATTCTTAATATACTTTAAATTTTTTTTATATAATCTAGTGGGGAAATGATGTGAATTTCTATGACTAATCCATATAACAATTCGCTCAGGTATTAGCTACATATTTCCATCTATATTGCATTACCCTCCTATTTTCACCCAGATACTGCCGGTTGACTGAGTCTTTTAGCGTTATAGGTGAAAGTCCTTCTATCATTTTATAGTTGTTTGGTTATTCAAGCGATGTAAAAATACATTCTACCGATTCGCCTTCAATGTCGTCAAATTTTTAGAGTGTCACCATTAATGGTTGTAAAAGCGATATACTTCTCTTCTGCACATATCACACAACATCTCAGTCCTACCTTCGTTAGACCAAGTAACCATGATTACTGCCTTCTTGCATCTGGGACACACCATCAAATCATGATAATTGCTAGACATTTGATTTGGTCGCTCTCCATTTTTCTAACTCCTGCTTTGTAATTGCTTCCTTTTCTTCTACTTCCTCATGTTTTGCTTCATCTGATTTCAATAACAGTTCGTCTTGATGTGACAGTATCACTTCAGCAGCCTCTTCGCTATCAATTACTACGGTCTGTCCAAATCGGACAGTGTTTTTTGATACAAATTCCTGTAGTTTTTCCAATTCTGTAGCGGATCTGGCTAAACTAATTACGCTATGGCCTCTATCCGCTGAAGTAAATTGGAAACTGGTTGACATTGGACAATGAATTGTGTTTGCTCGGTTTAAATTTGTATAGCAAGATTACTGATCTTCGCATGCTTTGGGGGTTCAGATACCAAGGTATTTGGTTTCAAGGTAGGTAACAAAGTAATCCGGGTTATAGCCTTCACTTAAGGTATTTTTAATTAGCATTTTGGGGGCATAAGCAGAACCATGTTTATGTATTTTTGATCTTAACCATTCTTTGATAGGCTTGAAATTTCCTGCCCTTATGTCTTTTTCATAATCCTCTAGGTCTTTGCGCATTTTTGAAGCAATAATTGCCGAAACTAAATTCCCCAAAGTATAAGTCGGGAAATAGCCAAAGAGGCCACTGCTCCAATGTGTATCTTGAAGCACTCCCTCTGCATCCTTAGCTGGTCTCACTCCTAGTAGCTGCTCCATTCTATCATTCCAGAATTCAGGAATCTCAGAGACACTGAGGTCATCATCAAATATCTTTTTCTCTATTTCGTATCTTATTGCTATGTGAAGATTGTAACTAACCTCATCGGCGTCAACTCGTATATAATCTGCCTTGACATTATTGAAATAAAGATACAACTCGTCATCTGTTGCTTGGTTTGCAAAACTAACATGCTTTCTAATCAAAGGAGCAATCAATTGAACAAAAGGAATACTTCTGCCAACAATATTTTCCCACAACCTCGACTGAGATTCATGGAGCGCAAGAGAAGATCCCCCTTCAATAGGAGTTACTGACAGTGACTGATCGCACTGCAGATTGTATAATGCATGACCAGCCTCATGAATAGTGCTAAATATCGATTTTTTGAAATCAGCACCTTCATACCGTGTAGTTATTCTGACATCATTTAGCCCCATACTCTCAGTAAAAGGATGAGTAGACACATCCATTCTGAAACGTTTCATGTCATACTGCAATAGATTCAAAATATCATGATTGAGTTCGTCAACTCTCTGGATATCATACTTTGATTTTCCTAGATTGCTTTCTTTGCAAAATGGGCTTTCAGAATTTACGAGTTTTTTCAAAATCTTTTGAATTCGTGGAGTCAATACATTGAATACTTTATCCATGTCATCTACTGTAAGATCTTCTTCAAACAAATCCAAAAGAGCATTATATGGATACTTTTGATAACCTATTTTTTCAGCGATTTGCTTCTTTATTTCTATCATTTTCTTCAAGTGAGGTTCATACATCTTGAAATCAGATTTTTCTCGCGCTTGCCTCCACGTCATATTTCCTCTTATTCTTTCCAGGGACTCTGCCTCAGTCAACTCTTTAGGTATCTTGATCTGCTTGGTTATTTCCCTATCAAGTACTCGTATAATGCCCTTCTCGATATCGCTAAGGTCTCCAAGTTTCTTTGCAGATTCAACAAGACCGATAAAATTTTTGCTAATCAAAAGCTCCTTATGCAGTATATGAAGTTGAGAATCAGCAATTCCTCTTTCTTCCGTTCCTTCTCTAGGCATGTAAGTCTCAAAGTCCCAACCCATTAGAGAAATGGCATGTCCTAGCGACCACATTGGTTTGTAAGCATCAAGAATATGATTCATGACAGGATTCTCGGATCTCATTTTGTCACACTTTCCATGAACTTGATCACAACGGTCAATTAATCATTACTAGTGACCTTTGCATCATTGGAAAATCAAGGTGATTGCACCAAAGTAAAGATGAAAAGTTTTTTTATATAGTTCAGTGGTCGTAGAGTGGTTTTGTTTTGATATTTTATATTGTGATATCTGACTTGATGTCATGTAGTTAGTTAAAAGAAAATTTGTTTAATCCTAATACCATCCGCGACATTCCAATGCATTTCTCTAATTTTCGGCGACTTCCTTGCAAATCAGAACATTGAGTACAAATATGTTGCTGTCGCTGAATGATTATTCTCGTTCAATTCGTTCGTACTTGTATTAGGAATCATGTTATTTCTTTAAACACAGTTATAACGAAGTGCCTACTACACAACATAACAAACAGCAAAATGCCATCTATAGTCACTACAAGTATTATTAATAACAAGACCTATTTGATGACGTTTATAGCTTGGGCCATAATAATTGCCGATGTAATCATTGGCACTTTCCTTGACGTTTTAGGACAGCCTCTCAATTCAACTTTTGGTGTAATTTTGTTTATTACAATGAGTATAGGCGTATTTTTTACAGGTCTGTATGCCCTTAGAGATTTTATGTCTGTGGTGCGAAAAGACCTTGAAGCTCCTTCGTTTTTTAATAGGCTGTACAAGGCAACACCTATTTTTCTTTATGCACTTTTAGCCATCTTTGGAGCTATCATTGTCGAAATGATGTTATTTTCACAATATAGCTCTTTTCTTTTGATTCTAATTGTCCTGATAAGTGCAGTAGCTATCCTGTTCTTTGGTTTTCGCACTTACAAGTTCTTGTCATGGTTCAAGTTGAGTGTCAATAAACGACACAATATAATGATATTGGCATTTGCTGTATCAGCTATGCTCCTTTGCATTAGTGTGACAGTTTCTACTGTATTTGATACAAAGGAATTAATCTATTCAAGACCACCCTCTATTGATTCAGATTTCCACTCTAGCAATTCTATGGCAAGCAGACACTTGTCTAAAATAGAACTTGTCATACACCTCTACGGATTTCTTGTCCCCCAAGTTACTGCTATTGCTATAGCAGAGACGGTTGCTGTTGCATATTTCCTTCGTCATTTTAAGGATCGGATAGGAACAGTGACATTTTGGACGATTATAATTTTGCCACCTGCACTTTTTTTAACTGGGGTATTTGGTCCTCAATTATTAACAACTGCGAGTCAAATGGTGTATATGGACCCCAGGTTCCTATTCTTTAGGGTACTAGGTACCTCAGGATGGGTTTTAGCTGATTTTGTAATAGCTTTTGCGTATATTTTAGTGGCAAAATCTCTTGGACGGCAAACTACCTCATCTTCTCGCAATAGGATCATTAACTATTTGCTAATAGCAGCTTTTTCAACCATCTTAATTTCTCCAGCGACAAATAACTGGATAACCAACAATTCTTATCCGCCCTTTGGAGCAATCCAACGTGCCTTTCTTGTGCTTGCTTCTTTTCTTTTTAGCATAGGAATATACTCTGTCGCGCTGTCAGTGGCTCAAGACGAAGAATTGCGTATTTTAGCAAGAAAATATGCAAAGGATTATGCTCTGCTAGGTACTTTAGGTAACGCACAAGAAAACGCAGAGATTATGCGGAAGGTTATAAAATTAATCCATAAACACCTAGATGCCATGCAAAAAGAATCAGCAGTAGAATCTCCAATGTTAAATGATGCCGAAGTTAAGAAATATTTAGAATACGTAATTAAGGAGACTAGAGGAAAAAAGGATAACACAACATTCGGCGTCTAGCTATAAGCTTGCTGGCTAATGTGTGTATTGAATAAATAGAATAGACAGATCTAGATTTTAATAAGAGCTCATATCCTGATTGACTCTTCTATTTTGGGAGTTTTGTAGCATACCATAGGTCTTGTGTAACCCAACTGTCTTTGGTGATATGTTCTCCATACACACGCATTGCGATACATCATACATGACTGTGGAGATAAATAAGCCTCTGTAGTTATGAATCTGATATATTGGTCATATTCGCCATCGTGTACATTAATTCTTGTAGCTCATAATTTGCCTCCTCTGCTAAAAATTGGATAAATGTGAATTCACTTTAAATGGTCCCAAGTTCATACCATTATTCCGTGGGCTATTGTTTAAACTGAATTATGGACTTATATCAGGATATTGGATGATTTTATGGATATATTCCAAAGTGGGTGCTCTTGTATCTGTATACGTCCATCCTTTCGGAGACTTTGTGTATTTTCATATATGTGATGACAATGTTAGTATATGTCGCAAAGTGTTGTCCGGTTTGGCTTATGCGGTGATTAATAATATGACTTTTAATACTACTTGTTCAGATCTTGTGCTAACTGTCGATTGTTCATTCTTAAATCTACTTCAGTTCAAATTCTTACCTTTATCAAATCATCTCGATAGTAAAAACAATCAGCCGATATCCGGAAGAACTACATTAGATTTATGTATTCATAGGCACGATTACACAATTTAATACGCCTTCTCCTAGGTGAAGGACACCCGTAAAGGGAAGTCAATTTGCACAAAGGTATTATCCCAGCAGGTGAGAATTAGATACTAAGTTGAATAGAATAATAACCGTTGCTATTATGGCGATATTAACCGTAGCCACAACAACTACTGGCAGCAGTGTTCACGCACAGAAACAAGTACCTGATAAAGACTGTGCGTTTACTCCCTCATTAGACAAATGCAAACCTGATTCAAGTGGGAAGTGTCCTAGCGGATTCAGCTTAAACGTAAATAGCCAGTGTATTCCTAACAAGTGTCCAAAGGGTTTCGTAAAACATGATAATGACGAAACAGGGAAATGTTTTCCTAGCTAACTAACCGCTCAAAGCTGGACTAGTTTGACAAACGACCTTATCTTTCAAAAAAGCTGCGCCTATAGTAAAAGGTCTTATTCCAGCTGGTGATTAGTAGATTTAACAATGTTTACCAAGAAAATTATTCTGGCGACTCTCGTCGTAATTACAATCGTGCTGGCAGGATTTGCTGCTGCTTTACTTGCCTCTCTTAGCGCAAATGTGAAAGCAATTGGAAACGACACATTTACGAGGCATCCTCCAACCAGTAATGGCAGCAGTAGTAATAATACATTTATGGCTAAAACCTTTCAGCACGCTATGAATGAGGTGAAAAAGGGTAAATGATTAGAGTTGTTATTTGAAACTTGGACTTGGAATCTTCCATAATTAGGCTGCCAGTAATTAGGCTGCCAGTTTAAATTTTATCTTTCAAGAACGTCATACTGATTTATTATGAATCCTGATTGTTGTAGCTGTAACAATTTCGATAAAGTGGTATATTATAATGATATTCGGTTTTATCGAGCTGAAGACAATAGGTTTAACGCAGTGAAAAAGACAGACTGGTCAATCTATCGATGGGCTATGAGCGATCCGTTGCTAGTTTTGAGACTTTCAAATACTGTCCTTGGTATGCTGAGAAATTAGTAAAACCCTAAAAGCGTTCATAAAGTCTAGCTCCGAGCCTGGTGGTCCATTTTCTATATACACTCTAGTGGAAGTGTCACCAGTCTTAACATAACTGTTTTCAAGATCGAAATACTACGAAAAAAAGTCTTTCAGCCATTTTTTAGCCGTTCCGTTCCATTAGATTTTAAAACTCAGCCCTTAAGAAAAAATTACAGTATAGAACAATAGTCGCAAACCTTAATAGCTTTCTTCAAAGGTTGTTAATGTCGACCAACAATTGCAGTAGCATTCACACGAACGGGGGTCTTTGATCCCATTAGGTTTTAAAACTTAGGTCTAAGGGCTTAACATAACTTGTTAGTAGAATTAGGCATTCACCGTTCGAATAGGATTTAGTCGTAGTATTGTTGCTTTTGCGAGTCTGCCTCCAATATCTATCTGCCAAAGGACCGACATACGATTGCTATAGGAAGCCAAGAACGAATAGTAACGAATTGAATCTAGTCTAATCGAGTTTGAGATAGGGTAAACCCTACCCTATCTCAGGCTCTCTCTAAATCGGTAGTCTGAACTACAACCCTATAACTGACTAACATACAACATACCGAATTGCCAAAGTTAAAATCAAAAGAACTAACAGTAGCCGAAGTTAAGAAAATTATTTACAATGAAATACAAAAGAAGCAAAAAGCAGTAGACCCTGAAAAATTCAACACGCGGATTGTTGAGGACAACTTAGCGGAGGTAGAAGCCATGCAACAAACATTTTACATATTTGAGATTGGAATTGGAGACTGTAATTGCTGATGTGGTTGTGATTGTTTTGGTTCCACTTGCTACTTGACGCCACCTTCCTTCATCCGGCCACACTGTCTGCTTTAGCATATTCTGCTGCCTCTAAATAGAATGCTGGCCAATCCATAGTAACAAAACCTTCACAAAATATTCTGACATGAGTGGTTGTTTGCCGGCCGGTTGATTCAAGCACAACTGGTTTGGCAACAGCCTTCTTTTCAAAAAACAGCAGAACATAACACATGTCTTATTTTGTTGGCTTTGCCTACTTGACTCCCTCCTTTTAGCTGTCTCCCTCTACTCACGGTTCCTCAGCATATAGTAACTACTATTTGTAGAATGTCATGATTGCCAAAGACAAAGGAACTAACAGTAGCCGAAGTTAAGAAAATTATTTACAATGAAATACAAAAGAAGCAAAAAGCAGTAGACCCTGAAAAATTCAACACGCGGATTGTTGAGGACAACTTAGCGGAGGTAGAAGCCATGCAACAAATATACGCAATGATTTTGGACGAAGAAAATCGAAGAAAAAGAGGTATCAGGTTACCAGAAAAACCGGAAGAATTCTGAAATAATGATAAGCAGTGCCACTAAAGAAAAAAAGAAAGAAGTGTTTGCTATTCTATAGCGTATCTATTTCAGGGATACCTTGGGCCGTCGAGGTGTTGATGCTGGTGATGATGGTGATGATGGTGGAAACACCTTGGATAACCCCCTGACCCAGCATTGGCTACTCCAATTGTCGTTACTGAGGCAATAATAGTAACGACAACAGTCGCTATCACAGCAGCGTTTATTGACTTATACTCTATTGCTTATTCTTAGCCACACGTGGGACAGGTACTGCCGCTATTCAGTCTATCCTTAATCGCTTGTGCCACTGCTCCATGAGCACCACCTGCAGCGATGTGCTGGTCTAGATTGTTGTTTGCTCGTCTTAGTGCTTCTCCTGAAAGGGCCTGTGCGTGGCCGATTGCTATCGTAGATGATATCATACCTAAGGCAACAGCCGCTATAGCTATTGCTGCAATGATTACGTATTTACTCACGAATTTATGTTAACTTTAAAATGCATATAAGATTATACGGGTACTATAGCATAAATTATCTAAAAACGGTAATACAATAATAACATTGGGCTATGTGCTATCATATTTGACATACGCGCGTCCTGCTCCAGATACGAATGGCGTACTTGACGATAAGACAAGAACTATCATAAATATTGAAATGTAGAGTGTTTTCATGTTATTGCTATATAATCTGCAATGAACTTATTTGAGATTCGCGAAATTTAGATGCTCAATAAATCAGGTATGTCTTCTAAGATATAACAGTCCTATCTTCTACAAGTAGAATTAGCAATAGATAAGTCCCTTTAGCTAAATGAGGCTATTCGAAATAATAAAAAAATATTAAAGTCTGCTGCGACGGTGAAGATGAGATATGTCATGGTATGTTGTTGTTTATGCCTGGAAAAGTCCAGTTGGAATATTTTTACGTAGCTTTACAAAATAATTACACCTCTGCTGTAGAGTACCTCTTTCCGTTGGTCCTAGGAAGTCAAAGAATCGTAAGACGACGTAGATAATACTCCCTTGTTACGGGAGACCATATAGCATTAACAAAAAGAGAATAATCACTAATGAAGTCTGAACGAAGCTCTATTTGTTCTCTGGATTCTACTATACTTGTATTTTGATTTCGCCTTCTTTTTTTCGTGAGCGTATCCTATAAGAGAACTCTATCGTTTGAAGGTTCGGTGGGATGCAATACACTTGTGTATGTAATCCAGGTCTTAGCGAGGTGAGGAGTTCAGAACCATGGGGAGCGGCTTCAATAGTGTTACTAAAGGGATGAAATATAATTATGAGCCCTAACCCATACAATATCGCAAGCGATATTATGAGCAAGAAATAGACGGACTCTAACAAAGCACTATCAATAGGAAATACTTGAAATACTTGAGCATTTGATGAGTACGAGTTATGGGAAACTTATGAACTTCTTTCCAGATATTTGGGAAGGAAGTATTTACTTGAGTAAAAATCGGAAATCCATTAGTTATCCCCCTAGGAAGGTAATTCATAAATAGTGTAGCACCTTGATCAATACATGCCAGCAGTAGTAACAAGAAAGAATCAAGCCGACATACGTGACCCAGCAGTTAAAAATACTTTCATCAACGGAATAAACGCCTTTAATTCACTCTCTACTTCCCGCGGAGAGATTGGTGGATCTTATGGCACATTAGTGGCTATTCATCGCCACCCGCATAAGTTTCATTCTGCGGATGGAGACGTTGGGACGCAAAGGTTTTTGACTTGGCATAGGGTTTACCTATCAGTCTTAGAATTTTGGGTAAGTAGCATCCCGAATTATCAGAATTTTTATATACCATATTGGGATTGGACTGTAGACCGCAACATTCCAAACTGGTTGCAAAACTTTAAACCCCATGTCAATATACCAAATACAGAATCAATCCCTCCTACACCCTCTTCTGTGGAACCAGTTGATGTTAGTAGAACTCCTCCACCTCCTGGACAAGATGGAGAATTTTCTCTTCCTACAGAAAATAAAATCAAAGATTGCTTAAGGAAGCCCACATATACAGAATTTACTATGACTCTAGAAGGTCTTCATGCTGATGTACATGCTTGGGTTGGTGGAACCATGCGTGATTTACTTACCTCTCCCGCCGATCCGCTGTTCTGGATGCATCACGCTAACATAGATAGGATCTATACTAGTTGGCGGGAACAGCATGCTGATAACTCCGATACCATTCCCATACTTTCAGGATTGGATCTAAATATGGATCCTTGGGCAGGTACAGAGCCTGAGTATAGGCACTGGGACTGGGTCGCATATGACAAATTGATCACCGTATAATCCAATTAGGCTTAACAGATTGTGACAATATTCTTTGAACTAGAACAAAAAATTGTTAAACTTCAATCTGATATAGTCAATCAGGAATCTACTCTTTAGAACCGATATCGTGATTGATTCTGTGGGATGGAATACGCCAATGTGTGTAATTTAACTCTAGCAAGTTCGATGCGATTTTGAAAATATGATCATACGAATTCATCGCATTTTAGTAGTTTTTCTAATTTTCGAATAGTAAGAATTTGCAAACCCAATGTCATGACACATTTATATCTCAACATTTAACGACTTCATATTTCCCTCTGCCCCAGTTTTGAAGAATTTGTGATACCCGTAGTATTTAGAAAAAAAGATGAATGATCAGTTTGGCTTGCCATTTATTTACCACCAAAGAGTCTTGCTCCGCCGCCAGGTAACTGGTTTCGACCGTTGCTGCCGTCCTCAACCAAAGATGTGTATATGGCCTAATTGTAAGAATCCACTCTGGTCCGATGCGTCGTTATGTGTGCAAGTATAGGGAACGCTGCAAGTCTGTGTATTGAATACAAATGCATGTGCCGGAGTAAATATGCCGACCGGTGACATCATTATGCTGAAAAGACCAATTGTCGCAAAGAGGACGAATCCTGTCAGGATTGCTGTTTTTAACATTTCATCTTTTTTGAACATGTACAGAATCTACAACTAATTTCATAAATCCTGTTCTAGAAATGCCACTTAACTTGTAATAACGTTTGACTATTAGTTAGCACATTTGTTATTTGTTAATAATACACGAGAGCACAATATTTAAGGACAGCCAGTTTTGGTTATACAGCCTAATTATCGATAGATAATTCTTATCACGCTGCTCTTATCAATACCTACAATCCTCACGATTTTGTTAGAGATAAGAGAGTATAGAAATGACTCCTTTTATAGACAGAAAGGGGACCATAAACATACGACCAAAATGCGCAATTAACAACTCCTTGCGAATAAGGTCACCTGTTTGAACCGAAGTCCACGTCAGTCCACGTCCATGATATTGAGAATGTCACATTCCAGATTGCCCCCTGGAGCTAGAGTACCAGTCCCATCCTTTGAGCAACCTGGCCCTTCGAATAACGACACAAAGAAACAGGTGGTGCCCACGTTATTGCAGAGACTTCCAGGGGGGAAAATCGGGTCTTGTTCAGTTACTTCATAATTGCCTGGAGACAACTCAAGAGATTGACCCCTTGATGGAGTAAATGAAAAATTATGTGTTGTGCCGCTACTGTCAGTTACCGTGATTGGAAAAGTATCCATAGGAGCAGCCCCACAACACGATGTGCAATCCTGTCCATAAATCACACAAGATTTTTGAATTTTCAAGATAGCAAGGTTATCTGTTGGTGGTAGCGGTTGAGTTGTCGTTAGATACTTACATCGCTTGTTATACAAGACAGCATAGTGACTGCCCTAGTATGCCAGATGACATTATTTGCCAATGCGACTGTCATAATTATGAAACAAAATAAATGATCTCAACTGAAACTAAAGTCTCTTGCTTGTGTGTCTTATAAGCACGAGTAAGTAATTCCAGTTTTGCTGATCAGAACATCAGCGACAATCTAAGTTAATTGGTTTATAGTGCGAGCGTATATGTGCCACCACCCCCTGCCTCTAAGAAAAGTTCAACTTGCACATTTAGAATGTGCCCAGCGGTCTGTTCATTTGTTATAACACATTAAATCTACTTATCTTATCAAGGAAAGGTACGCAGCAAACATTTTTCTATGCTTAAGGATGTGGTAATATTGACTGGATGGTGCAGGGATACTAGTTCGGATTGGATTATCTGGGCAACAGTGAGTAAATCCGTTGAAGACAAACTTCCAAGGAATTCGCACAATTGAGCGATTGTAGTTGTAGTCGCGGGGATGGTATTACCTTCAGAAAGAGCAATTAGGAGCTCTGTTTTCTGAGTAGCGTTAAGGGGGTCAAAGCATGCTGTACAGTTTCCTCCTGTTGTTGTTAACGGTGGTTGTGAAGTTGAAGTTGAACGTTGTACTTCGATTGTTGGATTTGCGTTTTGGACAGTTATAGGAGTTGATGCTTGTCCTGAACCTCCTTGTTGTGACACTGTACCACCACAATTACCGTTGCTTATCATGTTACTATTGGTATCAGAATCAGATGTAGGATTTAGACAAGAGTTTCTAACAGACGCTGCTTGAATAACGTCGCCTGTATGCCTTTCATATCTTGCAAATGCGTCTTGTGTTACCGTGACAGGAGTTGTAACTATTATAGCAAGTAGAATCAGTGGGACTATTAACGTTAAAATGGTCCTATTCATGTGGCAATATGGGTTCCAACAATGGGTTATTATGGAATAGGTGAAATAGGAATCCTACTTAAATCATAATTATTTTATACAAAAATGCCTAGTGTAGAGTTTTACTATTTCTATGATAATTCTGGCGGTTGACTGTTTTATAATCGCTCTACGATGCTTTGATTTTTTTCACTGTCAGTTTTTCACTGCCAGTTATTAGACTCCAATATCTCTAATGATTTTGCAAGTGGCTTTGTGCTCAAGGCTTTAGTCATTTACTAGTAACACTATTAGCAAAACAATTTAAAAACGGATGTAGAGTCTATTGAACCAATTTGAGTGTATTCAATATGACCTGATTACCAATTAACCAACAGAGACAACTTCTAACAAGCACGTAGTTATCTTCCGACTGGTTTCTGCATCGACATGTATTTGATTTAAGAGTGAACTTATATCTGGTAATGCAGCCCCTCTCTGTTCCTCTGTCAACTTATTCCATGCATTACACAGTTCCACTAGATTGGTTATTCCAGGTGGCAAAACGCCGGATGCAAAATCAAATCCCCCTGCAAGAGTTTGGTTTGCTGCTTGCTGCTGAGTAGCGTTAAGCATATTAAAGCACTGTGTGCATGTTGTGTGTGTTCCTGTAACTGGTGGTTGTGTTGTAGTTGAATGTTGCACTTCTATGATTGGGTTAGCATTCTGGATAGTTGTTGGTATTGAAGTCTGTCCTGACTTTCCTTGTTGTGACACAGTACCACCACAATTACCGTTACTTATCATGTTATTGTTAGTATTTGAGTTAGATACAGGGCTTAGACAGGAATTGGTAATAGATACTGCTTGACCAATGCCACCGCCTGTATGTCTTTGATATCTTGCAAATGCGTCTTCTGTTACCGTGATATGCGTTGTAACTATAGTAGCAATTAAAACTAATGGGACTATTAACGTTAAATTGGCCCTATTCATATCACAATATGGGACTCCCACTATGGATTATATGGAATAGGTGGAATAGAAATTCTAGTTAATTCATAGTTATCTTATTCAAAAAATATCTAGTGCAGTGTTAAATAATTCTCTGAATTGCGAATTAACAAAGTCAGAACAGAGCAAATTTTTCTTCGCTGTCGTCCCACGGCATGCTGCTTGCTGCTAAGGCTAGGTCAAAGCAGTCCACTAAGGGAATAAGGGAGTTCGGATTTATGCTTAATTTATAAACTCGCGTCCTATTCTTTGAGATCATTAAGTGGTAGTTTCTTGCTGTTCACTTTCGTTGCTATCATTATCATAACCACTTTTTCTAATTTTCTTATTTGTATAGACAATTTAGATACTAGCCGATAATTCGGTTATAGTCTTTGTTCTATCAGGGGCCAATGTTCCGAATATTACAGGTGAGGTTTTGTCCAGCACTAATAGTGCCATTAACAGTAGCTGTTAGAAAGAGGCCAGGCGGACTAGCAAGCGAGCAATCACCAAATACCCTTTCCGTTCTAAAAGGAAATGTAGACGACTCGGTTATTGTGAAACTACCTGGACCTAAAGTAACTAGTTGGCTAGATAATATACAACAATGTATAATCCACGACGATGGCCGGGGATTATTGCCCTCAACAATTATGCTTATATCACCACATGTAGCGACAGGACCAAAGAAGCAGTCTTCGGTAATCCTGAGAGTTGTTGTTCCTGGTGTTCCTGGTGTTCCTGGCGTTCCTGGTGTTCCTGTAGTTTTTGGCTCTCCATTATTGACATTATTTGCCGCTCTTTGGTTACAAGAATCTGATACTGGACTAGCAGCACCTGCTGTATCACAGTTTGCAGCATGTTTGGTATCTTGTTTTAGGAGCCTAGAGTCGGCAAATACTGCTGTTGGTACAGTTGCTGAAAGTATTCCTGATACTAATACCGTAGTTACTAGAACTAACACTATCAATGTTTGATTATTATTATGATTCGTATTATTTGCTCGAATTGTCAGTATTTTTGGCTTAAGTAGCCTGATTCTGATTCATGTAATGGGAGTTAATGTGGAAGTATTTGTATAATAGATAGCAATGAAACCGATTGTCTAACCCTTTGGAATAATCCCTTGTTGTTATGACTTCTTACGGTAGCAGCAAGACCAACCCTAATTGAGCCAGAGAGATTAATTTGGTTCCATTAATAGACTGCTTATAGGACAAAAATCAGAACTTTTTAATAATTTTCTTCAGAGGTAAAAATGCACAGCCGGGAGAATCGGTCGTGGCATATAACCGTGATAGGACAAGACAAATATTATCTGGCTTTAGCCATTCATTAGTACTTGTCCTATCACTTATTGTATCATTAACAAAAACAAATAGTCCTGCTTATTTAGTAATCAATCATACAAAAAGATACACTCGGTAGTTCAGACATTTCACGGTGTAGGATAAGACATACTTCTGTTCCACTCATTCTATTACTTTATCCTACAACCGTTTCTCCAAAGTTGATTAACAAACTGTCTATAGAACAAAAATCAGACCATTTAAATAAAATTGTTCAAAGGTGGTTTAATGTCGACCAGGGATAATCATGCTTAGTTTGTATCGGGGGCGGCTAGTTCTGCATTCCATAATCCATCAGTTGCCGCCCCATATCAACTAGGTCTAAAAAGAAATAATTCAAAAAAAATTTGTGAAGTTGACTTTTGCTTCATTCCCTCTTCGACTATGTTTTTTGCTGATGATACCGACATGTCCCCTTGACCTACAAGGTAATCCAAAAGTGCCTCTATCATTTTGTTTGCGTTTGCTTCTGATTGAATTTCTATCCGTTCCCATTGAGAGGATGTCTGTCTCAATATTTGATAAACTAGAGTGTTCGAAGATTTTACTCGACTTTAAATACTCCTTAAACGTATTTTCTGACTTTTTCATATACCCATAAATTTGCTTTCTTTTAGTCATGCGCGTATAAATAGCGGGTTCGGTGGGATGCAATACACTATTGCATGTAATCCAGATCTTAGTCGGCGACTTATAAAGAGGGGTGTAGATCGGAGTTTTGAACAATCAGTGGCTATAGTGGTCGGCTATGACTAAGAGCAAATCCACAATTGCTGCAGAATTTAGGCTTACTACGGTAATCGCTGCCACATTTTGGGCATTTATGAATATATGTAGACTCTTCAAGTAATGTGAGACGCAGACTCTTCATCATAATCAGGAGCCCGTTAAAATCTTCTTCAGTCAGTTTCTCAATCCCCTCTACTTTGTCTTTTATGGCCGCCTTCGTGTCATTCGCTAGTAATCCAGTCTTATCTTCAGTCTTTCGCTTTAATCTTTCCTGCATATGCTGCACTCTATTTTGAGAGATTATGGTTACTAATGTTACAGCGATACCGATGCCTGAGAACATCACGATTACCCCTATTATCCTACCGAGGGGAGATATTGGAGTATAATCGCCATATCCTACAGTTGTAATCGTAATAACAGACCACCAAAGGGCGTCACCTAGATTCGTTATATTCGCTCCTCTGAGTTCGTGTTCTGCTAGGTATTCAGCAACACCACCAAGGAGTATGACTAGTGCAGTAAGGATTACCGGAATGATTATACCAATGTTTGCCTGCAGGAATTTATTGAACCGAACACTTTTCATAAATAGACTACCATTCTTGCAAATATATTTAATGCCAAAACATAAGAGATAACAAGCAAACAAAAAGTAGGTCAGGATATTTTCGGGGATAGGATAAGAAGATGAATTCTAGTCATTCTACCATAATACACCTTATCATATCACTGTATGTTCAATCAATTACAGTTCTAAACTCAGCATTGAGATGGTTTTTTGCGAAAATAGACTATAGAACAATTGTCGTAACTCTTAGCAGAATTCTTACAAGTTGATTTGTTACCATCGAATATGGTGACATCGAACCAGGGATAATTAATCTTTGGATTATTTCTACACTAATGGAGTGGTTTTGATCCATTAGACTAGACCAATTAAGATGAGTCTCATGACGTATCTCTAGTAAGATAATTTCTCATATTCTGAATTCCATAAATGACTTATAGTATGTTAATACTAGTAGATCATCTTTGGATATATTCCAGCATTCTTCCAGTACCATAATTCTGGTGATGCTGTTGGAAGAAAGACGGGTATTAGAGAATGCTTATGCTCTTCAAAGTACTTTCTTACCTTGCAGGATTTGTAATGCTGAGGAGCCTTGTCTAAGAATAGATAACATTTTGGGAATTTGTAGTGTATCTGTTTTAGGAATTCATAGAATGTATCCTCGTTAAATCTTTCATATATTCTGAATAACTGCTTTCCTTGTAGGCTAATGGCTCCAAACATTGATAAACTCCTGTGTGAGCCCGTTATCGTAACTACAGGTCCGGAATCTTTATAGATCCATACCTTCCTTATAAGAGAATCAAAGAAGAAGAATGACTCATCCAGTGATAGTGCTATAAATTCCTTAGGTAGATTATCTATAACCACCTTGGCTCTTTTTTGAACTGCTTTTTCTCTTCTTTTGCTTTACATGTACCTTTCTTGGTACCTTCTGTTTAAATCCCCATCTGTGAAGCAATGAATAGACTGTACATTTCCTTCTTTTACAATCATTTCGGCTACCTGTTGTGTAGTACACCCCTGTTTTCTTTGCTTCAGCTTATTTCTTATTCTAACAGCAATCGCTTTAGAGGTCTACTCTCTAGTCCATCTATGCCTTCTTTATGATATCGTGCAAGCCAATTAGAAGTCCACGTTCTGCTTCTGTGCAGCTCCTTTGCAACATAACCTGGGATCATACCATCGCATTCAACCTTGAGAACAAGCAATAGCCTCTCCTTTAGACCAGCACGTGATTCTTTTCTATACAGAGTTTCTAATTCTCCTCTACTGAGACTCAAAACTTACTATGCTACCAGGCAATGCAGCTAAACGTCCAAAGCTAAAGCTCTTTCTGTGCAAAGAACATGACAATTACATCAATAATGTGTAACGACATTTATCTTAATTGGTCTAAGTTTACCTACTACTTTACTAAAAAGGAGAATACACGGTCAGATGATTCTATTAAGCAGACGATCGCAGCATCAATGACGGGCATTCAATGTGCTTTAATAAGGGTAGTACAGGGAGAATTTTATTTTTCGAAGTCGGGTTAGTATTAAGGTTGCAATAGGCTAGACATCTGATAATTCATCCAATCTCGCAAATGTTCACAGATTATGTCCGTTACTTTAATGCAATTTTCAGAACGAAGTTCGTCCACTAAGTCTTTCAACTCTGCTATATCCTGTTCCCTACTTAGTAACTTGGTCATTTGTTATATGGCATATCCTCTCTCGAAAATAACGAGTCAATCAACGAATCGGTGGTAGTATTATGTCAATATTACTTCAAGAATTTAGAAGGCAATCCATCGCGTCGTTTAGAAAGATGAACTGGATGCGATCCTAGCATTGGGCAAAGTTAAACTGATTGCAATTGAGGACACTGTGGGAGACATCCTTATCGAAGTTGAAAAGAAGGCCTAATTCGAACCTAATGCCAAAACATTAGTGACAATCTGAATGAATCAATCAAACACATCGCCATGACCATTTACGTGGACCGAGATCCAGGACAGGCAGAAGATAATAGTCGAATAACAATGGAACCAGTAAAGAAAAGCAAAAGAATGATAATCCTTTCTATTGGGCTTAACCAGTATCTAGTATGGCCCATGTTTTGGTTCGCGCACCTATTTTCCACATTTGACGTACTCTTTTCTTATTGTTGCATTTTCAGGTATTGATTTAGCCCTGTTAGCACAAGTAATCTGTTTATTTAGGAACTTGGTTCATCCTTGGCCATTCGGGATGATTTGATAATAATAATAGTGACACGAGGCTAATGATACCTATCTTCATGAACGTAATTAAAAAATTATGCTGCACAATAATGAAAAGTCTGCGTTAGTATAGTAAATTGTCAGATATGACAATCGCAGCAGCTACTGATATTTGAATAACAATAAAAAAACAATAGCACTAGCATCGTGAATGAGAAGATTTGATGACTTATGTTTTGATACCGGCAGTAGCATTAGATTATTTATTAATTACTTACTTATAGTTGACCTGATAATAATTGCTCTGGTGTTCTTGGTTTCCCATCTTTAAAGACTGTCCTAGGCATATATGTCATAGAAAACAAAGCCGCACTCGATAATACCGGCTCAAATCCTTTGCCCATGTCAGTCAAACTATATTCTACTCTGAGTGGATACTCTGACACGATTCTCCTTCTAAGAATCCCAAGTTGCTCGAGTTCGCGTAAACGTTCCGTAAGAACCTTTGGTGATATGCCTTGTATATTTTCCATAAAGCGATTAAATTGTGTATTACCTCTAAGAATTTCTCTTATGATAAGGACTGTCCATCTTTTTCCAATAATTCTAAACGCCGCTTCGATTGGACATGATTTGAGCTTTGGCATATTATAAACCGTTTCTATTATGGAGCAGTCATTGTTGTTATTTTTTGTTGCGTCTATCATTCATTCTTTCACACTCTCTATCTACCTATCCATTCAGTAACTAACTATGTATCTGGTTACGTGAGACTTATAAACTATACTTTTAATATGTAGTATGAAAATGATATCTAAATCAAGTACTAAATTATTGAACGAGGCAGAAGGAAGCTATGGAAGTAGATCAAGATTACAAAAGATCTAGAGCCCAATTTAGAGACGAGCGCTCCCATGAGAGCGAAGCCCAGGAAAAGCTCAGGGAGGATGATTGGATCTTTTGAGTAATAACCAAAGTTCGCAAGGATCAACTACAAACAAACTTTCAGCAGAGCTGATGCGGGAGATATGTTTAGAAGAAGGAGCAGACGACTCCGGCTTTGTAGAGATTGAACGCAAGGCTCTCGAATCAGATCGAGAGGGAATTCTTAGGATCTATCCTAAAACTCGCAGCATTATTTCAATTATACGAGTAATGAATCGAGAGAACGTGCAGAGTCCACCTCGCTATATAGCCAATACAGAATTTCATCTGACAAGTGAAAAAATTTCAGAGATTTCAAGGAAGATCCTTCGCCGCCTTAACAAACATGGAGTAAGGGGTGTTATTCCACCTGTAGGATTCCCTATGGATATGAATCGCTGGCCGGATAAAAAAATCTGGGACATAAGTCATAAACTCGTTGCTGTACAGGCTGGTCTTGGTCATATGGGAATTAATCGTAATGTGATTCATCCAAAATATGGGAACTTCATTTTACTAGACTCCATCCTTATAGATGCAGAACTTGATAGATACAACCAGCCTCTTGACTACAATCCATGTATTGGATGTCAACTATGCGTTTCTGTATGCCCGGTAGGCGCAATTCATCCCGACGGTAAGCTCGACTTCTTGGCCTGCTTCACCCATAACTATCGAGAGTTCAACGGAGGTTTCCAAGATTGGGTAGAGGGATTAGTGTCATCGAAAGACATTAAGGAATACCGGTCTAAATTCCGTGATAGTGAAACTGCATCGATGTGGCAATCACTTTCTACCGGTGCCAATTACAAATCAGCTTACTGTATGGCCGTATGTCCAGCTGGTGAAGATGTCCTATACACTTACATTCCAAACAGGAAAAAATATGTTGAGCAGATAGTCAAACCACTAAGAGAAAAAGACGAACCCATTTATGTAATTCAAGGTACTAGGGCAGAATCCGTTGTTAAGCGAAATCATAACAAGGAGGCACGTTATGTTCACACTCCATACAGACCCACGTCAATTTCTGGCTTTCTAAATGCGTTGAATATAGGCATTAATCCAGAGAAGATAAAAGGCATCACTATGGCCGTGCATTTTAAATTTGTCGGTAAAGAAGAAGTTTCAGCCACCTTGGTCATTTCTGACGGTAAACTCCAAATTCAAGAAGGAATTGTAGGTAATGCTGACCTGAGGGTACATTCAGACTCACAATCCTGGATACAAATTGTAAACGGAGAGATGCAGCCGGCAGCGGCAATGATGTCTGGTAAACTTAAGATTGATGGTAGTCACGAATTGTTGCAGCAATTCCAGCAATTCTTCTCAACATAGAGAGAGACACACAGAATAATAGGATATAGAAGTGAGAAAGGTAAAGTGATGAATGACGGTTAAAAGAAGAAGACGACTATGTTTGGGCAATTACAGTTAGAGTAGTCGCGTCATAATTCTTTCGTTGATATACCATGTTAGATAATGACGGCAATATTTGAAACATTTGATATAACTGCATTGTTGCTCTACTGCAGCTGCAGCATTTTTATCCATAACAGATTCAAAAATGTAAGTGTAATAGGTCAGATAAAGATAGAAGTATCTGAGCGATAATTTATGAGTAGCAATTGCACTACAAGTAACAACTATGAGTAATGAACGAAGAGGGCTCCCTCTAACCAGTTCTCGTATTGAGAAAATATTTCCGAAATTAACATCGGCTCAGATCGATCGTATTGCAACATATGGACGTACGCGCTCAATACAGTCTGGTGAAGTGCTAATAGAACAGGGAGATACATCGGTACCGTTCTTTGTTGTGATTACAGGCGAAGTGGAAATTGTACGTCCCTTCGGTGCCTATGAGACCCTTTTGACTGTCCAAGGTTATGGTGAATTCACTGGAGAGGTCGATATGCTCTCTGGCCGCCGGTCATTATTTCGAGTGCGTGCTACTAAGCAAGGTAAAGTAATCGAACTGGATCACCAACAGATCCTCAGTTTGGTACAGACTGATGCTGAGCTCAGCGATATATTGATGAGGGCTTTCATCCTACGCAGAGTAGAGTTAATAGCAGCTGGTGTTGGAGGCATTGTCCTCATAGGATCAACACATTCTGCCGGTACTTTGCGGATCAAAGAGTTTCTAATGCGCAATGGACACCCATACTCATACATAGACCTGGAACATGACCCTGACGTACAGAATCTGTTGGATAGTTTCCAAATTTCTGCCAGTGAAATACCAGTGTTAATCTGTAGAGGCCAAATAGTACTCCGCAATCCTGGTAACCAACAAATCGTAGATTGCCTTGGCTTCAACGAGTCTATCGACCAAATCCAAGTACACGATGTCGTCGTCATCGGAGCCGGTCCATCAGGGCTGGCGGCTGCAGTATATGGCGCTTCAGAAGGACTAGATGTTATGGTACTGGAAACGAGTTCTCCTGGTGGTCAGGCTGGTTCAAGCTCAAGAATCGAAAATTACCTGGGATTTCCTACCGGGATCTCAGGTCAGGAGCTAGCATCGAGGGCGTACATTCAATCTCAAAAGTTCGGTGCACATATGCTCATTGCAAAGGCCACACGGTTCCTGTGCGACCACAAACCGTACATAATTGAACTTGAGAATGGGGCTAGAATTTCTACTCGTACTGTTGTGATTGCCACCGGCGCGCAATATCGAAAGCTACCGTTGGAAAACATGTCCAGATTCGCAGGTGCGGGTGTTTATTACGGTGCGACTTTTGTGGAAGCACAGTTATGTGGAGGAGAGGAAGTAATTGTAGTCGGTGGAGGAAACTCAGCTGGCCAGGCTGCAGTGTTTCTAGCACAGACTGCAAAGCATGTACATATGCTAGTCAGGTCCGCCGGTTTGGCTGATACTATGTCGCGATACCTGATTCGTAGGATAGAGAATAGCCCTACGATCACATTGCGACCTCAGACTGAGATTGTGGCCTTAGAAGGAGATAATCACCTCAAATCCGTTTATTGGCGTAACGGTAAAACAGGACAGACTGAGAAGCACGAAATAAGCCATATATTTGTCATGACCGGCGCCGATCCAAACACCCATTGGCTCAATGGTTGTATCGCACTTGACGATAAAGGCTTCATAAAGACGGGCTCAGAGTTATCACCAGAGAACCTTAGCACAGCAGGTTGGCTCCTCATGCGCCCACCATATCTGCTTGAAACCAGTTTGCCAGGTGTGTTCGCAGTTGGCGATGTTCGAGGTGGCAGCATCAAGCGTGTTGCATCTGCAGTGGGCGAAGGATCAGTTGCAATCTCATTTGTTCATAAAGTACTCGAGGAATAGGAAACGGATCGAGCCTGGTCTAAACTGGATGAATGATTAAACAATATTTTTGGCCATCTAAAGTCACTGTTGGGAGATTGAACTTTGTAGTAACAGTTATCGTCTTTTTAGTGTACGAGTGATCATCTTAACTCTACAACGTTACAACATTACAACATTACATTGCATTAAGGATTCATTTCACCCGCTTGTTATTAAGCAGGGCACTATCAACGTTATCCATTAACAATATAACTAAGGATATAATCTGAGGTCCAAGATTTATAACAATATATCCAGGCAAATATATGAGGATATGGTTCAAATGTCGAAGTAGAACCCTCATTGTAAGCGGTGACTCGGCTTTATGCTATAATTGTCAGATTACTTTTATTAACAAAGGTGAACGACTACAATACCTAATTGTAGATATTGCGACAGACCTATTATGTTTAGTCCGGATAAGTTCTAAATCAGGTAATATGACCCCTATGCCTTTGCATCACAATTTCCAAAAAATATAAAGCTAAATTAGTTGAAATACTATTAACAAAAAATGAATAATTCCCCGATACCGCCTGTCTCTTGGCTTTCAAATACTCATAGAACCGAATTCTTGTTTTTTCTTTGACCCTTGTATCCTTTCAGAAAATGTCTTGACTCCAGCCTAGGCATGTCCAGCTCTTTGCTCAGTAGGATATCTTTTAAGACTTGTTCGAACTCTTGACTGTCTGTATCATGCGTCAGTTCATATTCATGAATCGCAAAGATTCTGCTCATGAGACAAAAACTTCTGCTCCTTTCTTACACTTATCCTATGCTGTATTTTATATTTGTCATATAGTAGACCACAGAATTAATATTTGTTAGCAATCACACAGATGCATTCATTATCCATTTTCACGGACTGATTAGCACTATGACCATCAGTATAGTTGTTTCTTACTTGCTCTTCCACTATACTCCATACTTCTTCTAACCGCTCCACTGATTCTTTGCTCAACATAGTCTTAATTGGAGCAGTAGCTTTGGTATAATTGATATAATCTTCTACTGTAGCAAATTCAAAGGTTACATTAAGTCTTTCAAAGTGTATACTTGTATATCCCGCATTAGATAGAGCATGTTGTAGAATACTGATGTCTGCTAGAGCAAATGGGCCTGGGATTCCAGGAGGTGGTGATGGAATATGCAGTTCACGCATTACAATGTTCATTGGAAAACTTATGAAAGGAACCTTTGATGCTTCAGCCCAAACTGCAAACACAAATCTTCCACCTGGTACTAAAGTTTGGTATATGCGTACCAAAGCAGTATTTAAATTTGGCATAAACATCAACCCCCACCTACAAAGTACTGCATCAAATGATGAGTCCGATAATTCTAGCATTTCCGCATCAGCCACTTTGAACTCAATTATGTCTTGCAATCCCAATTCTGCAGCTCTTTGTTTTGCAATTGTCAGCATTTCTGATGAAATATCTGTGGCTAGTACATGACCTCGATTTCCATTATCACCAGTTTTGTTGGCATAGTCAGGGAATAATCTTTTTGCTGCTGTTACTGCTGGCTCTCCAATTCCTGTTGCTATATCTAATACCTTTTGGCCTTGTTTAATTTCTGCAAGTTCTACTAGTCTGTCATTTACCTTTTGTGCAGCAACTTCAACTGTTTTCCACCATTCGTTCCAGCCTTGAGCAACACTATCCCATCCTTGACGCTGTTCTGTCTTAAATTGTTCACTATCAAAAGAAGAAGGAGAAGAAGATGTCATGTACTCACATATGCTAATTTAGATAAATATGTTTTTATCAAAGTACCGCAAAACAGGTAGATTACTTTGAGTCAACAGTTTATAATTAACCCATAATTAGCTCCGCAGATTGATATAATACTCAATATAGCATACAGTAAATGGTATGTAAAGGGATATGCATACGTCACAAGGCACACAAACCATTTGGCTCTGGTCGTTATGCCATAGATACATCTCATTTTGATAGTTCATTGCTTTAAGAAATTGTTTTTAATAATTTTTGCTTAGACTGATTTAATTTAATAATCCATTGAATCGTTACCGCCTACTAGAAGCATCTAAGGTATCTAATTGATTTTACTTACTTCCATAGTCGTTAAGAATATTGGAGTTCCCATTGTCAATAATGGTTACTAACAGAACAATAATGGCAGCACTCTTTACTATTGCCATAGCTTCATCGTTTATAGCTGTAAGCGGTCTGATAAGCTCTGCACATGCAATTGCAGCCAAAAAACAAACTGAATATGGTACTGCTCCTCAAGTATCTTTGGCTAAAGACAAGCCTACCTCTACAAAACCACAGAAAACAAATTCTTATGAAGCACATGGCTTGACTTTAGGAAGTCCTGATGCTGTATCTGAGAAACAAATAAAGAGTTTATCAAGGTGTGAAAACGCAGCTGCAACAGATAGTGACTTCACACTAGCAGATGTAAAGGCCTGCTACAACAAAGCATTCTAAAAAAATAGAATCCATTTACTAACTTTTTTCAGGGGTCCTGCATTGAGAATACAACTCCTTCTTACCTTTAAAACCAAGTGGACCTGGACAACAACATCATCATTACATCAGATACCCACATTAATACTTCCATTCTGGAGATATGTAGTTCCACCATGAACGATATGGACTTTAGAGATAGTGATTTATCATTTTAAGGCTCCTTGATTGAGTAATTCCATGATAACAACCACTATTATTTTCTAAACTGCCCTTCCATTATAATTTCTGTTAAAGGTTTTCTATCATTTGGCTGTTCCCTTTCCTGTAGCTGTGGCGGAAGATTATCCTTTTGCCCTTTCCTACCAATCGCAATCATTGCCATAATATCAAAGTTATCAGGAATTTGTAAATCTGCTCTAGCCTTCTCATAATCAAACCCTTGCATTGCATGTACTGCTAGTCCTCTTGATGATGCTTCTAAAGCTAGATTCTCCCATGCAGCTCCAGCATCAAATTGATGTGTTATAGAATATTTTCCATTATGTTCAAAATTCTTTCTAGCTATAACCACAACCAATACAGCGGCATTTTTTGTCCAAACTTTGTTGGGCTCTGCTAACAAGTTGAATAGTTTGTCCCAATGTGATGTGTTTCTCTTAGCATATATGAATCTCCATGGTTGATTATTGTATGAGGAAGGGGCCCATCTTGCTGCTTCAAAATGACTCATTATAGTATCGTCATCCAATTCTTCGCCTGTCATAGACCTTGGAGACCATCTATGTGAAATTAGCGGGTTTATCTTGTATTTTGCTTGTCTTATAGTTGTAGTAGTAATAGTATTCTTTTGCTCTTGCTCAATTGATTTGTCAATTGATATTGTCATACGTATATGCGACAATACCAAGTGTTTTATTATATTTTTAATTTTGGTTCGTAACTACTTTGCTTATTACTCGTTACCATTCATCTAATAATCCCAAACCGGTGTGAACGACATCAGTGTGTTTTAACAATTCCTAGCAAAACAGACTAACACTGCCCATGTTTTTGGGTAACCAGAATAAAAAACAGCAGACAATGGAATGCGAAAGTAAAGTATATAAACTAATAATTCTA
This sequence comes from Nitrososphaerales archaeon, assembly GCA_029237525.1. Classification (GTDB taxonomy): domain Archaea; phylum Thermoproteota; class Nitrososphaeria; order Nitrososphaerales; family Nitrososphaeraceae; genus JARBAU01. Next base: position 588 of record JARBAU010000370.1, on the reverse strand, counting down.
ATTTACGCTCGAATAGGCACGTTATTTGATTGTGCTATTATTGGTGGAGGCCCTGCGGGCTTAAATGCTGCTCTTATCTTAGGACGAGCAAGAAGAAATACTATATTGCTTGATAACAACACTCCCAGAAATGCTGTTACACAGGAATCCCATGGATTTATTACACGTGACGGGATAAAACCAAAAGAATTTAGAGAAATTGCTCACAATGAAATAGGTAGATATCCTTCTGTTAGATATGCGAAAAGAGAAGTAACTTCAGTAATCAAAAATAATGAAAACAGTAAACTACCGTTTGAATTATTAACGTCAGAGAATGATGAACGATATCAATCCAAGACCATAATAATCGCTACAGGTCTAAAAGATGTTTTACCAAGTATAGAAAATATTTCTGACTACTATGGCAAGAGTTTATTTCATTGCCCCTATTGTGATGGATATGAATTACGAGACAAACCCTTGGCTGTTATAGGTGAACAAGTTCAGGGTTTTCAATTTATTCAGACTACTTATAATTGGTCTAAAGACTTGATTGTATGCACAAATGGTGAGGCCTTTCAAAATTCTGCGCAAAAAACTTTACTT
>JARBAU010000369.1 GCA_029237525.1 Nitrososphaerales archaeon | reverse complement strand
TTTTTGTGTGGATCTAGATATTTGATAGTGGGAGATGCAGCCGGTCAAACGAAACCAACAACAGCTGGTGGAATTTTCACATGCGGTATGGGCGGTATACTTGCCGGCAGATCTATTGCAACAGCAATTAATTCAGGTCAGCAGGAAGCTCTAAAGGAATACGAGATGGATTGGTTTTCAATATTTAATTCCGAATTCAATAAAATGCTATTAGCAAGGAAGCTCTTTGAGAGAATGGATAACAAGGGCTTAGATGAAGTATTTACATCTATCTCCAGGTCAGAAATCGATTTCATCTCAAAGTCAGGAGACTTTGACTTTCACTCAACGGCATTGTCTAGAATTATCACAGCAAAAAAAGCAACAACAATCATAAAGTCTGTCCTAAGTAATGAGTTCAGACGTCTGTTCGATTAAGCAAGATATAAATTCGGATATTAATCTCCAAAAGTTATAATCATGTCGAAGCCTTTACAATTGCCAGTATGTACATCTTGTAATCGGCCAATTATGCCAAATGATGAGTGTGTGAAGTATTATTGCCCGAACTGTGGTTATGTCCTGATTTGGCGCTGTCAAAGTTGTAGAGAGTTTGCTAGGGCTTACAAGTGTGTCGGTTGCGGCTTAGAGGGACCTTAGATGACTAGATTGGTAGCAAGAATCAAAATTCTCCCAGCAGAGGCAGATACAGATCTTGACAAGTTGGTGAATACGCTTAATGACAAAATTCCGAAAGGAATGGAGCTCAAGACTCACGCAAGAGAGCCCATAGCATTTGGAGTTAATGCTCTTTTAGGAGATTTTTTAATAGATGATAGGGAAGGACAAATGGATATGCTAGAAGAATCCATCAAGAATACTGAAGGAGTTGGCGAAATTGATGTGGTTAGCGTTAGTAGGCAGTCAGTAAGAATGAAGTAGTGTATGAATGAACTTGGGCCGGAGGCTGCACTGCTGCACATTTGAAAAGACCTCAAAGCAAGAAAAATAAAGATCAGGGATCTTTCAAGAAAATTCAATTGAGAGTAGCGGAAGCAAGACATCGCGACGTGGGTAAGCGAAGAGCTAGGATAGATCCCGAATATATGCGTCAGCTTGGCGTAGAACCAGGCCATGTGATTGAATTAATAGGCAAAAGGAATACTGCAGTGATAGGATGGCAGGCAGATGATGAGCAGGATCGCGATATTATTAGAATTGATGGACAAACGAGGAAAAACGCGGGTATCGGTATCAATGATCTGCTTTCGATAAAGCCTATTAGGGCAAAGCCTGCAAAAACGGTAGTTCTGCTACCCCTAGCTAACAGTAACGTTGTAATAGATAAGGAGTTTTGCGAATTTGTCAAAAACAGGTTGCGTGGTTATCCTGTTACAGCAGGCGATGAGATATCTGTGATTATTCTAGGTAACTCGATGGACTTTAAGGTGGAAAAAGTAGTTCCAAAGTCAATTGCAAAGATCGATAGTTCTACTAAGCTCAGCATTCTATCCGAGTCAACTCTTGATAAGAGACCACGAATAACATATGAAGAAATCGGCGGGCTCAAAAATCAGATAAAGCGTCTCAGAGAGATTGTGGAATTACCATTAAGGCATCCGGAAGTCTTTACACGACTAGGGATTGAACCACACAACGGAATTCTTATGTACGGATCCCCAGGCTGTGGAAAGACGCTGATCGCAAAAGCGCTCGCCTCTGAATCAGAAGCTAATTTTTACATTATAAACGGTCCCGAAATCGTCAACAAGTATTACGGCGAGACTGAAGCCCGTTTGAGAGATATCTTTAAGGAAGCTCGGGATTCTGCTCCAAGTATAATCTTTATTGATGAGATAGACGCTATTGCACCAAAACGAGAAGAAGCATTTGGTGATGTAGAAAAGCGGGTTGTCGCTCAATTGCTAGCTCTCATGGACGGTATGTCAGAACGAGGGAATGTGATAGTTCTTGGGGCGACAAATAGACCCGAGAGTATTGATCCTGCTCTGAGACGGCCTGGACGATTCGATAGGGAGATTGAGGTAGGAGTGCCCAATGCTGAGGGCAGGCTTGAAATTCTTCAAATACATACTCGTGGTATGCCACTAGCTGCCAATGACATTGACCTTAGAAGTCTGGCAGCTGAACTTCATGGCTATACCGGTGCCGATATTAAAGCTCTCTGCAGAGAAGCGGCTATGAAGGCCCTCAGAAGGTATTTGCCAGAAATTGACCTTGAAGGCGATAAAATATCAAGAGAGATGCTTGAGACGATGGAAATAAGAAATAAGGACTTTAGAGAAGGGATGAAGGAAATTATTCCAACTGCGATGCGAGAATTCTATGTGGAAGTCGCAAAGGTAAGATGGAACGATGTGGGTGGATTGTACGAAGCCAAGAGGACTCTCTACGATAACTTGATTACGGCAATCAAGGAGCCCGAAAGGTTTACCAAAATGGGCATTAAACCTCCTAGAGGAGCTCTTCTCTTTGGTCCCCCTGGCTGTGGAAAAACTCTGATCGCTAAATCACTTGCAACCGAAAGCAGTGCTAATATTATTGTGGTGAGGGGCCCTGAGATATTATCTAAATGGGTAGGAGAATCAGAAAAAGCGATCCGAGAAATATTTCGAAAGGCGAAAGCTTCATCGCCCTGCGTAGTCGTTTTTGATGAGTTGGACTCTTTGGCAAGGCCAAGAGGCGAGGATGATTTGTCAGGAAACGAACGAGTCCTTTCTCAATTGCTGACAGAAATGGATGACTCAGGAAGTGCTGGTGTTATTGTTATTGGTATTACAAACAGACCTGATTTAATTGATACATCCCTCTTACGTCCTGGTAGACTCGATCTTATCTTGTACATCTCTCCTCCTGACGAAAATGGTAGATATGAAATTCTTAAAATCTTGACTAGTTCTATGCCTTTAACGGAGGAAGTAAAGCTTGAGGAAATTGCATATTCAACCAAAGGATTCAGTGGGGCCGACTTGGTGGCACTTACTAGAGAAGCAGCAGTCAATGCCATGCGTAACAAATCAATGATAATTTCGAGGGATGACTTCAAAAGCGCTCTCCATCATGTGAAACCATCTATAACTAAAGACATTGAGGATTGGTACGAAAATATGCGAAGGTCAGTTACTTACAGCATTCCAAGGCCTACAGACAAATCGTTCTATAGTTGATAATGTTAATGCTGCACATTTGCATTATCAACTTGCAATAACTCATTCCAGTCATCAACATGGATTCCTGCTTTCATATTGTTGATATATAGCCAATGTATACTTTGAAGTATCAGATGAAATATCCTCTGCGCAATTTGATCTTTGAGAAGATAAAGGAGGTAGGCAATATCACCGACGTAGATCTTATGAATAGTTTGACGAGGGATAATATTCCACTTACTCATGCTGACTTGGATAAGACATTGTTAGATCTTGAAATATACGGACTAATCAGGGTATCTTGGGTAGCTAAGGACAAGCGTAGAATAGAAAAAGCTTAGAATATTCAAGCTCAATGTCTACGTGGTCGGAAGAGGGTTTGTCCTGCGACTTGTCATATTAGGTCTATAGATCCGCTTTATCCGTGTTACAATCGGTAGTAAAAGAGAGCATCCAATGCTAACCCTATAAAGACTATTACCAAATATGGAGCTGTAACTTTATAAGCCTTCCAAGCATACTGCGACGTGGCATTTTTTGTTAGTTTATAATGATAGATCAACATCAATGAACCGGAAAAAGCGGCTATTATCGTATATACTAATCCAAGGCCAAAAAAATACAATGAAATGGAGTAAGGTAGAAGGATAAGTGTATTTAAAAAGATATAGCTAGCGGCCTTTTGATTCCCAACTAGAACAGGTAACATCGGAACGTTGACACTAGCATATTCTTCTTTGGCCTTTATAGCCAAACACCAGAAATGTGGTGGAGTCCACATGAAAACGATCCAACCTACTAAAAAGCCTAAAAGATCTATAGATCCAGTGGCGGTTGCCCATCCAGCCATAGAAGCAGCACTGCCTGCGAAACCACCTATGACTATATTAGACGCATTGCTACGTTTAAGCCAAAGTGTATATATAATAACGTAAAAGAAAATTCCAAGTATAATCATTCCAGTTGCTACTGGATTTAAGGTAATCCAAGCAACGATCACAGCCAAAATACAAGTAGCTAAGCCATATGCTAACACATTACGTGGAAGTAATCTACCAGCAGGCAGAGGTCTGTGCGAAGTTCTAATCATTATTTTGTCTATATCTCGATCATAATAGTGATTAAGAGCACTCGATCCCATCGATGCTAGCGCTCCTGCCAAGGCAAGAAATCCTACTTGCCAAAACGAGACATCCCAACCTACGTTGGGGGTATTATCAAATCTACTACCAGCAAGCAATGATGTGATTGCAGTGATTACTAGTACTATTACGATACGTGGCTTGGATACCTCTACATAGTCACTAATACTCACAATTCAAATACCTTTATTTTGGTCTCGTAACCCTACCATTTAATTTATTCGCTCTGCGCTAATAACTTAGCCCTTAAATATTTAAGAATTCTAGTCCTCATTGTCGGAGTATTGTAAAAATTGGCCAAATGAATGATTATAATTTTCCCCTTTATCACATAAATTCCTATTTTTGCATCTTCATGTAACCTAGCTTGGATCGCTACTCAATAAGGTCTACTCAACATCGTAAAACCAACTCGTGGTTATTCTCTTATGCTTTCTAGAGTAGAAACTACCTGCCATAGCATTGTCCTGATATGGGATTCCATCTGTCTGCTTTGAGTTAGACTCTCCAACATACTTATTGCATTGGCTGCCCTGACCGAAATACTACCTCCCTTTTCATCAGTAAGAGTAGAAAGAACATCTTTCACCAAATTCCTGGTATTTCTCTGAATATCTCGATTTTTAATAATCGATTCTAACGTAACAATAGTCCTGGAAAGGCGCTCTTCGTTTGCCTTTTCCTTCAACTCTTTTTTCTTCGCGCTCATAATACTAATGCTAAACAACTTACCGATATTTGTATCCATTCATCCAAATTTTTCGAGTCCTAATGTGTGGAAATCTCTATATTGAATCGGATATATTGGAAGGCCATTGTTCACAAATGTGAAAGCCTCCTTGGAGGAAATTGACGATAGTCTTAAGGATATAGAAGGGAGACGGGATAGTCTGATTAAAAACACAAGAGACGTAATTAATGATTGCAGCAATTCCATAGTCTCTCTGCATAGGTCTGACTTTGATAAAGCCAGAGAGCGAATGGATAAAGCTAAGGCTACGTTAGATGCCTTGCGAGCACAAGCTAGAACTGATCTTTATAAGTATATTGTTGTTCCAGAACAAGAACTAGTCGAGGCTTATATGTTAAGATCCATAGCGGAAGACAAAGTCCTGCCGAGCAAGAAAGATCTTGGTGTTTCCGGACCGGCATATTTAATGGGAATGCTTGATTGCGTAGGTGAACTTAAAAGAATGATCTATGATAGTCTGAGGGCTGGAAAATCTGAAGAGAGCACAAAATTGTTTTATGTTATGGAAGAAATCTATTCCTCGGTTTATCCATTTGCAGCATTTGATAACCTTGTATCAGGCCTACGAAGGAAGTTAGATATTGCTAAAGTTTTGATCGAGGATATACGAGCACTTGTCACAGAAGAAAAGCGACGACAGAAGATTATGATGGCGATGGATGACCTCAAACAGCATCTTGACAAAGCAACAATGAACAAACCCACTTAGGCATTTTTATGAGTCAAACCCTAATTAAATCAGAAATTACCGTTAGTTTCGAAACTTTGCGAATGCCTCCTTCAGAATTTGTTCCAATGTCAGATGCCATTGAGCGAACCCCCCGGGTTCTTCAGGAAAGTTATGATAATGATTTACCAATTTCCTATTCATTTTAGATGTATGACTCAGGTTTTCAGCCAGTGTTCGATTAACTACTCCCTTTATAAACATTGATAACTTGTCAACCGCAGTAAATTCTGGATGTTCACCATTCGTAATTTTCTCAACATCCATTTTAGACAGAAAATGCTTCATACCATAATTAATTTGATCATTACTAAGGTCCTGTAACATTCTACGAAACACCTCCAAACCTGCAGTCTTGTACCCGTATTCATCAATAAAATTCTTATTGTAATTCCATAGACCTTTTTCACTAACATCATTTTGTTGGATTGCTTGAACTGCCTCTCTCCCTGCAATGGTACCAGCTATAATCGCAGGGCCAATTCCACCGGCATCAATAGGTTTAGGCATCCATGCGGCGTCTCCTACAAGAATGTACCCATTAGCAACAAGACAGTCATTCTGTCTGCGAACTGATACTTGCCATGTTCCCCACGAATTTCCTTGGTCAGATTCCTCATCGGTCATTTTCAGATCTTTTAATACCGGGTTAGATCGAACATACTCGTCTATCAACAATTTCAAGTCTTTTTTTGTACCAGTTTGTTTATTCAGTGTCTCGAATGCCTTCTGTTGTACGCCAAGGCCTATATTCGCCTTGTTATCTCCTTTGGGGAATACCCATGCATAACCCCCTGGAGCTATCTGTTGATCTAAATGAATGATACAGTAGTCCGGGTCAAAATAAGTCTTGTCATCTTGGGCAATCTTGAAAGTATAGATGTATCGACCAGTGGCCTCTAAATCATTTCTGTTAATTCTCCTTTCTATATTTGATTTAATAGGTAAGTTTGCCCTGAGAACGGAGGTCACCCCAGTGCAATCTATGATCAATTTCGCAGTGCGCTTGTATGTCTCTCGCGTACCGACCTCCTCACCTACAACACCAACTATCGAGTTATCTTCAAAAAGCAAAGATCTCAAAGCAACTCTATCCTTAACTTCAATTCCAAGTTTAAGAGCGTCGTTCATTTGCTTTTGTGGCAGAATCTTCCGATTTAGAAGATATCCCTCTCCATCGAAAGAGATGGCAGTTTCGTGGTCTGGAGAGTAGGCAACTACTCCTTTTACATAGTGTTCAATTTCAGGATTTTTCCATCTGATTCCAATCCTGTTAGACATGTAATCAACTGCATTTTTACCAACTGCGTCACCACATATCCAGCCTGTAACCGTCTTCTTTCCTAAGCTCGACAGCGGATTTCTATCTATAACAAGAATTCTAAGAGATTGATTTGAGTAAAAGGCAACCGAACATGCTGTAATCATTCCAGCCAGGCCTCCTCCTGCGACTATAACGTCATAATCTCGTTTACCAGTACCTATACTCATCTCAATAAAGCTAATTTTCTTAATTTTTATCTCTATTTATAGTTAAGTCGTCTGATACTCAACATCCAAGCTTACGAAATTTATAGGAACTCAGCTAGAATGCAATCCAGTTTCATCATTTCACAGTCACTGATTTAGCCAAGTTGCGGGGATAATCAGGATCTGCGTTACTCATAAGGGCAAGGTAATAAGCTAAAAGCTGAAACGGAATTACTTCTACGAGCGGATAGAGTATCTCCTCCACAGCTGGGATTTCAATAAGGTGGTCATATATACTATTTTTAAGATCTGAAATACCAATTACCTTGGCACCACGGGCTTTGATCTCGTGCGCATTTGAAATAATATCGCTGTAGGTCGAATCGGACGGATTGATCACGAATACCAATGTATTTCTATCAACTACTGCTAATGGTCCGTGTTTAAGTTCCCCACCTGCGATTCCCTCGGCATGTATATACGATAATTCTTTAATCTTTAAAGCACCTTCAAGCGCTATGGGATAATGCAATGATCTACCCATAATATATATATCCTTAACGTTTTTTATTTTCTCAGAGATTTTTTTTATTTCTGATTCAATCGAAAGAGTTGCTTCGATAGCTTTTGTCAAATTGCCCAAACTATTCTGAAATCTGTGTTCATTACCGATATTATTGACAATTCTATACAGAACTGAGAGCTGCGAAGTAAAACTCTTAGTGGCCGCCACACCTATTTCTGGACCACATCCAATTTCCAAAAAGCAATCACTGATTCTAGCAAGCGATGATGTTGTAATATTGACTATGGATATAATACTAGCACCTCTTTGTTTCGCTGATTTTACTGCTTGTAGGACATCAGCACTCTCTCCACTCTGTGAGATAGCAATTACTGCAGTATGATCATCAATAAGATCTTGCACATATTGGAACTCGCTAGACATTACGCATTCTGCCCTGATCTTGGGGTATTTTGCTAAAAGGTATTTGCCAATTAGTGCTGCGTGATAGCTACTCCCACTGCCTGTAATATACACGCTCTGGCTCTTGGATAAAACATTGCAAAATTGAGTTAGTCTACCATTATCTCTATTGTTGAATTCTGCTATGATCTTGCCTTGTTCATGTATTTCCTTTAAAGTATGATGTGCGTATCTCCCCTTATCAACTGCGGCAAGCTCCCATGCAATTTGTGTTGGATACCTACTTACGATATTCCCATCGAAATCAAATAATTGAATTCCAGACTTATCTGCAATTACAATATCTCTATTGTCAAGGAATATTGCTTTATCTGTGTATTGCAAAAATCCCAGAACATCACTAGAAATAAAGCATCCATTTTTATCAACTCCTATGATTAGAGGTTCATCGAATCGTGCACCACTTAGTGCCCCATTTTCAAAGACAGAAACGAATGCAAATGTACCCTTAAGACGTTTGCAAGTTTCTATTATCGCAGACTTTACAGTCTGATTAGATGAATGATGCTCCTCTATTAAATGAGCAATGACTTCGCTGTCCGTATCACTTTTAAATGAGTGCCCTTTTTGGATTAATTCTTCCTTCAATACTTCGTAATTTTCTATTATACCATTGTGAACTACCGCTATACTTCCACTACAGTCGGTGTGGGGATGTGCATTTACATCATTTACCCTTCCATGTGTTGCCCATCTAGTATGTCCGATACCGGTCTTACCAGGCATTTCATTTAACTCTAAATGCTTGTTTACCTCGGCTACTTTTCCGACACCTTTGCGTACAAGCATCATGCCATCATCGATAGTGCTAATCCCTACACTATCATATCCTCTATACTCCATTTTCTTAAGACTATCTACAAGAACAGGAGCCGCATATTGGTCGCCCTTGTACCCGATAATTGAACACACGATAAATTAACAGTAAAGGATTCTTTTTAAAAATTATGAAGCTTTATATGTACCGTTACAAATGCATTTATTGGGGTATGAAAGTAATATTTTTAAGAACCAGATGCGAACAATGAACTCGAAAAAATAGATTTATACCGCTATATATTATTATATAATAGATTCTGAAGAAGTTCTTGTTGGAGAAAAAGAGCCTCGTCTACAACAAAGATAATGGGCTTATGACAAAAGAAATAATTATCTATGATAATGTTGACCAACTGCGAATAATATCGAATCCAATTGCTTGGAAGATAATGCAGCTTTTGTCATCTAGATCAATGTATACAGCCCAAGTTGCCAAGGAGCTTGGAATATATGAACAGAGTGCATACTATTACACCCGCAAACTGAACTCCATTGGGGCATTGGAAGATGTTGGAACCGCACTAATTAGGGGGGGAACAGCTAAACTATTCCGATCGACCTGTCCATCGTTTGGAATTGAAATGGAATGGGGAGAACGACAGTCAGATATAACAGTTGATCCTTATAATAGAAATCACCACATCAAGGATTTCTTTAATGAATTCATAACTGAGAACTCTTTTGATGGCCTTATAGTAGTAGGTGCTCCAGATCCGCATGGTCCATATAGGTCTTCTGCAAGGGATGGTCATTACGCGGTTCAATTAGCGTTCTTCTTGGGAACTCTTACTAACATACCAAGAGAGTTTGTGGTTAAACTCGACGCTGATGCCAAAGCAGAGAGAGTATTAGAAGATCGTAACATTATTTCGATCGGTGGTCCAGGTACGAATATCGTCAGTGCAGAATTTAATAAATACTTGCCAATAAAATTTAATGAATCAAATTTCTGGGCTGGCTTAGTAAGGGACTCGAATGAGATTTACAATTCGGATAGTCAAGGACTAATCGCTAAGATAAAGAATCCTTATAGCGGCAGAGGAAGCATAATCATAGTTGCGGGTGTCAGATCAATTGGGACCAAATCTGCAGTTATTGCATTAACAAACTTTAGTGAACAAGTCCTAAAAAGTTATCGAAGCGAAAAGGATTGGGCTCTTGTTGTCCAAGGATTTGACATGAATTCAGACGGAAAAATAGATCATGTTGATGTGATCGCAGAAAAATAGTACTAGTATCGAAGTAGGTTAGGCCTGCTCTTGGGGCTTATTTGAAGAGCCCTTGTGCATGTCGAGATGAACCAAGATCTGTTGTTCTTCGTTCTTCTTCACTAAATAACCAGGAAGATTTACAAAGCGGTTACCAATGGAAACATGTTTATGCACTACCATCTGTCTTGAAAAATATGGGGATTTAGTACCAGTCTTTCTCATTATTATATTCTGCAATCTTCTCTCTAGCAAATCTTCGATCTTGAGATTTAGAATATCATCCAAACTTGCACCTTCGTTCACTAGGCCTAACCGGTTAAGGTAGCTAAGAAGTTGAGTTTCCTTCTGATGCCTAGCCTCTGCACTAAGAGAGAGTAAGGCACGGGCTTGATTTCTAAATCTGGCTACTTCGGTCTGAGCCTTCCATAATTCTCTTTTGTTTCTCAAACCATAAGTCCCTATCAAGTAGAGTTCTGCACTTAGTTGGTCCGTTGTCCACATTCTTCTTGGTCTACTGTATGTCTTTTTAGGCTTACGAGGATCTCCCATTCTCAGCCCACAACCTACTTACTTGATTCACCAGCGGCCCCTTCTGTCGCTGGCTTGGAAGGTGTCGAACTAGGCCCAGTCGAAGTGCCTGCTGGTGCTGATGGTGAAGATGGTGCGGCGGCTCCTGGTTTGGTTAACTTCTTAACTCCGACAGCACCACCTTTTCTTCCCGAGGTCCTTGTATGTTGCCCTCGTACTTTTAAACCGAACATGTGTCGATAACCACGCCAGCTCATTACAGACTTTTCACGTTCTATATCATTTGATATCGTGAAATCTAGATCAGACGTAATCAAGTGTTTGTCAGCGCCTGTATCCATATCTTTCCTTCTGTTCAAGTACCAAGGAGGAATCCCTACCCTTGAAGGGTCTTTGATGGTTAGTTCGATTTCCTTAAGTTCGTTTTCTGTCAAAAATCCTACACGTAGATACGAATTTATGTTAAGAGACTGAAGTATGACCTGGGCAATATTATAGCCAATTCCCCTTACCATACTTAAAGCAACAATAATTTTCTTACTCCCATCAATATCTTTACCAGATATTCTAAGGATGTGACGATACTCCGAAGCAGACAAATCAGATTCACGAAGACGAGTCCGAAATAAAAACCATGCTAAGTCCATATCTTTTCTAATATGAATCTATTATATTACATGACTAATTTGCAAAAGCATTTTCCATCTTTCTAAAATATCTCGAACGGGGAAATTCTGGTGATATGCGTTTGCTGATAGATCCTTTCAATTTTGATTCATGATTATTAACATAGAGTGGTCATGGACTAATATAGAAACATAACTGGAAACGAAAAGCTTCCAATCGCTTTACAATCAATCATTAAGGATATAAATATACAACCAAAGTCCTGACGTTATCTTATGAATTCTGTCAACGATCTAGTACATCTCTCCTATTCCTCAGTCCCAAATTATTCTGAATTAATGATTGGGGTTCCCACTGATTATAAGGAGATTAAAACGCTTCGGGATCTGCTCACGATGAATTATAAATCGCCTTCGGTTGAACAACAGATTAGAGGCAATCTTGTTTCCAAGATTGAAAGCGGTAAGAATCCATATCGAGGAATCATTGGATATGATGATGATGTTATCCCAGCATTAAATAGAGCATTATTGTCTGGGCATGATCTCCTTCTCATTGGGCAAATTGGTCAGGCAAAGACAAAGATTGCAGAATCCATTGCAATGAATCTATTGTCCTCCATCCCCGTGGTCAGAGGTTCTTTTACCAACGATATACCAGTTACAATTCCCGAAGATGAATTAATTGCGATGTTAAATGACACTTACGTTAATAGGATTTCCCCAGAATTTAGTGTTTCAAAGGATAGCGAAACCATAATAAGAAATCATAAATTGGATACAAAGATTGAATGGGTTGATGGTCAGAATCGGTATCGCTATATTCTTGCTACGCCAGATATATCTGTAAAGGATCTGGTAGGACAGATCGATGCGATCAAGATCGCAAAGAAAGGTGTAGAAATATACGACATAGAATCATACTCTGCCGGTCAATTGCTTCAGGCTAGACACGGACTCGTATGTCTTGATGAGCTTCCAGTGCTCGATCCTAGAAAACAGGTAGCTTTACTCAGTGTCCTTCAAGAAGGAAAATTTACTACAGGCTCGTATCCTGTTATCTTCAGACCGAACGTGAAGTTTGTTGCTACTGCTAATCCTATTGATTATACTCATTCTGGCAAAATTATAGAACCACTTTATGACAGACTAAAGAGTCATATCCGAACACATTACCCAAAACACATTTCGCATGAGATGCTAATTATGTCACAAGAAGTAAAAATACCTGGCGTGACCAATGCATTCCTTCCAGTCCATATATTAAAGACAATGGCAAAAATTGCTCAGATTGCTAGAGAGCATTCTGACATCGACCAAGACAGGGGGGTTAGCGTAAGAATGGCGATTCATTCCATTGAGCTTTTAATCGGAGAGGCCGAACGGACAAGGTCGATTAAGTATAAAATCGCTGCTGTCCCGAGGTTTTGCGATTTCCATAGTATTCATCAGTCATCAAAATTCGAACTTCTAGAAATAGAAGACACGTACGCTAATCGTTTCAGGACATTAAGCCTCATAATTGCAGATGCCATTAAACACGTGTCCAGTGAGTACATATACAAAATACCCAAAGCAGACATTTACAAATTAAAAAATGAGTTTACTGGTAATAAGACCTTCGAAGTGTCTCAGAGTTCAGTTTATCAAAAGAATATCAATTCGGAAGGTTATGAGTCTCAGTTAGATAAATTTCCTGTACTGAGGGAAATTGTGAATAGGATGTACGGAATAATTCAGGCAGAACAGCAAGTATTTGTAAAAGATGCTAAAATACATGAAATCTCTGTCGACTACTTTGTTAAGTCACAGAAAATGATAGGTGAATTCACGGCTTCGATTATTGAAGTAGTATTGGAAGGTCTGAGATGGACTGAGCCTCCAATTTTGGATAAGAAGGATAGTTCATATGGATCAGCATGAGGCAACTTCAGACATAAGGAACTTTATTTACTTTGGTAGAAAAGACGAAACGAGCAAAAAAAATGATTCAATCGATTCGAATAATGATCAAATTCCAAGTCGATTGAAAGAAAGAATACTTGATATGGTGGGCAAGGAGGTACTGAGAGAGAAAACCCCAACTCTGCAGGAGTTAGAGTACACTTTGCAATCGGCACTATCACAAGAATCAAAGATAGACAGTCTCAATAGAAAAACCAGACTACAACAACCACTACCTGACGCAAGCTTGAACCCAAAATTTTCTAAAGGCGGCATGAGCCTCCCGATTATTGGGCAACTAATTCAAAGCGGGTACATAAAAGAGGATCCACGATGGCTCACCTTTAAAGGATTTACTCAGATAGGGGGAAAGATCCTAAATGATCTCATGTTATCACTAAAAAAAGATGAATTCGGTCTCCATGAGAGTAATAGTCTAGGAAATGGATCAGTAATTTTGGATACTACACGGAAGTATGAGATTGGTAACGATATCAAGTTATTGAACGTACCTGTTTCATTGCTTAATACTGTTGAGAGACTCACAAGGCATCGAATGTCTCTTGGCCTTCCACTTCAAATAACATTGGATGATTTCGAAGAATATGAAACGATCAGTGATGTCAAAGTTGCTGTCGTATATTGCATCGACCTGAGTTCTACTATGAGATATTCGGCTATGTATGGGAAAATGAGTAGAATTGAAGCAGCTAAACGAGCTTTATGGGGAATAGTCTTATTGAACCGAAAATTTTTTCCTATGGATTCAATATATTTAGTCGGTTTTGGTGCGCTAGCCTCTAAGATTCATCCAAATGATATACCATATCTGAAGACGTTTGAGCCAGGGGCTGATCTACTACATTATACCAACTACCAAGCGGCATTCAGACTCGCTAGTAAATTACTGCAAAAAAACTCTGCGTTAAATAAAAGAATTGTAATGATAACCGATGGGCATCCTAGTGCATGTTTTATAGATAATAAATCGGAATATGACAAGATTATCTCCGAAAGACCGCACTCATATTTTTATACACCTGAAAGCGACGTCATAGATTACGTAAAAACCAATTTGTTTATGAATCTTGATGTGAAACCAAACAAGCTAGTATATTTGTGCTACCGTTATAAGCAAGTAGATCAGTATATAGGTGAAAAAACGATTTCTGAGGCAAAGAAATGCCATAGATTAGGCATTGATATTGATACCGTCATGATAAGCGAGGATGACTCCTTACTAGGATACATTAATGCATTGGAAAAGGTTGTTAGAGGAAGATCATATTACCTTAATCCGGAAAACATAGATAGAGTTTTACTAAGTGACTACTTGCATAAGAAAAAACTAATAATGTCATAGGTTCGCACATGTACATAGTCTAATGAATTCAGATCCATTAGTTTTTATGTAAATAATCTGTCACATTAAGCGATATTTAGTTTGAGTACCGAAGTGAATTACCTTGATTGGAATAATGCTCTACCCATCCTGAACAAGGCCCACGATGCTGGTTTATTTTCAATTATTATCGGACCAAAGGGAACTGGTAAGACAACGCTTGTAAGGAAATTTGCTTCAAATTACAACAAAGAACTATATTCTGTAAATTTTAGTCTTCGAACTAGGGAATCGCACCTGGTTGGTACGAACACGATCGATAAAGGGGAGATTAGTTTTGTTGAGGGGATCCTCGTAAGATCTATGCGAAGCGGTGGGCTCCTCTATCTAGATGAGCTAAATGCCGCTGAAGCTGATGTGTTGCTTCGACTAGACGAAGCTTTGGATGATAGAAGGCAATTAGTTTTAAAAGAAGCTGAGGGACAGATAATAAATGCAGACACTAAGTGGTCGGTGATCGCAACTATTAACCCATTATCACACGTCGGAACCAAAGAGCTTCCTCCTCAGCTGCTTAGCAGATTTCCAGTGAGACTCAGACTCGAATACCCTCCAGGGGATGTAGAGCTTGAAATTGTTAAGCGACATGTTGATGTAGATAATACTAAACTTGACGCGGTAAGGAATGCGATTCGACTTGCTAAGAGTCTTCGCGAAGCGGCAGCAGTAGAGGAACTTTATTATAGTCCTAGCTTGAGAGAGACGATTGCCTTCTCGAAGATGCTGAATACTGGTGTTTCTGCACGCGAATCAGCAGAGGTGGTATATGCTAATGCTTATGATCAATGGGGACAGGTCGAATATCGTAAGGTGATGGATATGATAACTTCAATATTTGGTACATAAACAATGAGTAGACATCTCGAGAGAAACCTGACGTTTTTGAAGATGCGAAATGATGTGCTCATAGATATTGCTACATTTTTGGCTAGAAGATGGTCTGGTCGAAGTAAGGTGGTTGTAACATTAAGTCAAGATAAGATTCCGTTGGCAAAACCTGAGAAGAATCAGATCAATCTTCCTTTTCTAGAACATTTTCCAGGTACAGATTTCCAAAAATACAGACAATGGAGAGTTGCGTTGTGGTACGAATCTATGCGAATTGCCAATTCTTCAAAAGTTTTGAGTTATGAGCATGCGTACGGATTTATACTCAATACTTTAGAGACCAAAAGGATCGAAATACTTGGCCTAGGATTTTGGTACGGGATGCTGAATGAGTTAATATATAACGAAGCAATGTCGTGGTTAGGTAGGCCGCTACTTAATTCTATGTACGGGCATCAGAAGACAATCGAGGCCTTCTCTCAATATTTTTCCACTGGTTATATTAAGGGAGAGTTATTCGGAAGAGAATATGAAAAAGTAAGGAATGCCACTGAATATGCTAACAATATAGTTCAAGAGGCAATAGATTTTTCTTATTCAACAGACTGGTTAGAAAAGCATATCCCAAAATTGATCAAGATGTTGGAACTCAATCCACTACTTACAATTCCGATCTCAGTACCCAGAACCAAATTTGGCGTTTCCATGAACCAGAGCGATATCATAAAACAAGTAGAGAGAGTTGTAAAAAGAAGAACTACGCATAAAGATATTGATAAGGCTTCTAAAGAAATTATTGAAGGAAACGAAGTTTTAGGCGAATTTGATACACTTGTTAAGGAAAGCAAAAAGACGGAAAATAAGGGATTTGAAAGTTTGGAAAACTTTGGGCTGAGTATACCTGAAAAAATGGATATCGATGAAAGCTTTCTGTATGATCCAGTGCTCATCCAAAAAATAAAATCAAAGTTTAGAGATTGGAAGACCGGATGGCTAGAAAGGCACGACTACACAGGCGAAGAGTTCGATCCGGAGGTTTACGTTGAAAGGCTTCCCAAGCCCTTCTTGGCAGACTTTAAGATTTCCATAAAAACTAGGATTGCAATCCTTTTGGATCATTCTAGTAGCATACAAGATGTTGAGTTAAAGTATAAACAAGCTACCGTAGCTCTTTGTGAAGCACTATCTTATTTGAATATTAAATTTTCAGTTTATGCGTTTAGTACTGAATCTCGACAAGTGAAATGCTGGATAATTAAGCCTGTCACATTAAGATGGTCGAGTACTTGCGCGCGTCGGCTAGCTCAAATCAAAGCTAGCGGCGGTACTCCCCTGGCCGAAATATATGCTCTGCTTCAACCAATGATTAATCTTTTCAAGCCAGATATACTTGTGACACTAACTGACGGTGAGCCTTCCGATTATGATGCTGTGCGGGCTATGGTCTTGTCGTATAAGGAGTCCGGTATACACATGGTTGCACTCGGACTAGGCAGGAATCTTCAAGACTCCATTAACGTTGGTCAGAACTTGAAATATCTAAATTACGAAAAGAGCATGGCTGCCAGCAGACTAGAAGATATACCCCAAAAAGTGATAAGCCTGCTTCGTCATTAATTAAATCAAAAGGTCCTTATCGATTTTCTTCCAATCATTTAAGAACAGATCAAGTCCAGTTTGAGTCAGTGGATGCTTTATCATTTTACC
Organism: Nitrososphaerales archaeon; assembly: GCA_029237525.1. Classification (GTDB taxonomy): domain Archaea; phylum Thermoproteota; class Nitrososphaeria; order Nitrososphaerales; family Nitrososphaeraceae; genus JARBAU01. The sequence continues at coordinate 5,602 of JARBAU010000369.1, read as the reverse complement.
TAATATGTCAGGAGGGAGAGTCACTACCTCTGCACCTATCTTCGCAGCCTCTATTACATGTAATGGATGTCGTATACTCGCAACAAGTGTCTGAGTGTCAAAGTTATAATTTCTAAAAATCTGAACAATCTCTCTAATGAGGACCATTCCCTCTTGTCCTATGTCATCTAGCCGTCCTATGAAAGGACTCACATAGGAAGCTCCAGCCTTTGAGGCCAAAATAGCTTGATTCGCCGAAAATATTAAAGTTACATTTGTCGGAATTCCTTCATCTCTTAGTCTTTTGACAGCAATTAAACCCTCTGGAATCATCGGTATCTTAACAACAACGTTTTTACCAAACTTTACCAATTTGTGAGCTTCTGTTATCATCTCTTCAGATTTTGTCCCAATTACCTCCAAGCTTACTGGTCCTTTAATTAACTCGACTATCTCTCGCATAACCGATTCTGGACTTTGTTTTTCCTTGTAAAGTAGGCTGGGATTTGTGGTAATTCCGTCTACTATTCCCATATCGTTGTATGTCCTTATTGATGCTAAATTAGCCGTATCCAAAAATATCTTCATTTTCGATCTATCCTCCTAAATTGAAGTACAGTTTCTACTATTTTTTTTACGCTTAAACCATACTTTTCAAATAAGCTACTAATCTCGTCATCTCTTGCCGATTCTCCAAATGTGTCCAACACACCTAATCTTTTCACAGGGACCGGATATGTATCAGACGTCACCTCAGCTACAGCTCCGCCCATGCCACCCAATATGTTATGCTCTTCAATAGTAACAATTCTACCAGTTTCTCGCGAACATCTTTCTATTAACTCTTTATCTATTGGCTTAATTGAATACATGTCTACTACCCTGCAATTAAGACCATGACTTTGCTCCAATTGGTCAGCCGCCTCTAATGCACCCGTAACCATGAGACCGCAAGCCATAATTGTCGCATCCTTGCCTTCCCTTAGGATATTCCCTTTTCCAATTTCAAAGATCGTATCATCTTCTGCATAAATTACTTTCCCAGATGGTCTTGCTAGACGCACATAAAACGGGCCACTTGCTTTGACAATCCTTCTTATCAGGTATCTGACTGCTGTTGCATCTGCGGGTACTAGAACCCTCATATTGGGTATCGCCCGCATTATTGATATGTCCTCGATCTGTTGATGAGAAGCGCCATCTGGTCCAACGGATAGACCAGCATGAGAAACGATAAGTTTGACGTTAAGATTAGGATAACATATGGCGTTGCGAATCTGATCGAGACAGCGGCCTGGAAGAAAAGCAGCGTAGGTACTAGCAATTGCTATCTTACCTGCAACCGCTAGTCCAGCTGCAATAGAAACAAGATTTGCTTCTGCTATACCAATGTTAAACATCCTCTCCGGAAATCTATCTCCAAATTTTTTAGTCTTTAGCGAATCCGTAGTGTCTGCACCTACGCAGACGAGATTAGCATGGGTGGTTCCGAGTTCAACGAGTGTCTGTCCAAATGCTTCTCTCATATCGGCTACTTTTCTTTCATTACTTAATAGCATGGATTTCCTCCTCTATCCCCAATTCACTTGCAAAGGGAATCAATATATGTTTACGTGCCTTCAACCAGTCTAATCTGGTTCCTATCTGCGTCGCATTTTCCAGTAATGTTCGTTCTAATGCGACGTTTGCTGTATGTTTTAACTGAATGATCGCTCCATTGATATCCGAGCTGCCATATACTGCACTCCCAGCTACCATAATTCTGGCACCAGCATCATAAACATCTCGAAGTGTCATAGCATCAATTCCGCCGTCGGCCTCCAGATATCCCGCGTAATTATGTTCCCGAAGGTCCTGATTTATTGTCCTCATCTTAAGTAACACATCAGGTATGAATTTCTGGCCAGCTGAACCTGGATTTACCGACATTACAATTATTACATCGATTTCTTGTAGATGGTCGTAAAGCCAAACAGGAATATTCGTAGATGGGTTTATCGCTATTCCTGGACTAATCCCATTCTTGAGCAATTCGGAACTAATTTTCGAAAAGGATTCGTCGGTACAGGTTTCGGCGTGAACTGTGATTATGTCACTTCGAGCTTCTATATAATCTTGGATATGATCAATCGGATCTTCGATCATGAGATGAACATCAAATGGCAAGCTGGTAATGGGCCTTAATTTCTTGATAGTGTCAGCGAAAAATGTTACGTTGGGCACAAATTTACCATCCATCACGTCTAAGTGAATCATATCTGCACCACAGCGTTCCGCGATTCTGATTTTTTCCTCGTAGTTCTCACGCTTGCCAGCAATGATAGAAGGGGCAACTAGAAATTCGCTTTCTAATTCTTGCATGAGAATCGGAATGTGTGTCTTAGGAGGTGCCTTTCCGTGCCACTGTGGGCTATTCGTCATATGCTTAATCCCGTATCCCTTGATGGTATTAGCAATAATGATTGTAGGCTTGTCTTTAACCTCGTATGCTTTGTTGATGGCTTCTATAAGTTGTTCAATTTTATGGCCATTTATCTCAATGACATTCCAATTGAATGCTAACCACTTGTCCCTAACTGGGTCTAAAGGCATTATATCTTCAGTAAATCCATCCTGTTGTATTCGATTTCGGTCTAGTATGGCAGTTAAGTTGTCGACCTTGAACTTTGATGCCGCCATAGCTGCTTCCCAGACCTGACCCTCGTTTGATTCTCCATCACCAATTAGAGTAAAAATGTGGTTTTTTTTCCCGTCAAGCCTACTTGCCAAGGCGATTCCTAAAGATACGGATAAGCCAATTCCCTCTGAACCTCCAGAATATTCAGTACCTGGAACACTATGTTTTTCTTGGTCTTTTGAATATCTCACGGGATGTCCTTGTAGTCTGGCGCCAAGCTTGCGCAAAGTATCCATTTCGCTTGTTGGAAAATACCCTGAAATAGCGAGTGTTGCAAAGAATCCTGGAGCAGAATGAGCTTTAGAATTTACAAAGTAGTCTCTTTCGTTCCACTGAGGTTTGAGTGGATCGTGCTTCATTTTTCGAAAGTACAGACCTCCCATAATTTCAGCCGCTGAAAATGATGCTCCAGGATGGCCGGATCCAGCTTCTGCGATGCCCCGAATAGCTAACTTGCGGACATCGCGTATTTGCTGCTTCAAATTAAGATAACGCATCTTTAAACCCATTTCATAACGTACCTGCCCAACATTTCCTTAGATTGCATACACTAAAATGCCACAACACGGAAAATAAAAAGATATGGCTATGGTTATGCTATAGCGTCACTATTTGACTGACTAGTTGTCAGTTAGCGAGTATTATTTTAACCTGGTTGAATGAAGCTCAATTTCGTAGGATGATTCATTAGCACTTCACACAATCTTCCGGGTGACCCACATACAAGCAGTTAACGAGTTAAGAAGTTGGTTAAATTCCATGGTGTAGAATAGTTTAAAATAAAGTGTGTAATCAACCATCATCTTATGATCCGAATCGATCTAGAGAAGACTAAGCCTGATACGAAACAAACTCAAATTCTGGTTTTAGGCCTATTTGAAGGTGAACCAGAATTGTTATTAAAGCGATTGGAAAATGGTTTATTGTCACTAGTTAAGGAAATTCTAGAAAATGGTGAATTTACAGGCACTTTCGGGTCTAGTTATTTGTTACCTACCTTTGGAAAAATCGGACCAAATAGGATCATGCTAATTGGCCTGGGCAAGAAAGAAGTGTATTCTAAAGAAATTGTAAGAATTATTTCTGGAAAGATATCTGTCAAGATACAAGAACTTGGGTTAGATGAGTTCAGTCTCATACCGTTTTCTAATCTAGACAAAGAACTTGCAGAAGCAATTTACGAAGGTATTTCCTTGTCAACATACAGATTTAGCAAGTATAAATCTGTGGCTACCAAGTTGCCTGAACTAAAGGATGTAACAATATTAGTTGAATCTGATTACCATGAAATCCAAGAAGCCTTGGACAAATCAAGCCTAATTGTTGAGGCTGTAATCTTTTCACGAGATCTATGTAATCTACCTCCTAATGATTGTCCACCCTCGGAATTGGCAAAAGTAGCTATGGCACTAACAGATGATTACGAGTTGAAGGTTAGAGTGATCGAACGTTATGAAATGGAATCGCTTGGCTTGAATGGAATTATTTCAGTCGGAATGGGGAGCAGCAATCAATCAAAACTCATTATAGTCGAATATCATGGTGCACCTGAAAGTCAGAAACCCTATCTTTTCGTAGGAAAGGCTGTCACGTTCGATACTGGTGGTATATCCTTGAAACCTGGAGAAAAGATGGATGAAATGAAGTTTGACAAGTCTGGTGGTTGTATCGTGCTAGCGGTCATTAGGGCAGCAGCTGCTTTGCATTTGCCCCTGAATATTATAGCAATGGTACCGTCCGTAGAAAATATGCCTTCAGGTAGCTCTTATAGACCTGGTGATATTATTAGGATGTACAACGGAAAAACCGTAGAGGTGGCAAATACTGATGCTGAAGGTAGAATCATCTTAGCTGACAGCTTGGCTTTCGGAATAAAGACTTACGATCCCAAAGGAGTTATTGACTTAGCAACTCTAACCGGTGCAGCTATTATCGCATTAGGAGCAAATGTTGCTGCTGCGATAGGCAACAATGTGTCTCTTATGGATAAATTGAAGAAAGTCTCAGAAAAGACTGGTGAAAAGCTATGGGAGCTCCCATTATTCGAAGAATTCCATGATCAAATCAAAAGCAGTGTTGCAGATATCAGAAATATTGGAGGAAGACAAGGAGGAGCAATCACGGCAGCTGCATTTTTGGCTAATTTCGTGGCAGATAAGCCATGGATCCACTTAGATATCGCTGGCACAGCGTGGACACAGGATGGAACTTATGAGCGGAGTTATATTCCAAAAGGAGCAACAGGATATGGAGTCAGAACATTAGTCAGATTCTTGCAGGAAGAATCTCACAAAAATTGAAAAAGTATAGCTGAAACGAATAAAAAAGACGAACAGAAATGTATTAAATCTTTAAAGTTTTCCTATTCTTTGTCCTTGGTTGGCATAATGTTGACAATCTAGCCTAGGTAAACAATATAATTGACGTGAAAAATGGTAAAGTACTCTTTCACTGAATAACAGCGATTTAGATTGAGCTATATCACTATTGTCAAGCTTTATATCAAAATATCTCGTAATCCCAGAGGTGATTTGAAATTCCATTATTTTCATTGGACGGCCTGATACAAGAATTAACAGAATTGGGTGCGATTTGCAGACGTGGAAATATTGAGCTCGATATCGCGCCTGAAAGACGGTCTTATTTCGAGAGATGGCTATCAAATAGGGATGGTTTTGTTAAATTTATCTCCGCAAATATCAACTATATTGGGATAGAGGAGGTAATGCGGATGGGACCGTTTTTCGACGTCCATTGTCTAATTGAAAACAAGTCGGTCAGTGAAAATGATGAGAATTCTTATACTCTCTTTCAGGCTACTCCTTACTTTACGTTACGAAAGGGTAGATTGGAATCATTGGGATGGAGCGGAGGAGTTCTGGCCGGCATTCTTTCAAAGGATCAGCTTCTGAATGAGTATTTTCGAAGGAGCATAATGGAAGAGCA
>JARBAU010000043.1 GCA_029237525.1 Nitrososphaerales archaeon | reverse complement strand
GTGATGCGCGCTTTGCACTTGCAACAGAAGCATTAGACACTATTCCTTCCTTCCCTACCCAGTCTCCTACTATGTACAAATTCTCTGCAATTTTTGTATCCGGTCTTCCACCTAGGCAGCCTTCTGCAGCAGTAACAAGAGCATTAGATACCACCATGTTGGGCAATGGTCTCTTCTTAACAAGTACCTGTCTCCATCCTGGCTGCAATAAATCAAGGAACTCTTCTAACTCTGGTTGATCCTCTCTTGGTTTGGGTTCAATTGAAGTACCAAGATATTTTGCGACATGGATTAATGCCCCGTCCTTAGGAGCAAGCTTTGCATATGCAGAATGAACCGAAAAATATAGTGGACGATCTACCCCCAAAGCAAATAATGTGTTTTTGTCCGGAAGACTACTAAGAGCAACATCTAAACATACCAAACGTATAGGTTTTGTTTCTTTTGCTGCCTTGGACAGTACATCTGGTCTCTCGTTATCATCGAAAAGGTTGTAGGCTTCGTTTGGACCTGCCGCTATTACAACTGTCTTCGCGGACACCTCGGTTTTGTTATCCAACAAAACTTGCCATCCAGAAGAATCATTATTTCTTTTCACCTTGATTGCCTTTTTTCCCATGACAATTCTTGCATTTGCGTTTTTGGCTACTGTTAGTAATCCGTCGACGAGTGTCTGCCAGCCTCCATCTAAATACATAACTCCTCCTGCTTGACTAGCCACATAGATTTGGTGAAGTACCGGTCCTATACTCTGAATGTCTGGATCGTTTGCATAAGTATTTAGTCTAATAATCGTCTTGATTATTTCGGCATCGTTTATATCATGAATATTTTTGTCTAGCCATTCCTGTTCTGTAACACTTTCTAATTGTGAAAAATCAATTTTGGTAGGTGCAACAAAGAACTTACTTCCGTCATCACTCTTACCAGAAAACCAACTACTATAATCACCAGCAATTTCACGTTTCTTGCCGCCACTTATCAAATAACCTTTCCCTGCAGGAATGCCTCCGGTGTAAGTGATGCCTAGCTCCTTTAAAATTGTATCAGTTGCGTCAGTAAGATATATTGCATGTGGTCCTTGATTAAAGTAAAATCCGTCTATTTCTGCAGTCCTTGCGCGACCTCCAATTTCTCTAGATGAATGTTCAAATAACGTTACTGTTTTTCTGGAACTGGCAAGCAGCGCAGCAGTAGTAAGACCTGCAAGCCCTCCTCCAATAATTATTACATCTGAATTCTCGAATTCATTTGACATTGAAAAGTTATATTTAGAAGCTTGATGTTAAGTGTTGCTCTATTATTGAGCATCCAGTTTAAGTCCTTGAATTTTTGATCAAGGGATCGCTTTATTGATTATTAATTCTCCTGAAAATCCCGAAATACTGATACGAAAATCTGTCTCTGAGGCTTGCTGGTTCCTGATGTCCTTCAAGTCTATGAAAATACGTATACTTTGTTGTACTGATTCAGGACTTTTTGTAAGTTGTCCTGGCTGCGACTTAAAACATGCATCCACCTCATAAAGCGTCATGAGGAAATCAAGATCCCCTATTTTGATACCTTCAACTACTGAATTATACTCTGTCATTCTTTTATTATTATTATTCTTCTTCTTCAATTATCAGCATCTCATGCAAACTGTTATTTGCATGCTCTCGTTACACTAATTGTCATCACATGTCTATTAATGGAGTCTGGGGTAACAGATTTATTATATCTGCAATAATTCAGGGTGCAATAATTACAGGACTCACTATATCAATTGTTTCAATTCAGCTACTATTTTCTTCTAAAATCAATATTATTCAATTCCTCTCTGTCATTTGAGGGTCCTGCTAAATGGTTCTTTCTTGGGTATATTTTCTATATGATATTGGTAGTGGCAATTGCAGTTACAGCAACTTTTTACCATAACCTTGAGATCGATATGAGAAAAAGTGTTCGTGGGATCAAATCTGTACTTGCGTGGATTCATCTTATTGGAATGAATGTTGGAGGTGCTGCAACAACACTAACTATGATATTTGCTGGGTTAATAGACTCTGGGATACTTTCAGTCATTACAGGTGGTACTTCTTCTGTTTCTCAATTATAACCAAATATTGGAATAATGGTACAATTTATTCCACCTATATCTGTATTTGCATGCCTACTTAGTTTAGGAGTAATATCAGGTGGTATAGCCTATATAATAACATATTTACAAAAACCAGATAATCTAAGAGTTTAAGACGTCAGCTAAACGAGACTAAGAAATCATTTTTAGTTTATGTTCCCAATGAAAATTAGTATCGCTACCACTAAAAATAACATGTACAATAGAGAGATATTAGCAGCATCAAGTTTTATTATGTGTGATGAAATATCCATCTGCCTTAAAGAATAAATTATCTGCTGCAAAAGGCTATGCTTTAAGCATACAAATGGTCGATGAGTTACATAATGCATCATGCTATTTGAAGGAATGAATGAATTATGCGTAGATAGTTAATTGCCGGATTTCCCTGAAATGTTGGAGATTGAAATAACCTAACTTTGCAGGTTGATACAATTCTTATAGTTGCGTATGCAAGAAATTCGAGGCAATTACATTCTTTTTGAAAAAGGCTGGTAATACTGTTGTTATCTCTTTTAACTAGCTATTGCTCACTTTGCATCGCCTTTTCTTGCATTTGATCTATTTGTTCTTGAGGAATTTCATCAAATAGGTTACACCAATCCCTCCCAGTAATAATAAGGTTGAATTTATTGAGTTCCGAATGAACACATCTACCATTAGTTAGTATATCTGCATTGATAGGATCAGACGGCGAGAACCACATACACGATAAGCAATTCTCTGATTGCCATGTAATTCTTTTCAATGTTTTTGTGGTATCTCCTGCTGCTGTGGTTGTCATCTATTGTCGCTTCCAAGCACGAACTTCATGAATAAAAGAGTTTGCATTTTTGTAGCTGGTTTTTTATGCTCATGATATCCCTTTTTCAGGTTCAATTAATTCTTAATTAAGATTATCAACTAAGCATAATCAATTAGTGATATGCTAAAGACCATATTGATCGCAGCGGTTTCGTCCTGCGTCAGTTAGCCTAATTCTTTGTTCGCCATCCAAAAACTCGAATGGTTCACTACCTCTATTTTCGAGTCTATGTTCTCTGAGAAATGGTATTATGTATTCAAGACTGTAAGCACGCAAAACCCGGTGTCGTATTTCTTCTACAGTAACATCGTTCCCGTGCTCATGGACTGTATTAGCGTCGCTGTCGAGCCTACAAAGTTCCTGCATAAAACTACTGATGATGATGCGCTTGTCATCATTTGAAGCGTCTGTGTTAACATTCATGATGATGTGCAAGTACATTGAAAAATCATGTTTTTAAGCTTTGTTAACTACATATGTAGAGTTGTAGTTGACAACTACTGCTGTCAAGTCGGACATTGACAGCAGTCCTTTATCTTATCTTAATAACCAGCTAATCTATTTGTCATTGGTAATATTGATATCCTATTTTATATAGTCTGCATACGGTAAATACATTGAATTCACGAATACGGGATTATACAAAATGTCGAGACTAACGTTGTGAATATCCCTCAAATGACTAAAACGTTCCAATTCATGAAGCGTCTTATTACAAAGTCGACACTTATATAGTCTCTCGTTCATAGTATCTCACTTCCGATTAAAAATACAGTGCAATCCTATAACTATTTTATTACATTCTTATTCTCGTTATAATTATAACAAAACTCTAAAAGTCTGCTATCGTCAACGCAGAGTCCACTGCATTTTTGCTGCGACTAAATTATCCAACAATTAGATTTTCTGGCAATATAGACTATAGACTATAGCATTTTCAGTCACAATACAGGCTGAAATGAACCAAAAAATGGTATAAAACAATAGCATAGAGAATTGCAATAGCTATATTAGCTATGTGATCTATAAGGCTAGATTTGTAATACTAAGAGCTAAATAATAATAAAATAAGAAAATGGGATTTGGTCTTGATACTCTTGTAGCACCTTTAGGTATTGTAGTCTTTTTTGTCCTGTCTGTTAAGATACTTATAATTGACCCAGGTAAACAATGCAGAACCGGTAGCAGTAGCAAAAATCACACCAGAAAAATACATCAGCGTACCAATTAATTTTTTCGTCCGGATTAGTGTAACTACAATGAGTTTCAAAAACTCGTATTCTTATGGGAATAAAATTGATATAATTAAATCCATTATAGATATTGCTACCAGTAATAAGATATGTTAAAGTTTTAAAATAAGACGAATATTTCTTGCAACCCAATACTTTTTTAGTTATCCTATTATAAGTAAAACAACAACTAGTAAAAATTATTAGTAATTGAATCTTTATAGTATCTTTGAGGTCTGGAAACAACAAACTTGTTGGAAGACACATTATTTGAGGTCAACATAATAATTGAAATTCCTAAAAATAGCAATATTAAATATGAAATGGAGGTCAAAACTGGGATAATAATCGTAGATAGGATATTGGCAGTAAAAATGATTTATCCATGCAATTATGGATATATCATAAACACTAGAGAACAGGATGGTGATCATATGGATGCATTTGTGCTAGGAAACTATTCCTTAACTCCAGGTTCTATTATAAGGTCACGTCCAGTGGGAGTATTACTCTCCCAAGATCAGGAAGGTACTGATTCAAAGATTATTGCAGTGCCAGCAACAAAGGTGGATCCTAGTTTCTCGAATATAGCCGACATAGAAGATATGCCAACACATATGCGCAGTAAACTCCAACACTTTGTCGAGCACCATAAGGACTTGGAAAAAGGCAAATACGTAAAGATATTAGGATGGAGAGGCAAGCAAGTCGCGAAGAAGTTAATTCTTGAGGCATCTGAAAGATATAAATCCAAACGGTGATTCTAAATACTCTAGAAAACTTCTATAATTCAATTTTTGTTGATCTATAGTTAAGTTATACTGCTTTTCCTCAAAATAGACATTAATGCAAAGCTTATTTATGCTGTGGATGCTCTCTTAGTCTTAACTCTCTTTGAAAATGAGTTTATTGCGACACTTCCAGCAAAGATAACCGTGCCCACTATCACGACAAGTGGCCCGGCTGGTACATTCACGTAGATTGATAGAATCACGCCTGATACTGCGCTCATAAGGCCGAATATAGCGCTCATAAGGGAATAACCAGAGAGGGTGGAGCTGATATTCTTTGCTGCGGCTGCAGGAACTATTACTAATGCTCCTACTAGCAGCGTTCCAACCTCCTTTATTCCTACTGCCACTATTGTTGCAACTAGCAAGAGATAGATCAAATTTATACTCTCGACCTTTATCCGGTTTGCGACGGCGAGTTCTTTAGAAATCATGCCAATGATTAATTTCTCGTAAATTTTCTTTACTACCAAAATCACGAAGAGAGACACTAGAACTGTTATTACTGTGTCCATGAGAGTAATTTTCGAAATGTCACCAAATAATGCCTCGAGGAGATCTACTTTTGGGGTGATAAGAATGCCAATCGAAAGTGCCAAAACAAAGATTACTCCTATGATGGCCTCGACTGAGAGAGTTGTTGATTTTTGAAGATACCACGTAACAATCACCGTTGTCGCCAAAAATGAGAATGCGCCAATGAACGGATTGAAGTTGAACAATATTCCAAGTGCAAGGCCAGGGAGAGCAACATGCGAAAGTGCATCACCGACCAAGGCCATGCGTCTTGATACCATTATAGAACCAAGATAGCCTGCTGTTGAGCCTACAAATACACCAACTATGATACCTAAAGTTAAAGTAATGGTATCCAACAAGGAGAACTGTCTACTCTTTATAGTGTTCTTCTTCTGTCAAAGCGAACTCACTTCCAAATATTATACTCAATAGCTGCGAATGAGTCAGGCTCTTTGTATCACCGTAGAACAAGACGTCCTTATTTAGGGCTAACACGTAATCTGAGTAATGCATAACTACGTGCATATTGTGAGAAATCAGGAGAACCGTTATTCCAGCTTCCCTTTTTAGATGATTCACTTTTTCATAGATGGGCTCCTCGGCACCTATGTCGACACCAGAGGTTGGTTCATCAAGCAGGAGCACGCTCGGGTTGTCCACTATCGCCCATGCGATCAGAACACGTTGGAGCTCTCCTCCTGAAAGAGAACCAAGGCTTTGTCTGAGAATTGCCTTATCTAGACCAACTGAACTTAGGCATGCCTCATAATTTGTTCTGCGTTTGAATCTCAGAAACTCCTCGACTAGTATGGGCAAATCCGTAGAGACAAGACTCTGAGGAACATAGCCGATTCTTACTTCATCATTCCACTTTATTGTACCGGTGTATGGGATAAGATTCAGCAGTGCTCTAAACAGAGTGGTCTTGCCGCCTCCATTGGGACCAACGACTGCAAGAGATGTTCCTTTCTTGACTTTGAAACTTACGTCTTCAAGGACTCTCTTATTCTGCGAGGTTACGCCTAGACCAGAAACAACTAGCATATTGTTGGATTCGATCTGAGAATGACTAGAGCTCTCTGTCTGGCCTCTGCCGACATCAGTCATCCTCAGACCTCAGTTCCCATAATGAATAGGCCTTTATTACTATCCTGCAATATCGTCAACTTTATCCAATAATATTAATTGATTGCCATTTAAAAATGTTGGAGTTCAGATCAGAAATAGTTTTGAACAGATCCCTCAAAATTCACCCTATACTGAGACTTTCAGTCTCTAGTCAATGAATTAATAGTATCTCAAACAAATAGAATATGAAGTGTTGTCAGTTATAACCACATCTCAAATTCTCAATTTATTTCTAAAATTATTCCCAATATGCCGAGTATCGGTAGCAGTCTAGAAATTTGCCAAGATTAGTCTACAATCTGAGGAATATTGGTCATTACTTGATGTTGCTAATATATTACTGATCATTGGTCACTCATGAGCCCACATATTTGTTACCATCCACATACTCTAGCGACTGAATTACGTCTCAATACCCAAATGCAGTTCCACATTGCATTTATGTTATGTATGATGTATCTTTGGTTTACGATATCACTTTTGTACGTTCAATCGAAAGCGTTTGTTATTAAATTACATATGACAAGTGGGATAAGCAGATCTATCATCGTTTGATACTACAACCAAAGATCATAACTGATTTCAAAGTTTATAAGCCGAACTAATTTCTATCTATTGTCACCTGTATCGAAATGAACTATTTACAATCCACTCAGGGTACAATGCATGGCAATGTACCCATCATATTATTATTTCACACTGACGACTAGTCTGCAATGACTACAACTACAACTAGTCATACCAATACTTTGACTGAAACACTCAGATCAAACCTCAAGAATCCTGTCCGTTCTTCTGACTTTGATTTATACACTACCTTAGATAAAGTTCTAGGCGATGTCGGACTATCAAAGACTGACAGTGGAGGAAATCTCACATTTTATGGAAAAGATCCGATCGTGCCAAGCTGCTTTAGATTTGGATCAATGGCCGCGGTCGCTATGGCAGCCAAAGCTGTAGCAGCAGCTGGCATCTGGAAAGCCAGAATTGGGGAAGGACAAGATATTCATGTCGATGTACGTAAGGCTCTGCGGCGGTTTGCTGGATTCTTCGAGAATAAGTGGGAATCGATTAATGGTCATAATTCTTATTTTGCCTCTGATCCGGAAAATCCTTTCCTTCAATATCCTCCTTTCACTTTATGGAATAAGACACGTGATGGACGCTGGGTAATGCCTGCCAACATCTATCCCCGAAACCGAGCTCGTGCAACCACCTTGCTCAGATGTGATGATAGCGTCAGTGCCGTTCGAAATGCAATGTTGCAGTGGCGTGCTATTGAACTAGAGACTGCCGCTGCGGAAGTAGGTCTTCCATTTTGGATGCTTCGTACCACTGAAGAATTTATGCAAGAACTTCAGTATACAGAGGTACTTTCAAAAGAGCCTCTGATCAGACTGGAGAAGATAGGCGAGAGCGACCCGGTATCCTTCCAGCCTGGTGGTAAAACTCCTCTAGATGGAGTGAGAGCACTCGGCATGGGCCATGTAATAGCTGGATCAGGTATTGGAAGAGATCTAGCCTTATTCGGGGCAGATGTCCTAAACATCTGGCAGCCACTTGACTGGGAACTAGATCTATTCTATCGAACATCCCATGTCGGTATGAGGTCAAGCATTCTTGATTTACATGAAAATACTGATCTTGAAAAATTCAATCAATTGATGACTGATGCTGACGTATTCTTTTCGAATCGACGCCCAGGATATCAGGAGCGTTATGGACTATCGGCAGATGAGTTATGTACAAAGCATCCGGGCCTGATCCACGCAAAGGTCACACTCTGTGGCGAGACTGGTCCATGGTCAAATAGGACTGGATATGACGAGGTTGCAGGAGCAATTGCGGGGGTATTCGCATTAGAAGGTACACCTGAAAACCCACGACTAACTCCAATCAAAATTGTATGTGACTACATTGTAGGTTGGTTTGCCTCGGTAGGTATCATGTCAGCGCTTCGCAGACGTGCAGTTGAAGGAGGAAGTTACCGTATAGTAGTATCTCTTACGGGAGTTACTCTGTGGCTGCTTTCACTTGGCATCTTTGATAAAAAATATGCGCAAACAACAGCTGGTTCGTCTGATGAACATACGTATGTTGCTCCAGACTTGTTTACAGCTGAGACGCCCTTAGGTCTGTATCAGGGGATGACCGAACAAATGGTGATGTCTAAAACGCCTGGCTCATTTCGAACGGTACTCGTTCCACGTGGCTCTTCGAAACCAGAATGGCTATAAAAGTCTGAAGAGTTTCAACATGATGAGATTCTAATCTGTTCCTAACATAGTCTGACAGATTCATGATCGATGAAACACTACAGAAAGAACAAATTCACCAGCGCGTTCTGCAAGACAGATTCTCTATAGTTTTTAATAGTTTTATTGTTCAGCTCTGAAGTCAACCTCAAGGATTGTCTTTGAATCCTGTGAATATTCGATACCGCAACTCCCATCTACTTATCAGACTTTTATCTTTGCTATTTGACATGCAACAGTACCTACTCACCAACTTTTTATTTTTCATTAGAAGATTCCCCTACGATGACACAGGTAATTGTATTGAATATCTATAGAAAATGAGCTTTCCTACACTACATTTGGTACTTACAAAGCTACGATCAGCAGCAGAGAACCCTATTGGTTCTACCTATTTGAGAGCCGACCTCTTACCGTTATCGGGTTATCTAGTAACGCATATT
>JARBAU010000368.1 GCA_029237525.1 Nitrososphaerales archaeon | reverse complement strand
ATATATCTACTTTAAAACAATGAAGTTTTAGATTGAATAGTCACAAAACCTGATTTTGTAATTTAAAGTTAGGCATCATAAATGTATCAACATTAGTATTGTATTTGACAGAGGGCCTTTCTTTATTAGCAATATAGCCGATTATGAATGGTTCATAGTTATGTTTTTGCAAGTCATCTATAATCAAGTTTGAAACATTTGACGATGCTATTATTAGATGACAACCATTCGCTGGAATGGTGGAATTTGAGATTAAATTTTCACTAGTCACAAATTTAGCAATCTCGTCATTCAACATTGGAACTTCATTTACCATAATCTCTGAATTAGTCAGCATTGAAAGTGTCTTCACTGCAAGAATCCCCTCGCTAGAGACGGGATAAACCGCCATTATATGTTCAGATTTGTCAAAATTTGTACCAAAATCTGGGCAATATTTCGAAATCACTCTACCCAATGAGAACTTGGGTTCTCCAAGACTTTTCAATGTTTGATCCCTGGCTGTAAAAAGGTCGGAGATTTTGATATCAGTCTTATTGAGTCTGTCGTAGAGGCTGGGATCTATCTGTAATAACATAAAAAGTGCAAATGCTGACAGCATACCTAGCTTGTTAGAAATTATCAACTGCATTCCTGCCTCGACTTGTTGATAATTTACTGGTAACTCTTTTAATGTATTCGCTAACGCGGTGTTACCAAAAAAAGGCTTTCCTATTTTGAGCGAGCTATAGTCTTCCATGCCTAAATTATACCGTGACGTAAACTTGTCGAGATTTTCTCTAATCTTATCTAACATGTTTTCAGTAGAGGCATCATATATGGGGTAAAGCATGTAACCCGAAGTACACCCAAGTAAATTTAGATGATCAATTGTCCTAACCATAGCAATGTTGCTATTAATTTCCGAATCCAGGTTCAACATTGGATCAAAAATTTGAGTTGCAGAATTAGTAGCAACACTAAATCCCACCTTGTCTCCTTTATGTAATTGGATATAATCAAGAAGTGCAAATTGAGATTCCTTATGCGATGTCAACGAGACTGTGTTCTTCCTTAGTAGAACCTTTGACTTAAATTTTTTAAAAAAATTGATTACCGTATTTTCGAGTAACAATGGCTCCTCTCCTATTTCGTTATGGACTTGCAATAGGGAAAGAGCGTGATGAATCATGACTTCATTTTCGAGTGCTCCGTCGAAAGTAAATACTCTTCGAGTAAGTTCTGGGGATTTCTTTTCAGAATAGTGAAAAGCATCAAACCAATCAGTATCTATCTTTACATTGCACCGTTTAACTTTACCCAGGACATGTTTTAACAATTCGTTGTCAGGTTCATTAGAGCATGTAGGAATCCATCGTAAAGGATCAATTCCTTCCTTCCTGTAATTATCTACTTGATCCCAGAAATTTTCAGACATTCATAACACTCCCGATAATCACTTAATCCTAATCTTATTGACATGATATATAGGAAAATACTGCCTAATAAACAAACTTTTGAAACCTACTATAATAATTGCCAAAATTCACATCATGTTGAAGTTTTTAAACATACAATGAACTTAACTAAAAGTTCGAAAGAATAGTCTATTTTTGTCGGACCGGAAAAGCTAATCAAGCGAGCTGCTACAATATTAGATCATTAAGATATATCTACTGTAGAATTTGATTTCCTAGGAGAACAATCATGGTATTCTAAACTATTTAAAAATTGAGTATTATTCTTCAGAATCAGGATTGACATATAACTTGATATCTAATTGCCTTTCAAGTTTTTTGGCTAAAGATTCGTCTGGTTTCAATGCTCCTGTTTCATATTTCTTTAACAAAGCAACTCTTTCATTCATTAGATTTGCCAATTGCTCATGTGTAAGACCCTTCTTCATGCGGGCATCTCTTATTAACTTTGAAAAATTGGAAGCAAGTAAAGTATCGTCAGTCATCTGAATCCTATGTGGAGCAGTACGATTTTTATTTGTGATAAGTTTGCTAGAGGGGTAACTACGTCTATTAACTGTAGATTCAATTTTATTTGTGGCTTTTCCTCCGGGATTCAATATGTTGCTATTTGGAGGAACTACTTCGTGAGGTTTTCCATGTTTTGAGCATGGAATACAGACACTAAATAAACTGCCATCTATTAACACAGTTCTCTTACCGGTCGTCAGTTGGCGCCCACACAATTCACAATATGACGGCATAAGATAAGAATAGACTAATGTGAATTTAGTCTTTTCTTTGGGGCAATCATTAAATCCTCGTGAATCGAGTTAGCTGTGACCTAAAATCATTGTGATGTATGATAGTCAAGGGGGACTAAATAACTCTACGGATAATTTTCCAATTAAAGGGCAGGCCTTTATTAATTGTCTCACCCCGTTGCTGGTTTAAGCGTGGCTAAATCTCATAAGATTTATTTTGTATTCGAATCCACTGGGCAATGTGACCAGAACTTATGAACTCTGATGAAAAAATTTACCATCATCTGAGGGCTCTATTTAAAATAGATACATTCCCAAAAGAAGATTTGCAGTTCGAGTACTCGAAAAAAACCGGACGTATAAGGAATTTTAGCATAGAAGGAAATTTATTTGCAACTTTGAGAACGGATGGCGGACTTGCCTTAACGATATTCGGGGCAAAAAAGTTGATTAATACAAAGGGTTTTAAAGAGAATTGCGTGGTACCTAATTCAGATTACATCCAATTTGTCTCTGAAGGCCGATCGCTATTTGCTAAACACGTGGAATGGTGTGGGTCAAATGTTGAGGTAGGATCAGACGTGGCGATAGTAGATTTTAATGAAAATGTGATAGCTGTAGGACGAGCTTTACTTGGAGCTAAACTAATGAAGGGATATCAGAAAGGGGTAGCAGTTAAGGTTAGAGAAGGAATAAAAAGGCGACTCGATTAAGAAGGGATGATTGAAATGATGCGCGGAGGCAATCGCGAGATGAGACGAATGTTAGATAAGATGGGATTGGAGATGAAGGATATGGGTAACATTGAAGAGGTTATTATCAAAACTGAAACTAAGGAACTTTATCTCATAAAACCTCAAATAATTGAAATGAAAGGGAAAGACAACACCATCTTCCAAGTAGTTGCAAGCGATATTCAAGAAAGACAACGAGAGATACCGTTTTTCAAAGATGAAGATGTAGTACTTGTAATGCAACAGGCGAATGTCACCAAAGAAAAGGCGATTCAAGCACTTATAGACTCAAAAGGTGACATTGCTCAAGCTATACTAAGCTTAACTATATGAATAAATGTACATTGGAGATGGTATATATCACCATTTGCAGCCAAGTCCTATGAATGGGCTCATCTTTTGACATGGGATCCGGACACATAGCACATTATCGAATTTTGATTGAAAAATTGTTCTTATCCTCTGTACTTGATATCATAATCAAGCAAGCCCAGTGCTATATCATGGTATTTGCACTCTGAGTGTTTCCCTGGTTGGTCAAATGGTCTGAGTCTACTTGGCTTTCAACATAAGGTCGCAGTTGTGATAACTCTAAAACAAATTTCTCTAGTAACAATACGGCATTAAAGTCAGCATTGAGTTTATACATATTGGTTTTTCCAATCCTTCGGCTATTATATATCACCTGGATTCTTTCAAGATCCGGTATTTCTCTAAATACAGTTCTAAATGATAAACCTGTTTTCTGAGAGATCTCGTTCGCTGAATAGTCAAATTCCTTGTGATCAAGGAAGAAATCTAGAATCTGAGCAACAGCTTTTGAAGAGAACAACCTAGTCAAAATACCGCAATCTGATTGATCATCATAACCATCAATTATCACATCTTAGCTACAACTCTGCCATATTTGTCTCTTTCTGTGAACTTGGACCTAGACACAAAGTACTTCATAGACCTATTCAATTGACACATATGTCCATACATCAACGAATAAATATCTAAATAATATTAATTGCAATGATGGATTCATACAAAACGGCGATTCTTCGCATACTGGTAAAACGTCAAGAGAATCCAATTGAAATATCGAACTTAATTAATGGATTTCCAAATTATTTTAAAGACGAGGTTTCATCTGCAGTCACCCATTTACACACTCTCGGATATGTTTCGATTTATCATTCACCAGAAGGAAATAAGTATGTCTACTTAAATTTGCGGATGAGAAGAGAGGTGTTACTCTTGATTGGCGCTGAGATAGACGCCTCGAATCAACACCCATATTGTGACACTTCTAATTCAAAAGTTACTACTAAAGTAGAAAACAAGTCGGCTTCTGAAAAGAAATCGGCCATAGTACCATCTGTGCGAAGTTCGATAATTGTGGGTATTATGTTGTTATCAGCTGTGTCGACCTGGACTATTTTGACCGCATTTAATCATATTGGAGCAATAGATCCGTCATATAATAAAATTAATGAGATACAACGACCCCTTGTGAGCAAATCCGTAGATTATCCGATGCCACAAAGTCCTCATATCATGCTGATTTCCAATATTATAGATTGGCCCTCTAGTGGCTTTACAATTATCCAAGCCGATTATCCAATAGATAATATGAATCCGATGCAACATGATAGCCAATATCATATTCTAATAATTGACCAGATTTATTCACCAGGTATGGGTGATGCCATCAAAAAGATAGCATCTGATGATTCACGTAGATATAAAATTTAGATTGTGAATCACAGAAAGGCAAATTTGTCAATGAAAAATCAAATGAATTGATTTTGGGCTTTCAGTACACAGAGATTTCTGCATATTAAGATGTACTAATGAACGGATCTGAATATGACAAAATTATTCTTGAGATTTCAGGTCTCATTAAGTATTCAGAAGGCATTTCACCGGAGCTAACCATTTTCCTCATCTTAGTACCACTTAAGACTTCTCTAAACTCTTGGCCGTGTGGACAATTCTTGGCATTTGAGTATCCTAGACATCTTTTGCAATAATAAAACTCTGGGAAAAAAATTGGTTCAATTTCAAGATCTGGATAATTCTTAAAGATTTCGTGCGCGGCAAACGGGTGGTAAAATTGACCGACCCCTGCATGATCTCTGCCAACTATAAAATGAGAACAACCGAAATTTTTTCTCATAATTGCATGATGAATTGCTTCCTTGGGACCAGCGTACCTCATTTCGGTGTGAAGAGTCGCAAATATAGTACTACACATAGGATAATAATTATTGATTAATGAACTGTATGCGTTCAAAATCAACTCATCTTTGAAATCCCCCTGCTTCTTCTTACCGATCAAAGGATTGAGAAAAAGACCGTCGTATATATTTAAGGCTGCCTTTTGTACCATTTCATGTGCAATATGTGGGACATTTCTAGTTTGGAAACCTACGACAGTTTCCCATCCTCGCTTCTGAACTTCAGATCTAACTACCAGAGGCGTCATTCTGAACTTTCTTATCGGAGATTCTGATATTCTTGAAATAACTTCTACTTTCCCTCCAATTAGAAAATCATTCATAGCAGAGATTTTCGAGACTCCAGGGTGTTTTAAGTCGTCAGTATTGTAAAGTGCCCTCGCTACCGGAAGCTTTTCCAGCGAAAATATCTCATCAACATGTAACAAGCCAAAGTATTCATTATTGTTCTTCAATAATACTTCTCCTGCATCTTTCATACTTGCAGACGTCTTTTTGTCAACATCTAACATAATTGGGATGGTCCATGCTAAATCATTGCACAATCTTCCATGATGGACAATATTGCTGAATTCATCACTTCCAACAAAGCCTTCTAACGGGCTAAATATGCCATCAGCCATGTTTTCGATATCATTTCTTAAATCATTACTGATTTCAAGAGATGTCATACCATCAAAGTTCATTTTAGTTTCTATCACTCTATTTACAAGTCTACCTCCATGAGGAGATATTGGAATGTGATGACCCATGTATTCACCCTAGCCTTTTTGAGTTTTCCAATGCAAACCGCATTCCTTATGAGCCGAGCTTTCCCACCACCATCTCCCAGACCTTTGGTCCTCTCCTGGTTTTATCGATCGTGTACAAGGTTCACAACCAATACTTGGAAATCCCAAGTCATGCAGCTTATTATAAGGTACATTATTTGCTTTAATGTAGTTCCAGACCATATCCGGAGTCCAATCCGCCAAAGGATTAATTTTAACGATATTTCGGTGCAATACATCTATTTCTACCTTCTTGATAGTTTGTCTAGTACTTGTTTGGTCCCTTCTCAAACCTGTAATCCAAGCATCAAGGTTGGCTAATGCCCTTGCGAGAGGCCGAACTTTCCGAACATCACAGCAGAGCTTCCTGTTATCTACACTTTCATACATCAAATTTAGACCTCTTGTCCTTACCATTTCCTCGACGTCGTCTCGTTCTGGAAAGTATATTTCAATAGGAATATCATATTTCTTTCGAATTATGTCAATTATGTCGTATGTCTCTTGATTAAGCCGACCAGTATCAAGGGTAAATACTTTGGTCTTTTTACTATCGATCTTGTTCATAAGATCTATGATTACAACATCCTCAGCTCCAAAGCTCGAGGCGAATCCTACATCCGAGCCATATGTGTCAATTGCCCATTTCAAAACATGATAAGCAGATTTAATCTCCATGTTTTCCGCTATATCTTGCAATTGTGCTACTGTAGGCCTCGGATCGCCAGTATTAGTCATGATCACCGGTGAAATTTTGTAGTGAAGCCTTATATTCATATCTTTTTCTACAATCTTTTTCTAGATTTTAAAAATACGCCACCCTACATTGACAGTAAATAATTTGATCGCCTATGGCATTAATACAGGCCTGATTAAATACTCGAGGCTAGAAAGGTAATATGATTTTTACATGACTATCAGAGATAATATCAATAATAGAAATTCCAACTGAGAATAATGATTATAAAACTCAAATTCGTATTGGCCATCCTTCTGTATCAAATACTAAATGATTAACTGAATTAAGTAACAGTTTCAGTTGCTACATGAAGACTTTTATATGAATAAATTGTAATAACAATACATCTTTTGTCATCAAACATAATTAAACCTATAAAAGTTTCAGTTAAATCAAAGAGCGATCTACTCGATCAGGCATTTGATGCCATTTCGAAGAGTGGTGAGAATGGAATTTTCCAAACAGAACTGTGCAAAGTTTTTTCTTTGGATAGTAGAGACGGTTCAAGATTAGTTGGCAACTTAGAAAAACAATCGCTTATTTCTCGTGAAAAAATCCTCTACAAGGGCAGATGGACGTATAAGTTGGTACTAAGGAAGACCGTCGCTTCCCCAGATTCTATCAAAAAGCCTATAGAAGTAACTTGCGTGGAGGGTGCTCCCTGTTTTAGCTGTACTTATCAGCATCTTTGCTCGTCAGATGATGAAACGAGTCAATATAGTCCGGCAAGATGTTCATGGATAGAAGAATGGGTTCTAACAAGCTTTGGTCGAGCTATGGATAACCAGCAGAACTCAGAGATCTGAATTCAAGATCTAATTTTATTTCGGTAACTATAAGTGATCATAGTCAAACACTCATAAGCATCTATTTCTAGCTATTCTATATGCGGCATAGTTGCTGCGCTCGCTATTCGAATGTCTAGAAGGTTACTTAACTAGGGATTAATGTGATGATAAAAGATGATTTGATTTGTAACATGAGGTTGTACGACTAAGATGAAACACTATAAAAATGTCTTCATAATCAGAAAGTACTGACATATACTAAATTTCGTTAGTAAATGATTTTGAGGCTGAACTGAACCCAGAATCTATGTCAGCATCGCCGATCACCTTCCAAGCTATGTTTCTTCCTGTAGATTGATTCGTAATTAACCTCAATATTTCGGAATTAGAGTTAGAAGGTGTAATAGTAAATTGGGATGGTAGTTGGGCATCAGTTTTGGAAAGGAGTTGAGGTCTTCCGTTCACAGGAACATCCTCATAGGATAGAAGCCCATCACCCAATGGGTGGCCATTTGCATATAATTGGTATTCGATTTTTGAAGTAGTTAGTGATTTATCAGTAGGATTATGTACGCTAAAAATTAGGTTCAATTGGACTATTCTGGGGTTGACCGCAGTGGCATTTTTCACGACCTCTACCTTTTCCAATTTAATTGTAACATCGCTCACGTCTGTAGGCAGTGTGATTGTTAAAATCAACGGAAGCAAGACTATTGTAATTACTACCGCCGCGATTACCCCAATAAGAATGATCCTTCGTTTACTAAATAACATATTTTAATATAGCTAATAACTCAAAGTGAATTAAAATCTTTCTTATTTTCCTCTAACAGTATAGATAATATTATCAATGCACATCAAATATTCCAAATGCCACTTATCGATGTCCTTGTTATCTGGGTGCACTTGATTTGTGCCTCAATATGGGTGGGTGGCTCAATTTTCCTTGGTTTAATCCTTGCACCAATGCTTGGTTCGATTACAAGTAGCATGGAAGAACGTCTTTCTATCATGATAAGAGTCGGAAGAAGATTTAACATCGTAGCATTGCCTTCACTTTTAGTTTTGGTCCTAACTGGTTTATACAATTCGCGTGCCTACTTGGCCGAACCTAGTATGCTAGTCAGAACCGATTACGGTATCATTCTGTTGATCAAGATCATAGTAGTAATCGGGGTTCTAATTACATATTTCATACATATTAAACTGCTTGGTAACGATGTCGAAAAGAAGATCAAGACTGAAAACGTTTATAGCTTGTACGTTCAATCTATCCGCTCGAAAATAATAATACTAGGTCGAATCACGGTCATAATGTCGATAGTAGTTCTATTACTTGCGGCGATTCTCAGAAGTGGCGGTTATATTATTTAGAGACATCCGAAATATAGCAGGTAAGAAACAGTTACAATTTTTTTGCCTTGCATTTGACAGTCACTATTTAGACATATGTGTTTCAACTGTCGCGTGTCGATACTAGAAATTGTCATATGAAGCCTGAATAACTATGTCGCAAACACGCGTCAGAATTTACTATCCATTATATAGAATTGATCATATTAAGACGTTAAATTGTTGTGAAAGATTCAATCGTTCTCATTTTTCTAATTACAGGAAACAATCTAAGATTGTTGATTTAAGAATTTGGGATATTAACAGTGTTGTATGTTGCTGTTCACTTTTTATGGCAAATTACTCTGGGCTAACTTTCAATTAAGATAATCGCTTCTCTACTTATAAATAAAATTAGCTATGGCAGAACAAGAATGATTTGGGTATTAGTGATACGCTATTGAAATATTTTTGATTTCAAATTTATTAGTAATCGGCTCGTGTACACTAAGAGTAAATAAAGGGGGACTACTGCTACTAATAAAAGTAGAGAAGCAAATCTCTGAATCCTGGTTATGGATTTGAATTTATGATCTATTCTAAAAAGTTTAAGTTATCTCATTGCTACTAGAGTGCGTCTTATCTCCACAATTATAGTAACGACAAGCTCCCCTTGCAGTATCATTCATCCTAGTTACTGTTATTGATTTAACTTTCCAGAGTTGCCTAGAATAAGTTACTGCAGTATTATTCCTAGCATGATAGAGAAATCTTAGAAGACAAAGAATAAGTCATACCGTTGGCTATTTTAGTTGACTCATTAAATCGTCCACTATCATACCCTCAAGTATTAAATCTTAATATTCTGATAATCATCAATAAAAATGTGCTTTAAGAATCAATAGTGTAAATATTGCTTACCAGAAGGTGGATCCAATTTATAATACGATACTGCTCCATAAAACTCTCCTCATATATATAAGAAACATTCTGAAATTGATAGACAAAATTATTAACAGTGATTGATTTTAAAACAATGAAGATTCGGCATATGCAATAAGGGTGTTTTGTGAATAGTAACACCAACAGAGTTAAAACTCACAGTAGTCGATATTATGTATGGTTATTACTATTGATGTATCTATTTTGCCTGAGAATCTTCGACTGATTTTTGACGAAATAAAGAGAACTACCCGCACCAATGGAGTCAATGCTAAAAACAAAGAAAAAACCATAACTGACATGGATGGTCAAAACGATAAAACCAATATCATAACTGTTGACAAAGATAAGAGCAAAATTCATGAAATTAAACAAAAGATTAAGGACGCTCTTATCAAGCACAGAATAAAAGACTATGTTGTAATAGATGACATAGATAATGACAATCAACTAAGGATCGTGAACAAAGCTCACGCAGAAAAATTAGGGATATATCATTGTCACCATTGCGGGATGGCATTCGAAGACCAAATTCAATTGAGCACACATAAAAGGATACACTATTTTATCTGAATCTGCAACCTATAGAATATTCAGTATGGTATGAAAATATAATCTAAGGCAGCAAAGCGCAATTGTACTAATGAATAGAATTCTCAGACTAACGGTATGGACCTAAAAGGGAGTATGAGAGAGAAGTTATCTAAGTTGGCGGTAAATACATGTTTAGGTCGAAATATGTCTAAAGGAATTATACTGTATTTGAACCATGTCTAATTGTTTATTTCGCATACACTATTTCTATACGTCTGATAGAAATTATCAGGCGATCATAGATTTTTTATTATCTGTCATAATGAATACTTTTCCTCATACATGTTTACATCATCATGTTTATACTAACAGAGAGGAGCTAATATCTTTCACCTCAGATCATCATATCTAAAGCAACTGGTAACATGATCATTTACCATTCCAATCGCTTGCATAATAGCATAACAAGTGACTGATCCTACAAATTTGAAATTTCTCTTTTTCAAATCATCGCTTAATATGTCAGAAATCTTTGTTCTTGAAGGGACGTCTTCACAGTTAATCCATTGATTTTGGATTGGCACTCCATTAACGAAGCTCCACAAATAGGAATCAAATGTTCCGAATTGATTTTGTATTTTTATAAAGGCATTAGCATTTATTACAACGGATTGTATCTTCGATTTATTTCTAATAATAGATGGATTCACGAAAAGTTCCTGAAGCTTTTCATGACCATATTGCGCGATCTTGTTTACATCAAAATTGTCAAATGATTTGCGGTATGCTTGCCTTTTCTTTAGAACAATCGACCAGCTTAAACCCGCCTGTGCCGTTTCAAGTAACAAAAATTCAAACAGCTTGTTGTCATCATGGACGGGAACTCCCCATTCGTTATCATGATATTCGACATCAAGTAGAGTGCCTACTTCAGCCCATTTGCATCGAATTTTCATACTCTATAATACAAGACATCTGAATATCTAATTATAAAAAGATCTATCAAAGCTATCCGATCTTTATGAACTGGGATAATCTGTAGAACAAATAATAAAGGAAAGAACTGAATTTCGAAGTCGGCCAGATAACAGGCCATTACGATAACTGTGATGACATATGATGCGCTTTGGAAGTTGATACTTGAACTACATCTAATGTAAAAATTAAGTCTGTCAATTATACCCTATGAACAATCCATAATTGCTTGTTTTTGAAGGCATACTCGAATTGAGTTATTTGCCCACCCGCGGATAATAATAGTATATCACGACTACCATCTTATTTCTGATATTTAATCTCCTCCATCTCATAGGAATCATCAAGCTGCTTGTATACATATATGTTGCAAACTCTGCACTGGTATTGTTTCAATGGACGATCATGGCAAATAGATCCATTCAGCCACACCATAAGCGAGCCACACAATGGGCAGTTCATTGTCATTTAGTGAGTACTGCGACATTTAGCACGTATTAATATTTCGTTAAACTTTTTAGAAAGCACATCCTGAAGGATAAATCAAACTCAAATATCACACCCTGCTTACATTATTTCGCAAGCATTCAGATTCAGGTTCCATTGATACAAGTACTATCGATCAGGATATTAAGTTGGGAACGTCTTTTAGAGTCAAATAATTCACCACATAAATCAGATTAGATTAGGCTTAGCGATTAGGAAAATTTAACGTTTTGACTTCATACGGTTTTTAATTTCTTAAATCGGTAAGGATAGTTTGCCGGTATACTCTTCTAGCCTTCTTTCTGTTTTAAT
Source organism: Nitrososphaerales archaeon (assembly GCA_029237525.1). GTDB lineage: Archaea > Thermoproteota > Nitrososphaeria > Nitrososphaerales > Nitrososphaeraceae > JARBAU01. The sequence goes on along the minus strand of JARBAU010000368.1, from coordinate 3,247 downwards.
TTTTGAAATAATCCTATTCATATCATCTTCAGAAAACCATTGAGAAATAGATTTTGCAATCCCACTCTTATCACAAATTGCGATTAAATATCCATTAGATTCATTTTTTACTGCGATCAAGTTTTCTTCGCCCACTGGCTCCCATTTATTATCTCGATTATCCTTCAAAGCTAACGCGGGTAACGCATGTCCAGCAAATGAATCCAGAAGTTCCTGTGCTAGTTTGACGCGTTTTTCACCTAGTTTCAATGCAGTAAAATATTGCATGTTCATTCTACATTATCCAGTCATTTTAAAGTATTTAGGATCTCTAACATTATGGGAAATGTGTTTTTTGACTTCAAGACCTTTCTTGAAGTGTGTATGAATTGAGCGAGTAGATGTTTAGGATAATCAGTCTCATATTCCTTGGCCTGCATTGCCAAATCTAGCTTATCCACCATATGTACGAAATTTGCTGATCGAGTCCTATTTTGCGAGTACTCATCCCAGATTTTATGGTATTCTGTACGTACTGATGCAGGCACAGATTGCAAAATCAATTCCATAGCACTGTGTTCCAAATCATATTTCGATTTCTTACCTATCTCGTCCGGCATGTAGTCTCCTATTATTGATTCTGCCAAATCATGGAGAATAGCCATCTTTAGGATTTTTTCTGTTTTCAATCCCAATAAATCAGATAATACCATGCATATAAGGCACATTGAATAGGAATGATCTGCTACCGATTCAGGATCATTAACTCCCACCTTACTAATCCAACCTGCCCTCTTAGTAGACTTGAGTTTTAAACCATATTCGAAAAACTTGTTCAGATCTGAATACATAAGTTTCATGTCACGATATTCTCAATTCTGGGGTACACAACAGGCATTGGATAAAATGTACACGTACATCAGTATTCAGCAGTCCAAATTTTAGCATGATCTAAATACTTGATCATGACAATCATACAAATATTTAATATATTGACAAATCGTCATGTACAGTAATTTATTCACCTTCTTGAAATACGTTTTGACATGCTATTCCTTTACGCTTTCCCATTTGATATCCGATACTCCAACGCGTTGGTTTACTACTCTTGCAATTACAAATAAGAGATCAGATAATCTATTCAGATATGTAAGAATTAATGGATTAATACTCTCTTTTTGGGAAAGTGTGACTACTGCTATTTCAGATCTACGTGCGGCTGTCCTGTTCATATGTAATGAAGAGCTGCCTAAGCTTCCGCCAGGCAGCAAAAAGTATGTGATCGGAGTCAAAATGGCTTCGAATCGATCTATGGCAGATTCTAGCAAGATCGTCATATCTGCTTCTGCACGTGGTACTTTATTGTGCACCTGTGTAGAGTTTTTATAACGATCATATGACGGATCTGCTAGATCAGCCCCAATAATAAAAAGATCATTTTGAATTCTGGTCAAAATAACTATAATATCCGCAAATACATCTTTTGAATTTTCCTTAAGTAAGGAAATCGAGAAACCTATGCTAGAATTCAGCTCGTCTACAAGCCCATAAGCAATTATCCTCTGACTACTCTTTGATATTCTAGCTCCGCCAATTAAGCCGGTTTCTCCCCTGTCCCCGGTTTTGGTATATATCTTCATGCTTGGAAGGTCTAGCTAACGAAGCTTAATGAACTCATTTAAAGTAATTGATTCAAATTTTTATATTTCCAGACTGGAAAACAGATAAATCAGTATGAATGTACCTCGGATTTGTGCTCTCGTAGATATTTCTTTTTTTTAAATCTCTCGTTACATTTTTCGCATTTAAATGGTTTCTCAAACTCTAGCAAAAAGCGCTCTTTCCTCTCTTCTGACGTCTCTATTATTTGATCAGATTTAATATCAACCATGCTATTGTAACCAATTCCGTTATGAAAATCCTTTTATTGATTTATCTGCCTTAAGGAACATAATTATCTTAGAATTATTATTTAGAATCGTATTATTTAATTTTTACAAATATTAGTATGGTTTACCAAGTTTTTTTGATTGTAGAGATAAAGATTAATAATTATCATAACGCTAGAAATAAGGTTACAATGATCTTTCATAGAATAAGACAGGAGCGAAAGGCTAGCAATAACATTCGTATAATGACGACATTAATAATTCAAAAACACATAGCCAGCACAATGAAATTTCTACCATTTAACATATTATTCAGAAATATTACCAGAGCTCACTTGAGACTAGATCGAACCCTCTCCATATGTGTAGAGATTGCGAACTCAATTACATTCTAGAATTACTAGAAGTGGATCTCAGTCTTTCAAAGCCTGTATGTTTGAACTAAATGAATTCCACACAACTCCAAATATTCTCAGACTTACTATCAAAACTACGTGAGATTCCAAATATATATTGCATAGTCCTATCTTGCATAGAATGCTTGGCAGTAAAGACGTAAAGAAAATGATACACAAGGAATTTGAAAATGCTTACAATATTCAGATTAAAGAGTCCAATTTAAGTCCAGAGAAAATACATGCGAGCGAAGCTTCGCGGTGTACGCGTTTGGCTTACTACGAACGAAAAAATCCTTTACCACCTGATTCAAACACTACAATTTCGGTTCTGATGAAGGATAACATTAGACGACTATTTGGTAATATTACCTCAGAATACAAAGTTGACACCTTATCTATACTGAGTTCCGCAGATATGATTGTAGACAAGGAATATGTGGTGAAATTTGAGATCGTAAGTAAGCTGCCTACTACACCACATCCTAGGGATTTATTATACTTGAATGCTTGTCTATTTGCATTTGACAAGGTAGATGGGATTCTAATTTACACAAATATTGACGGCGAAACAGTTGAGTTTTCTCTCACAAGAAATAATAGGATGCTTCAGGAAATAATCAGAAGAGCTAAAATACTAAGTACATTGCTCAAAGAAGAAAGGGTTCCCATAGTGGAGCCATCAGAGCTCTGCCTTTCTTGTAAATACTATGAAAGATGCTATGCGCAAGAAAGAAAGAATTCAAGCCTCGGCTTTCTTGGATTGGGTAAAAACGGGTAGATTCTTCAACTGATTATATAGAATATTCTCGACAATAGTATCATTTGATTTAATATTTCCGCAAAGAATTATTATTTTATCAGGTTAACCATGGGAACTAGCGTAATCGATCCCTTGAAATACGAATCTACGATCGATACAACATGATTTACAGGTCCGCGATTCAATTCTGGTGTATCTAACCATTGTAGATCAGTGTTTAT
>JARBAU010000367.1 GCA_029237525.1 Nitrososphaerales archaeon | reverse complement strand
TGGTATATATCATGAGCTTTGATAAACCCCGCGGTATCTTTAGCAATTGCCAGATATGGACATGGAATCCATCCTGGAAATATGATATCCACTAGCATGAGTACCTTTTGATTCGGAGCATAAATAAATATATTTCCAGGTAGATGGTTAACTCCGTAGTAGTCAAGCTTTAACGTCTGATTCCCAACTTGCAATGTGTAATTCTTGTCAAAGGTAACGGTAGGAATCGGTGGCACGGTAGAAGCATTTTTGGCTACACTTTTTGCTCTTTGTAACTCTGCTGCAGTCTCTTGTTGAGCTATAAAAGTAGCATTACTTGGGAACATCCCAGCTGCTCCAATGTGGTCTAAATGAGCATGACTGTAAATTACATACTTAACAGGTTTGTTAGTTACTTCTGCTATGGCCTTGAGATAGTTTTTACCAATAGTAGGCGGAGCATCAACAGCCACAACACCCTTATCTGTTACTAGAAACATAGTATTATAAGAGCCATCTGTAACCCAGTACAAATGATCTCGGATCTGTTGCACCAAATATCCTTTTGCAGGAATTGTGGGCCCTTTTGCTGTTTCAGGGAGTTGGGTTGTACTGCCTGCTGAGCTTTTGTTATTGCTATTACCACTACTAGTATTGGCATTAGATTCCGTTAGTGCTTGGGATACAAATTTAAGATATACTTTCTCTTCATTATAGTTATTGTCTTGTACAGCAGTTAATGCTTTGGAGGTCTGAATAGGCAATACCGAGCCATTAATAGCAGCATTACCTGCTGATACAAGTAAAATGGTTAGAAATGCTCCAGAAGTTATACGCCTTATTATTTTTTGCGTATCGCGAATATAGTTCATGTGTAGTTTGATTGTAACAGTAGAAATATATAAATTGGTGGGTCTTTCTAATATCGAATTTTTGCAGGATTAAGATTTACGAGATAACGAGATAACGATCCAAGACAATAGGTTTTGCGGTAGTGTTGGTAGTGGTGGAAGTGGGGGGTCATTGCATTGAATCGTTCTCATTAATTCTCAATTCAATTCTTGGAGGTAATGTTTCACTTAGAACCATTTCTTCTTTTTAAAATATAGAATCATGCATCCTGCTATTGCCGCCATTAATGACAACGCATAGTAGTAACCTATTGGTGAATGAAGCTCTGGCATGACATCGAAATTCATACCATAAATACCCGCTATCAAAGTAAGCGGAAGAATAATTGTTGCAATGACCGTAAGCGTCCTGATTGTTTCATTTAGATTCGCACTTAAAGACGAGTTATAGGCTTCGCGCAAGTTGATAACTCTTTGATGCATATTTTCAACACTATGTTCCAAATATACTACCCTATCATTGATTGAGCGAATGTGTCTCATAGAATCACTGCTAAGCTTTGACTGTACAACTCCGTTGATAACGTCTGCGAATGCTTGTGTAATCATAGCAAGACTGCCTTCTAGACGACTTATTTTTCTACGAATCAAAAGCACGTTTATCAGTTGTGAGTTTGTGGGTTTTTCGACTATAACATAGTCTTCAATCTGTTCTAGTTGGATATTGATCTTGTCGATCACTGGATAATAGCTTGAAATTATTTCTTCTATTGCAAAGCGATATACCATTTCACATATTCCCATACTGTAATCCGTAGAATCACCTTTTTCAGGAGAGGATGATCGTTGTTTGTGTTGTTCTGATAATGGTAATGGAGACATATGAGGGGATAGTAAAGTTCTACTGACCCTCTGTTTAATATTTGACTGGAATTGATGATTGTAGAAATTTATGGTAATTATCCATCTCCTCTCTAAAAACACATACAGGTCATCTTCTTCAAGATCACTATCCACATATACATCACTTCCCTTCTCACCCTCTTTTCCACTTTTTACATTGACACTTTCTTTTTCTTCATATCGTACTCCATCTATAATAGTAAACACATATCTGTCGTACTCTTCTATCTTGGAAGGTTGATGTCTGTGAACTATCGCGTCTACCGCTAATGGATGTAATCCAAAAATGTCTTGTAGTTGAAAAATATTGCCTGGATCATCAGCGTGGATCCATAATGACTCATCTGGATTTTCCGTCATTTCTTTTCTAACT
>JARBAU010000366.1 GCA_029237525.1 Nitrososphaerales archaeon | reverse complement strand
GGATACCATGTTCCACCATCACTACTGTACTGAATCTTTAGTAAACAATAAGTAGTTAGATCTGCAATTCCAACCATGGAATTTTTTGATCCAAGTATAGTAGAACATATTGAGATGAAGATGATAAAGCCTTCTCAATTTGCTGTTAGAAATAAGTTTCAAAAAATTTCACCTGAAGATGATAGCTTGGTAGCTAGTATACGAGAGCATGGGCTGCTACAGCCTATTCTAATTAGACCACTTACACAAGGCTTTGAAATCGTCGCAGGTCACAGAAGATTCCAAGCGTGTCGATCTCTTCGCTACCGTTTTGTAGCTTGCAAAATACGAGAAATGTCAGACAAAAATGCATACGAAATACAACTAACAGAAAATATGCAACGTAAAGCGATGGATGCGATAGAAGAAGCCGAGGCATTCAGAAGATATGTGATTGACTTTGGTTGGGGCGGCGTCAGTGAGCTTGCCAAGAAGATTGGTATGAGTGAAGAATATGTTTCGCATAGGATTAATCTTTTGAAATTGCCAAGCAGTCTTAAGGAGCGGATTGCTGCAAACAAACTAAATGTGAGTTGTGCGATAGAACTTTCAAATATCCCGTTCGAAGCTCAGTCTGAGATTATCGAACAAGAATCTGATAACAACCTCACAGTTAGACAAATAAGGGAGATAAAGTCCCATCTCAGAAACGTTGAAAGAAAAAGTTTCACAGGCTCAACTGAATTCAAAAAATCAATTCAAATCTTAAAAGTCACAAAAAAGACTACGTTAGCACTAAAGATATTGCTGGCTAGGTTGGACAATCTGATAGATGAAATTCATGAAACTGTAGAACCTGCTCAAAGGTGTGAAGTGATTAATTTTTTGATGGAAACAAGGTTAAAGGTTCATAGTATGATTGATGACGCGATCAGATTCAGAAATTCTAATTCCAAGATTAGTGACTAATTCACTATACCTGCGGTTGTTGTCGATATATTACCGATGTGTTACCTGCCAAGAAACGGCTGAATCCACTCACTTAAGAATTTCTTGTATTCTTCTGTAGTATGGGCAAGTGCATGAGTTGATAATTCTTTCATTGGTATGAAATCGTACACCTCGTATGACTGAATAATGTCTCCGAACAAATTTCGGTATATGTCACTTTCTTCATCAGCGATCTCCTCGTTCAGAAAGCATTGAATGGTAATCCAGTCGTATCCTCCTCTAGTTCTTCCACAGTAAAGTACGAAGGGAGCCTCAGCTAAGTATTTCTTTAGACCTTCAATGCGTTTGGGAAGATGTTGTGAAACCTTAAACCGAACAAGTGCGACTCTGATAATTCTCCTTTTAATCTTGCTCGAATCGAGAGAAATAGTGTAGTGCGATATCACTTTTTCTTCCTCCAATCGTGTAATTCGAGATTCTATTTCATCCTCGGTCAGATTATATCCGTGGTCCTTGAGATAGTCCCATAATTCTACTGTGTCCTGTTTACAGTTCTTACTTAGCCCGGATATGATGAACTCATCGATCACATCAATCATGATCAATATTGTATTACCATCTAGGGATATAGAGATTATTAACTCATCCAGATTATTGATTGAATTTTTACTCGATATTTAAATATATGAAAATCGCTCCTGTGATAATATTGATTCCTATACTTTCAGAAGGTATAGGGTACGGAATATTATTTGGTGTAGGACTAGTGACAGCGATTGTGGTAACTGCCTTAACTCGTACAGAAAGCAAATGGCTCGGAACCAAAAAGACGTTCGAGTGGTTTATACCGCGGGTCGTAACGTCAATAGTGGACTTACAGCTGCATCAGTTGTCTCATCTTGGCCGTGGGCCGCTACCCTTCTTCAATCATCAATAATAGCTTATCAATATGGGGTAAGTGGTCCATTCTGGTATGCAGCTGCCGCTCGTATCCAAATAATATTATTTGCAATTCTGGCTATAGAAATGAAAAGGAAGGCGCCTTCATTTCATACCTTTCCAGAGGTTATATATCACAGGATTAAGAAAAATGTCCACGTAATTTCCCTATTCTTTGGGCCCATGACTAATACTATTGTAACTGCGATGCTAATTTTGGGAGGAGCAGCGGTAGTTAGTTCGTTAACTGGAATTAATAACTATGTTGCAGCATTCCCTATGCCTGTAGGAGTTATTATTT
>JARBAU010000365.1 GCA_029237525.1 Nitrososphaerales archaeon | reverse complement strand
TATCTTCAGTAATATCCTTGGGTCTTTGTTTGCTGATGTCTATTCCCACTTCTTTCATTGCTTGTATTGCAATTGGATTTATTTCTGAAGTAGGTTGTGTTCCAGCACTTAACGGTTCATAACCTTCAGGAGCATACTTTCTAAAAAAGCCTCGGCCATCTGACTACGTCCTGCATTCTGGACACATACAAAAAGAATTGTTTGCTTTTCTTTAGATTTACTCTTATTTGTAAATGAAAATTTCATAATTCGAGTTCTTCTCTCCTTCCGGTCTTTACTGCCTTTATTACCAAACTGGTAATTCGTCTACCTTCTACGCTATCACCATCCATATACAATTTCTCTTCCAATACTTCTACATTAGAAAATCCCGTCTTTCTAATACTATCAAGATAATGTTCTTTTGTTAATGCACCATCTATGCAACTACACCATTTATCCGAATCTGCAGATTCTGGGTCAACTTCCTTACTTGTTACAAGATCTGATATCACCATTCGGCCACCACTGGTTTTTAGGATCCTGTAGATTTCTTTGAAAGCGGCTATTTTGTCAATAGTTAGGTTAATAACACAATTGCTAATTACCACATCCGCGCTATTATCATTAATTGGAATTCCTTTTTCTATGTCTCCTTTTTTGAATTCCACGTTCGTGTATCCATTCTGTTTTGCATGACTTGCAGCCTTTTCTAACATTTCATCTGTCATGTCAATACCAATTGCTTTGCCAGACTGTTTGACTCTATTTGCTGACAAAAATACATCAATCCCTCCGCCAGAACCAATATCAACAACTACTTCGCCTTCCTGGATATTTGCAAAATTTACCGGTGCACCACATCCTACACCAAGAATGGAAGACTCAGGAATGGTTTTCAAATCATTAGTATTATAACCAATATTTTCCGCAATTTGCGCTGGTGACATCATTGTCTGGCTGCTATTACTACTTCCGCTGCTACTACCGCCACAACATTCGTCGGGTGCACAACATCCTTCTGAGGAATTTCCAACCATTGCGATCTTGCCATAACTTTCTTTTATTTTTCGTTTAATAGTATCATCTTTCACATTTACTGTTTACAAGAGAAACTATTTAAGTTGTCAAGAGAACCTAGGTAAAGTAAGTGTAGTTATGGAAACAAAAGGAAATAGAAAAAGTGGCAAAGCCCCGTCAACAGCAGCATCAAAAATAATCAAAACTGATTTACCACTTGTTCAGGCTAATCAAAATTGCGATTTTTATGGGTATGATGCAGATACGCTAATGAAAGAAACCGCTAAACTGCGCAAAATAATAACAAAGAGAGGAACACTTGAAATTCTAATTCCATTGTGCTGCACTACTAATTCTGTCAGATATATAAAATTCAGGAATACAATGAAGGGTTTCAGTAGCAAAACATTAGCAAAAAGGCTAAAGGAACTAGATGAAAGCGGAATTCTAGAAAGACAGGCATATGATGAAATTCCTCCAAGGGTCGAATATAGGCTAACCAATAAGGGACAGGAGTTGGCAGAATCCGTAATGCATCTTTTAAACTGGATGAAAAAATGGTCAGAAGGCTAATCTAATATACCCCTGCTGATTGCCACATGTTAATAGGGGGTTAATACTAGAAAGTCCATTAATCGCTCTGGTGAAACGGGTGTAGGATTTTCAGCCCCTCAATATTCCAGCAATAAGACCAACCGTCATGCTACCTACAAACGGAGTAGATAGGTCATACAAACCGATTGGGCTATTACCAAATGTGGTTCCATAATGCAAGATTGCATTTGTATAATTAGCAATAGAACTTGTTGCAGTTTCAGTAAAGTGCTGAATCTTCCCGACATTTACGGTAATTAATCCTTGATATTGCAGGTATATCATAAGCGACAATACTCCACCAAGAGCAAACAAGACAACTTTCACAATTTTACGAATAAAATAGCCAACAAGAAAACCAGTCAAGCCACCGAAGGCTGCTGTCGCAATTGTATGTTCAAGTAGCATAATTATTGCCTGTTATTTGATTAACTATATTTGATACTACTAACTGGCCTTTGAGTCTTAATTCAGAATTATTCTGACAATTATTAGCAGATTGAATCATATAGTATACTATAGTGTGCTATTCATATATAGGTTGCTATAGCACACTATATTTAAATTGATGAAAGGCAAATTTGGTCTTATTATGAGCCAGTTGAAATTTGTCGGAAGAATTAGTACCCAAGGAAGTAATCTTATCGTATGGATTCCTAAAGAATTTCATAAAGATGCTAAACCTCTAAGGGGTAAACAGGTTAGAATTGTGATAGATGACAACATCTGAGGATGTGATTACCAATTACCCCTGCCTATCTTACCAAATACTATGACGAAATGAGAGGTAAAAGCATAATGGATAGGGCAACAGGGCAGATATAATATATATACTATATTACACTGTTATGCGTATATACGAACTACGACCTAAAAGCAAGAAAAAGATTTCTTATCATAATTTTGTTTATGGCATCGTTAATAATGTTATCAATTATACTAATAGATGCTAGATCAATTTTTCCCTCAGCAAACGCTCTAGCAATGTGTTCTGAAAAATATATACCATCACCATCATTGGAGCATCCTAACGTTCTTCCAGTAATTCTAATACATGGATACAATGAACCACCTTCAGTATGGTCTCATTGGGAAGACCGACTCAGAAGTGATGGCATTCCTTTTTGTACGGTATATTATTTTTTTGGTCTTCAATTTCGTTATGATGAATGTGGGTCTGCTTTAGATCACTCAAATGATCTGGCTCAGATAGTTCAAGACGTCAAGAACTGGACACTAAATGATCAAGTTAACATGGTTGGTCATAACAAAGGTGGATTGGATGCAAGAGTATATCTGGCTAACAGCGACACTCATGATGTTGCAAATCTAATAATGATTGGAACACCAAATGGCGGTAATCCTTTGGCAAATGAACTAATGGCTGCGGCAGCAAAAACTGTAAGTATTTTCCTTCCAGGCTTTGATTTGGTTATCAATTCCTCATGTCGACCTGCACTAGATAATCTAGCGATTGGTGCTGATGCTACTAAAGCAATGGAAAATGAAAGTACAAACTGTTATACTATTTATGGTGATTGGAATCCGACTTTGCCATGTCCACTAACTGAGCATGAGGATCAGTTATATCAAGAACTAAAGCGATTGAATCAGATTCCCAACGATGGAATAGTACCAGTATGGAGTGTTGAATCACATGCATTCCTGCCGCATTCTATCCTAATTGGACACACACAGCATTGTCAGACAGGTCTTTTGAGTGATGAAGAATATAATATAGCAAAGAACAAAGTACTATTGACTGCAAGATAAGTTCATAAAATTCTTGTACTTGCACTCCATACTCATGTTGATTCGTCTGATTGCCATCGCTGACTCACTACCTACCGAGTCCGGTGTATTGAGAGAATTAATTCAATCAATCCTGATAACAATTTGTATGCCGTTCGGATCAGTAACTGTGAACTGATTACTTTCTGTAATTTGCCTTCTTTGTTCCTCATAAAGGGAATCATGTTGAATATTTGACTTTATTAAATTAAAATATGACATGTCAGAAGTTGTTATGGTAAAGTTTTTGAGTCCATTCATGATAGATTTCTTCCTCTTATATCCTTCCATAATCAGGAATAACTTGACAAGCAGGAACACCATGCCATCGTTGTAGCCTTTCTGCGCCCGTCTTTGATTTCGAATTTGTGTAGAAGTAGCAAAAGTAGATTTATACATTTCAGGCCTTTACTAACTTCATTTGTTGGTCTGTTTGTCTCTTTCTTCGATTTTCTTCGTCCAAAATCATTGCGTATATTTGTTGCATGGCTTCCACCTCTGCTAGATTGTCCTCAACCATACGCGTATTGAATTTTTCTGGGTCGACCGACTTTTTGCTTCTTTTGAATTTCTTCGTAAATAATTTTCTTGATTTCTGCTACTGTGAGTTCTTTTGTGTGTCATTATCTTTGATCTTGGCAATTTGGTATGTTGTATGTTAGATAGTTATAGGATTAAAGTCCAGACTACCGGTTTAGAGAGGGAGAGCTTAAGATAGGTAGGGTACGCCCTACTAGTCCGCCAACTGTGTCTGTAACTGGTTTCAGTGCGCTTCCTAAACCTTGTGGCTGCTGTTGCTGCTGTTGTCCTCCTCCGCCTCTTTGATTTCCTGTTAATCCGCCTACTAGTCTGCCAACTGTATCAGTGACAGGTTGTAAAACCCCTCCTAATCCTTGTTGACCTTGTTGACCTCTTAATAATCCTTGTACAGGCTGCAATAATCCTTGTCCTTGTTGACCTGGCTGCTGCCCTTGTCCTCCTCGTAGCAATCCTTGCTGTTGCTGTGGTTGTTGTAGTTGCTGTTGTCGCTGTTGATTGGCTTGAATTTGACTCATAGATTAGTTAACTCTTTAAAATTAAAAAAAATTCATAAGAATTTGCGATGATGAAGATGATAATGCTATCTGAAATAATGCTATGAAAATGCACAGGCCGATAAAGGTATAGCCTGATGTCACATGATGTATCCTTTCTTCCACTGGAATTTATAGAAAGAATTGGCGAGTTATCTGAGTACGAACATGCGCAAAATGTTAGTAATGTTCTTCGTCACCTAGAGCAGACTATAAGTTTAGCCAATGAGTACGTTTGGCTCATGGCTGATCAAGCTTTGGTTACGGGTCCATCAGTTGCTCAGGCAGTTTCTAACCGTGATCTATCTGTTAGAATTATTATATTAAAGAGCGGTTACATACCAGAAGGCTCTGTAAAGTTAAGAAAACAGATTATTGTTATAATGACTGACAAATAGATTCAACCATTTTTGTATGTGTTGTAATTTGCATTTACTTTTTCTGCAAGGAAAATAATCATCGAAACCTTCAGTCCTATCTTTGATGTATTGTACTGTCCTTTCTATGATACTTTTCTCATATGGAGAATGGATGTGGTGGCGCATTCCCAGATATCTGCAGGCCTGTGGATACCATGTACCACCATCTGTGGAAACTGGATGTTCTCCATATCTTTTTACAAGATTTAATATAAAACGTT
>JARBAU010000364.1 GCA_029237525.1 Nitrososphaerales archaeon | reverse complement strand
GATTTTGTCATCTAGAAAAAGCATACAATTATCTAAGTGTAATTTCATAACTTGATCTGGTCTAAGCATCGATGGCAGTTATGCTCCTGGTAAACAAGTACATTACCCATACATGAATCATCATTCTATTTTTATGGAATAACTAAGTACATATATGCAAAATGCACACGAATCCCATATGGGCAAAAAGCAGAAAAGAAAGCAGCAGGATATAAAACACAAAGGTCTGTCCAGAAACGGTTACATAATCATTGGTGGTATAGCGATTGTAATAGCTTTAGGCGTTTATTTCGGCGTTCGCACATTAATTCCTGTTAATGGTACTTCCCCTGTATTTGCGGCTCCTACCAATACCTTCATCAAAGCCACCTATTCTCCTCAAACCGGATACACGTTTACTAGCCAAGCTAGTGGAGGTAGAGGACAAAATACTGGAGGGGGATATAATAGCCCAACCATTACTATGAAAAAAGGCGAACTTAATTCCATTCACTTGATTAACGAGGATAGAGATTCTCAACATAACTTGAATATTGATGCTTTTAAAGTACATACTGGAGATTTGGGTTATTTTCAGAGTAAGAGTGTAACATTCATTGCCGATAAAGCCGGAACTTTTCAATATTATTGCACGATTCATCCTGAAATGAAGGGCAAGTTAGTGATTCAGTGATATTCAGTAATGGTCTTCGATTCGTAGAATCTATACTCAATCCGATCATAGGACTATTTTTATTTTTAATGTTACTTAACCCTCTGATTTGCTATGATGATCGTGAACTAGATGAAAAATTGGTAAATAATAAGCAGAACGTTCATAGTTACTATGACTCCAGTGCAGATTAAGGCCAGAACCTTAGTAGGTAGCCTGTTAACTCCATCGGCGCCCATTATTTTCTTCCTGCCGGTAAAGTAGACTAATGGTATAACTGTGAACGGAAGTTGGATGCTCAATATCACTTGACTTATTACTAGAATTGAGAGCGGTGAGGCACCTAACGAAATTGCTATTATTGCAGGAACCAAAGTAATTAGTCTGGTAATGATTCTTCGCTTCCACAGTTTAATCTTTAAATTAGTAAAGCCTTCAAAGATTACTTGGCCAGAGAGAGTTGCAACAACTGATGAAGCCAAACCTGAAGCCAGTAGAGCAATTGCAAAAGCATAACTTGAAATGTTACCTAACAAAGGACTAAGGGTTCTATATGCAACATCAATTGAGTCTATAACAATGTTGTGCGTATGAAATGTAGCTGCAGATACTACCAAAATTGCTCCGTTAACTAAGCCGGCGAGACTCAATGCAACTATAGTATCTATTAGAGAAAACCTCACTAACTGCTTCTTAGTTTTTGCGTAGGTTGACACCTTTGATCTCGACTTAATTATTGATGAATGAAGGTAAATAGCATGTGGCATTACCGTAGCACCTAAAATTCCTACTGCTATGAGTAGCCCATCGCCCTTAATAGAATTAAAATCTGGTGTTACCGCATTATATGCAATGTTATTCCAGTCAGGTTGAGCCAATAGCAATTCAATAACATATGCACACCCTATTATGACGACCATTCCGATTATTGCAGCTTCTAATTTTCTGAATCCTTTTCTTTCAAGTGCCAAAATGAGCAGGGTGTCAGAACCTATAATTATTGCTCCGTATATTAAAGGTAAACCGAATAGCAAGTTTATCGCAACTGCACCACCAATGACTTCAGCTAGGTCTGTTGCAATCGCCGCTACCTCCGCAGTCCCCCACAGAGATAACGATTTCCATTTCGTCAAATTGTGCCTACAATTTTCGGCCAAGCTTCGACCTGTCATTATACCCAGTTTGGAGGATAAATATTGGAGCAACATTCCCATGAGATTACTCATTACGACTACCCATAGTAGGGAATAACCGAACTTTGAACCAGCAGCTATATCAGTACCCCAATTTCCAGGATCAATATAGGCTACTCCTACCACTATCCCAATACCCATAAATTTCAAAAAATGGACTAGGTCAAACCCTCTGGAAACCTGCTGGTCTACAGAGATGCGAGATTCTTCCTTACTTCCAGATCCTTGAGAATTATCCTTCACTTGCTAGGAGTAATATCCTAGAATACAATATAAAGGTTAGTGTAGGCTAACAATATTAGCGTAGTTTAACATAAGACCAGCTTGGAAGAAATAAACTTGTGGATAAAAAAAAGTTAGTCGTGAAAATTAAATTTAAATTAAATCAAGATTCTGAAAGATATTTTCAGAAATTTTTGGCTGATGAGTGAAGTCTTTTCTATTGTTCCTATCGGTGTTGCCGGCAGATATCAAGCTACATAAGGCATTTTACACAATAGTCAAAACATCATAAACTACTACAAAATAGTGCTGAAAACAACAATCAGTAGATTCTTTATCTTAGCCAATAGTTAGCAAAAGCCAAAATATCCCCCAGTAGTCCATCGCCATTCTTCTTCTTATGACGATCATCAATTTGAAGGATCTTGAGGGCATCGAGAGTCGTTGAAAAATACTCGGCTGAATATATGAACCATCTTTTCTTTCTGACATTAGATATAAGGCCTTTTTCCATTAGTGATGTAATAAGCTCAGACACGATTGAGGCGTTGAGCTTTATTTCCTTGCATATTCTCTTCTCTGTCTTCGAGCTACTCCTCAAAGCAATTAAGACCCTATACTCCCATTCATCAAGTTTGATGTCATTGGTCGTAGAAGTGATATCGCCATCATATTCGTGCCCAATCCCTGAACCAAAATATAAATCACGCTTTCGTTCACGATACTTTACCATCGTTGACCTCACCTTTCACTACATTATTATATAATTGAGACTATTTATTAATTAGGTCGCCCACGTGTCCTTATGAATATCAGGAAAAATACTTTTTCATAATTTTTGACATCCTTAGTTTGACAATATCGCTATCCTGCAACGTTTCTGGGTGCTCCATTCGTAGGTGTCTCAACGCGAACCGAACCTTATCACCACAAAGTCTACATTTTGCCGTGGAAAACATAGTATAGTCTTATTCATTCAAACTGAAAAATTCTTGCCTTAACGCCATCAATTAATCTCCCCATATTAGTTAGTATATTTACTCCATGATGCGAGCGTAACAGCAGACTCTCATATGTAGCCTTTAACATTATATTGATTAAAGACAATATCACTTCATAATAGGACTGACATCCACTTCTAGAACTGAATTCCTTGGATAGTTCGTTTTTATAGCTTAATATTCTAACGAAATGCCAAGCTCCTTAACTTCAAGCTTATCGCTTTCGGGTTAAAGATATAACTGATGATCTTTTATCATCTATCTTGTGAATCGAGAGAAGCTACGATTCCTGATGGGCTCGATGGCATTTCTCCTGTGTATCGGGATTGGATATGTTTTGAATCATTACTTCCGAAGTGGCAAGTTGCCTTGGTAACCGAATTACAGGCAAAAAGAGCGTTTTGAAATGATCTAGCTTATTGTGATTTTTTTACAATACTTATGTTTCATGATTATGAGCAACTAGTGCGCACGGACTATGCCGAATTTGAAATCTCTAGACCAGAAGAGATGGCTTTCAATTTTTTTTAAATAGCTAGCAAAAATGAAATATAATAATTGTAGTGTAGAAAGATCTATCCAAGGTGTTATGAAATTAGTAGATAGAAATTTTCAAAAAAATAAAAAAAGGATTTGCTACTTAGATACTTATCCTACTGTGATGCTGCTACTGATGCTGCATTACGCTTGCCTTGAATTTGTGAGCCTGCGTTTTGGCAGTCAATATGGATCGGTAACGGGCCATTTCCGCAAGCATTTGCCTGAGCTAGCGACTGAGATTGTTTCGCATAGCCGTGATGATGGTGATGTCCCCCTGCGTATGCATTGCTTGCTGCCGTCGTCGTTACCAACAATGCTGCTAGTGTAGCAATAGCTACAATTGTATATGTTGTTTTGTTGTTCATACTTATAATTCTCAAACAGCATAATGTAGTAATGATTTATCTGCATTAGGAGATATATTGCTCTCTTAAAAATCTGATTTCTCTTACAGTGAAATTCTTAAATCATTCCTCTAGTACAATTTGTAAATTTCGAATATATTTAGAACTTCAAGTACTTAACTATTCTACGATTTTGAAGTCAACCATTTAACGAAGCATTTCATAGTTTCACAAATTATAAGCTTATGTGACTCCTCTTATTTGCAATGAGATACCTTTAATTTTGATCTGTTGTTAACAAATCAACTGAAAGCCAACTAAAGTTATTTAGGTTTGTCGACCTGAATCATTGTTAGTATTGCCCAAGCAGTACTATGATGTTGCTATTATTGGGGGTGGTATCCTTGGTGCGTCGATTGCCTATTTTATTTCTGCTTCCTCATCAAATAGTGTTATTTTGCTTGAAAGAGAGAAAGAGATAGCAGTACATGCAAGCAGTAGAAATACGGGTAAAGTTCATGCTCCGTTTCTTTACGATCCTATCAACAAAGGCCTGTTTGCGAGGGCGGCATATTTGGGGTTTCAGATGCTGCGTGAATATTGCGACATTTTTGCGTTACCATTCAAGCAGGACGGTGTGCTTTCAGTCGCTACTTATGATAAGGGCATAGATATTCTCCACAAGTATCTCGACTGGGGAATTTCTAATGGCTTACAAGGCGACGAGCTTTACTTGATCGACAATAATAGAATTTCTAAAATTGAACCTAACGTAAGGTGTTTGTCAGCGATTTACTGTTCAAGAGATGCATCAGTCGATTACGGATCAATCGCTAGACATCTTGTACACAATGCATCTGAACTTGGATGTACAGTAGCTAAGGGGATGAATGCAGTCAATGTAAAAAAGACCAATAAGAGGTTAGAGGTCCAAATAATACCCGATTATTCGAATTTTCGTTTGATAGTAGATAGTAGAAAGACTGATAGGCTGGAAAACAAATCGAACATAAAGGATTCTCTGCGACCCGACTTATTTGAAGCTGGGACAAATCTTCGAACATCGGGCTTCAAAATCTATGTGAATTATCTGATTAACGCAGCGGGAGGAAATGCTCTCAATATTGCACATCAAATGAATATCGCAAAAAAATATAATAATCTCTACTTTCGAGGTGAGTATTGGTTGGCACCACCAGAATATCAAAGAGTAACAAAGCTAAGCATCTATTCAGTTCCTATGTTTCCAGAGTTTCCATTCCTTGATCCACACTGGGTAGTTAGATACGATGGATCCAACGAGATTGGTCCGAATGCGGTCCCCGTGCTAGGTCCCTATGGGTATGATTGGCGAAGCAATTTGCGTCGTTTTACACCAAAGGTACTTGAACTCGCCAAAAACTCGGGTATTTTGAAACATATGCTAAACAGCAGATTCATCTATTTGCTTGGAAGAGAACTACTAAGTTCTGTTTCCAAAACTGCAATGATAAATAGAGTAAGAAAATTCTTACCCATTCTAAATCCTTCGCTGTTTACTCAACGAGGCACTTCTGGGATAAGGTCGCTCTTAGTCGACAACAATGGCAAATTTCTACCAGAGATGATTGAGTTTAGAGATGAAAGCTCCCTTCATATTTTAAACTATAATTCGCCAGGAGCTACTGGCGCCTTACCAATATCGGCAAGTATTGTTAGCCGATTGATAAAGGACGGCTTGCTACAAAGCAATAGAGAAAAACAAATTCGTAGAAAAGACCAGTGGAATATACATAACATTGATTCAAAATTGAGCGGTAAATCGATATAGGTTTTAACCTAGACTCTTGCATACCATCCAAAAATCTACAGCACAGTATTTGCCAGACCAAGTTCATGTGATTCAGTGCAAAAAATCTTTACTTTGAGGCTTCGAATTCTTCTGCTGCCCAAACCTGGAGGCTGAGAGCCTAACTGACTTTTTGGCATATAAGAATCAACAAAATATAACAATTCTGCTTTTTACTATAAACTGATTGGAGTAGTAATCATGCACTTTAGTGCCAACGAAAAAAGGTCATTGATCTTTATCTCTTCGGCACTCTCGATCACAGGTTTGATTTTAATCATTGCAGTCGTAGCCAGGTCCGACTATACTATACCCAGAGAAATTCTATCAAATAATTCACACCAAAATGCCAAAGTGCACAGCTTCAAAAACTTTACTGCAGCAGCCCAGCTCGTTGATACACCCCCTCCTATTCATCCAAAGTCCAGTTTGCAGAACCAAGATCCTAATTTTTCAGCATTTGATACCCGTAACACATCAAGCAGCCTTGGCAATTCGAATGAATCCATATCTAAATCGAATACATCTGCAGCAACACTGAATGATTCACATTCAAATATGCAGAACCAAG
>JARBAU010000363.1 GCA_029237525.1 Nitrososphaerales archaeon | reverse complement strand
TTTTCTTATTTTGAGTTTATTGAATATATCTGTAAGCTGTTGTTGTTGCTGGATTTGACTGTTATTCCCAGCATTTTCTTCTGCATCTATTTCAATACCAATTTCGTTCTTTATTACATCCTTTCCCTCCCTTGCGCCGATAAGAATTACCTGTGCATTTTTGTAGTTGATTAAACTCGTATCCTTTGTCAACGAAATAAAGTTCTCAGTCTCATTGAGATCCTCTAGTATTTCAGGTGGGTATTCTGAAGGTTCTTCTGTACTTGGATAGCCTTCTGCAGGTGATCTTGTATTCTTAGGATTAATAACTGATATTATATAACTTGCCTCTTTCTCTATACCCAATTCTTTTTGAGCTTCTCCTGGCTCTTTTGGCATTTCAAGTATATACGCAAGCTCGGCATGATTATGATAATTTATGATTGCATACTTTCCTTCTCCAACTGGTCTTGCAGCATCACCTTTTCTAAATTCATCCGACACAAGTTCTTTAGTAAGCTCATTAGCATTATTAAAAATGCCGCCAACTCTTGCCCAATATCTTTCAGATTGCCTAGCTTCACTCTTTCTAATTGTCGGGAGCGATTTCTTGCCTATTACAAAGAGTCTATAGATTTGATTAGCTTTATCATCACTATCGTTGCCATCATTATTTGATTTCTGTTCAGGTGCTGTAATCATAAAGAAGCGTCTAACATCTTCAATACCTTTCACTTGTTCAGACCTTACTTTGGGTCTATAAAAGAAGTAAATATCCCCATACTCTAAAATTTCTGTTTGATTTTTTTGCTGCTGTTGCTCTTGCTGCTCATTACTTTGAACCTTGCCAATATCTAAATGAGCCATATTGTTCAATTATGGTCTAAATAATTTATAATAATTATAACCCTGTTCGGGAGGGAGGGGGTATTAGTAGGCTATTGATAATTTCTATCTCCCTATTAGGAGATCAATTCATGCAGAGATATGATAAACTAATATCCATCTTTCCAACCATACAAAAAGTATCTTTTCATATTGGCAGTTTTTCTATTAAGGGATAATCACTTATCCCATCAGAAATAACGTAATCCTCTCATTGTCAATTTGCATCATCATTATTTGTGTTATTCTTCTTTATTTTTTAGATCGCGGCCTAATTTGATAGATTCCCTTACACTATCTATTTGTATATCGTCGCTTCTTGTTATCAATTTTGACAGTGTTGGATGGGCATCTTTTCCTAAGGTTATTGCTTCTTTTCCCTTTCTTAGGAACGATAGTGTCAAGCCGTTATCCGTAAGTTTATGAGAAAATTCTCTTGCTGTTTTTAATTTATCAAATAATCCTATCCTGTCTTCTGTCTCTGATTCTGCTAGCTGGAGAACATCGGCATGAATAAAATCTATATTAATCCTTTCTTGAACTTTATCAACCTCAAACCTAAGGGCGGCTTTTCCTTCCATGTCAATATCAATTGCACCGGCAATAACTGTCTTGAGCGATTTAGCGAGCAAATCCAGTACTATCTGCTCCATTTTGTCGTCGTTATCATCATCATTATTATCAACCATGACCAATCATATCTTTGAATCTATCTCTAAATCCATACGTATACGCAGTCTTTGACCGAGTATTATCATTCTGATTTTCTGATTGTAGTGAATTCCACAAATTCCGTATCAATTAGATCAAACTTGGTCATGTAAAAGGTCTGACTTTTTTATTCTTTGTTAGATACCGTAGTTGTCCACATTATTTTACCATTTATTACCCACTTTGCACTGCCGATATCTGAGCCATCTGGGCCCTTAGCATGGGGAACATCAACCTCAAGGTCATCAAAGGTAATTGTAGTAGACATATTGGCGCCTGTGCCTACCAATTTTTCTACGATTTCAGCTGATATTTGAGCCAATTGGCTTGGAACGTTCTTAGGATTTAGATTGGCAGCTTGATTGTTAATATTGTTACTATTACTCATTCTACGGTTTAATATGTGCATGATAATATATTATTCTTATATCTAAAATTCAACTGAATTTCCTTGCTCAATAATAACTTATAATGCCAACTCATAATTTTGATCGAAAGTTGGATTATAATCATACTCTTTACTCTCGAGTTAAACTCTTGATATGACCTGACCGATATCTAAAATCGTTTCCAAGAGAATAGGTGACAAACTAACCATAACGAAAGAAGCAATGAAAATAGGCCCATTAGTTTTACATGATCAACAAGCTATAAAACAATTTATGTAGAAGGCAAACAATTTAGAGACAGTCAGATTAAAGGACTTTTTTCATCGTGGTCACATAGTCATTTGTTTAATTCATTTGAACATTCTTCATCCATTTTAGATGATCATGTAGAGTACTCGTTGCCATGTGGTATGCTGAGCGAAACACTTGTCTCAGCTCTAATAAATAAAAAACTAAACCAAATGTTTGACTACAGACATCGTCTCATCAGTGACGATCTACTAGTTCATGCTACTGCAAATAAAATAAGAGGTATTGACAGACCTATGACTATTGGAATTACTGGTTCTAGCGGATTTATTGGTTCTTCATTGATACCATTTATTACCACTCGGGGGTCACAGAGTAATACGGTTCATAAGACATCCTGTAAGCGACAGTAATAATTTCAAAAATGTCAAGTCTATTCAATGGAATCCCTCATCGTCTATGTCTTTAAATGACGAGAACATCTATACAGTAGTCAATCTTTCTGGAGAGAATATATTTGGAAGACGGACAAAGAAAAAGAAAAAGAGGATTTTTGATAGTAGAGTAAATACAACTCAGTCTCTGTGTAAGATGCTATCTTCACTCGATAAACCACCTAAAGTACTTGTGTCTGCATCTGCAACAGGATATTATGGAGACAGAGGCGATGAGATATTAACCGAAGAAAGCCCACCTTCCTCTTCGTCCTCCAATGATTTTCTCTCGTATGTTTGTAGGAATTGGGAAGAAGCTACTCAAATAGCTAAAGAATCTGGCATTCGTGTTGTAAACTTGAGGATAGGTATAGTTCTATCATCTTATGGCGGAATGCTGTCAAAAATTCATCCCATTTTTAAATTGGGATTTGGTATGAGAATAGGAAGTGCAATCAGTATATGAGTTGGATCGGACTAGATGATTTACGTGGACTGATTCTGCTTGCTATAGGTAACAAATCTATTTCAGGTCCTGTAAATGCGGTATCACCCAATCCTATTACAAATGCAGATTTTACAACGGCTTTGGGAAAGGTCTTGTCACGGCCTACTAAATTTTCTATTCCTAAATCTATGATAAAATTGCCCCTAGGAGAGGAATTATCCAATGCTGCTATCCTGCCAAGCACACGTGTTATCCTGAGCGTCTAATTGAAATGGGATATAAATTTCGTTTTCCATATTTGGAATCAGTGTTACGGCATACTCTAGGAAAAAGTATTTCCTAAGGACTGCGTTAAGTTCATTTCATTATCATTCGGAGTTTACTATAATGGTTGTGAAGCTCCAAAAAATTGGTTGTGGACTAGAAAAGAATGAGTATTCATATTTAGATCTATCTTGAATTATCGTAGCTAGATCTTGGTTGGCACATTATCTCATACATAATTTGGCATAAACGCAAATATCATAAATCCCAGAACAACACCATACACTAAATGTCCACCTAGGCTTGCAAATGCTGGTACATGACCTAAAGGATGATTGAATGGAGATAAGCCAGTAATTGGTTTATGTATTGGTACTAAGGTAATAGTCCAAAGTACAAAACCATATAGTGTTCCAAGTAAAAGTAATGATGAAAAACTGTCGATTAACATTGTGAAAAAGAAAGTAACAATAAATGGAAAAGCTATTCCTGCAAGAATACCATTTATGAAGTGAAAGAAAAAGACTCCTTTGAAGTGAATAGTATTACTTTCATTTGAGAGTTTAAATAATCGCCTTGTTATAATTTGATTTTCATGCCATTCGAAAACTCCAGGCAAACCCCAGCGCTTCCATGATGGGAGCTCAGTTAAAGTCATTACGGCAGTTGACACTGCCCCGCTCAAAAGACCAACCACTAAATATGATAATAAAGTGATATCAGACAACAACATTCATATCCTATATTTTCTAGCCAATATGTTTTATTTTCCATCATGATTCTAGATAAAAACTCTCAACCTTTGTCTCTTATAAGATAGACTTGCTTTTGTCCAATATATGAAATAAAATCGTAATCAATTAGATAAAACAAGTATTTCTTTAATATCGCTGGTGATGAGGGATTATTAACTGCATTAGATCATCAAATGTGGTTTCCCCGCACATAATAATAAAATGTACTCCACAATATCTTCTCCAGTCTATTGCAAAGGATTTAGGCTTGGTTTGTCATATTCAGCCATTATTGCTCAGTTTTGTATAGTTTGGTATTAAAGAGTTGTACATTATGTACTGTGGTTAGGCATTATAATAATCACTGGCATATCGATGTACTATAAACAAGGATACTATAGCCGGACCTTTGCCTATGCAATCTACAAACGCAGATAAGTGAAGAATATTGGGATAACATGTAGAGTCTTATATATGACAGGCTAATACTTTTTGCATTATTGCATCGAGACCTTTACCAATTTCATTATATCGCCAAATGAGGCGTAATTTATAGTGAAAGCATCGATTGTGTTATTCTGATATTGCTTCATGTTGTTAAATGCTGAACCACCAACTATAACAGGCAGCTTGTTATTGTACTTCGCATGGATTTGATGAATGAGCCTTTCGGCTGATTTGATATTTTCTACAAGGGTTATAGAGACAAGCACAATATCTGGCTGCAAATCCCGTATATATTTTATAATATAATCGGATGGTATAGAAGTTGAAATATTGTAGACCTTAAAACCCCTGCTTAATAGAAGTGATTCTATCATGCTGCAGGCCAAACCATGCAGCTCGCCATCAGGAGTACAAATTACAGCCTTGTAGCGAGAAAATGATTCGTTGGTCCTCACAGTTATTCGTTCATTTATTATCTTAATAAGACTAATTGCAGTATTGGTGCTAGCATGTTCAGTTGCAACATCTAGTTGACCTTTTTGCCATAAGTCACCAATTCTATACATTACAGGTTTTAAGAGTTTATCATAAAAATCAGTCAGACCAAACAGTCTGGAATATTTTTCATAGATGTCTACGAGACCTTTGACATTACAATCGTTTAGCAGTATAAATACTTCTTCTTGTATCCTAGAAATGAGTTCCTTTCTTTCTTCTTGATAAGAGCTGAATGCCGATACAAAGGCTAGAATTTTTGTGTCATCCCTGTATTCTTCTGGTATGTCCTCAATCATTACCTCTGATGCTTTACCTAGATATTTTATGGTAGATTGTCTTGACATATTCCTTTTAGGATCCCAAACG
>JARBAU010000042.1 GCA_029237525.1 Nitrososphaerales archaeon | reverse complement strand
GGATACAGTGTTAGAATCACTATTTGCTACATAAATGGTGTTGGTCTGTGGATTAACTGTTATATCCCAAGGTGAATCACCAACTTTTACAGTATCTATTACTCTATCCGATGAACCATCTATGACAGAAGTAGTATTGGAACGTGAATTAGCCACATAGATCTTGTTTGTGATTGGATTAGTTGCTATCCCATTTGGGTTGCTACCTACTGGTATAATGTATTTTACCTTATTCAATGAATCATCTATCACGGATACAGTATCATCATAATAATTACTTACGTAGCTTGTATTAGTATATTGGTTAATAGCTATAGTACCTGGATAAGCACCTACAGTAGTGTTACCAATGACTGACAATCCTGACGATCCTATTGTTGATTCTAATCCCCCTGACAATCCTGACAATCCTGACAATCCAAGTTGCCCAATTTTCTTTATTGAGGATGATATTGTATGTTGTAAAGGCGAAATCAATGGCTCATGCGGTACCATCTTGTTGGTTACTCTAACTGAATTTGCTCTTTCATTTTGTTTGTTCAGAGAAACTGCGCTTATCATGTCAATCTTATTTTCATGAAGACCGCCTATATACAACATGTTAGTCTTTGGATTGAAATCTATAGTATGAAAATGAGAATTCCTATCAAGTGACAGGATCGGAATCTCGTTAATTACTTTTTTATCACTTATAACAGAAATTGTGTGTGAAAATTCGTTTATTACATAAACCATATTATTTAGTGGATTAACTACCAAATCACTTGGGCCTATGTCTACTGTAAGGTTAGCTAATATGTCATTCGTTTTACCATCTATAACTGAGACTGTATCATTACCATAGTTTGTTACATAGACACGATTGGTTTTTGGATTCACAGCTATGTGTTGTGGGTCAGAACCAACGGTAATGGTCTTTACTATCTCATTCGTTTTACCATCTATAACTGAGACTGTATCATCACGAGAGTTTGTTACATAGACACGATTGGTTTTTGGATTAGTGGCAACATCAAAAGGAAATTTACCAACATTTATTTTCATTACTGCCTTATTCGTCTTGCCATCTATAACAACTACATTACCATATGAATAATCCTTATTTAAATCCCGGGTAGCTATATAGATCATGTTAGAGTTACTATTTACGGCCACACCTCGCGGATGAAGGCCTATGTTTGGTATTGACATAAGTTTAAATGGTTTCGTTGTCATATTTATTACTGAAATACTTCCGTTATCAAAATTGGATACATAAGCCATATTTCTCTTGTTATTAATAGCTATATCAAAAGGTCTGCCATGCCCATCGTTTAAAGTAAGATTTTCTATTAATTTATTAGTTGTACCATTTATTATGGAGGTACTATTTGAAAGAGAATTTGCTACAAATATTAGGTTTTTATCAATAGCTATTGAAGAAGGCCCATTACTTTTAATGATTATATTCTTGAATCGCGGACTGGGATCCCCTATATATATCCTATTATGATAAGGGTCAGCTGCATATATCTTGTTAGTTTCATTATCAAGAGCTATTCCGAAAACATTGGAATTTGCAGTATCGGTGCTGATTCCTGGATCTCCCATTAGTTCATCTGTTGTACCATTTATTATGGAGGTACTATTTGAAAGAGAATTTGCTACAAATATTAGGTTATTTTTTGGGTTTATCTCCACATCAAAGGGATTTTGGCCAACTCGTACAGTATCTACTACTACATCTTTTTTACCATCTATAACTGAGACGGTATCATCACCATAGTTTGCTACATAGACACGATTGGTTTTTGGATTCACAGCTATGTCTTTTGGACTATAACCAACTGGAATGGTCTTTTTTACAATGTATGTTTTACCATCTATAACTGAGACTGTATCATCACCATAGTTTGTTACATAGACACGATTGGTTTTTGGATTCACAGCTATGCCCATAGGAGCATTACCTACTATTATATTAGCTACTTTCGTTGTACCATTTATTATGGAGGTACTATTTGAAAGAGAATTTGCTACAAATATTAGGTTATTTTTCGGGTCTACTTCTACGACTGTGGGTCCAGGACCAACATGCACGGTCGATCTCATCTTCCGTGTAGTCCCATCTATAACTGATAAGCTATTATCATAATAATTAGCTACATATACTAGATTATTCTTGGGATCCACTTTTATTCCAAGAGGACCATGACCTACGGTGAAATGATCTATTTCCTTATTTGTCTTGGCATCTATAACCGATGTGGTATTAGAACCGAAATTAGTCACATAAATTAAATTATTAACAGGATCAATGGTAATAGTAAATGGAAGTTTACCCACTTGAATAGAATTATTATTTTGTGGATACATGCCAGCAAGGAGTCCCGGCAACACAAAAGCAAAAAAAACAATAAAAATTATGGCATTGGCTGCTGCAACAGGTAATATTAGCTTCACAAAGTTTGTCTTTACAAAGATAGTCTTTGCGTGTTTACGATACCAAATCGTATTAGAGTCCTTAATTGGACCAATTAGTCGATCATGTGTTAATTCATACCACTGAGTTGTAAAGCGTAATTCTTTCCTGATTAGATACTTAGATACCAATATGCCTATCGCAAGGCTAGGAATATTGTCTTCTTTTGATTTCTGTGTGATGTATACAAGCCCTCTTGTCCCGTTTGGTGTGATTAACTTTTTTTCACACCATCTTCTAATAGTCTCTTCTGATACCTTAGTCTTAATAGTAACCTCATGAATAGCTGATTCATATAATTCCTTCAAAGCCTCATCTACGCTTGTTGAGGCATTATTGTTAGATAAAAAATTCTTATACCCTCCTCCTGATAATTGTTTGTTCCACCATCTGTGGCACACTATCTGAAGATGTATTGGTTCTATAAATTGTCCTTTCACTGGACGAATTTTCCTAGAAAATGGATCTAAAGGCTTTATGATCAGCAAATCATCTAATATGATATCTATGTCATTATCAATTTCCTTTTTGAAAGATTTATACAAAGTCGGATTCGTAGTTTCTAATGGTTTCTTTATGGCTAACAGCGCATTGCCTTTACGCAAACGTTCAAGCCTAAATCGTGGCCGTAATCTTTCAGGAAGCAATTCTAAGAATGGATCTAATTCAGCTAAGTAGTCTTCCCGAATTACAAATATGACTCTAAGTAAAGCTCTGTCCTTTAGAGCCTTAGCAACTTGTTTAAAGAAATCATTTTGTTGTTCTCTCCATCTATCGTTAGGATAAAATGTGAACAATTCTTCAAGCTGATCGAAAACCAGGACTTGACTTTTTTGCTCTCCTGTTCCCTCATCACTTGTAACAGGATAATAAAAGTTCAAAAAATCAGATAACTGCTGTTTATCTGGATTAATTTTTGAATTAGATAACTGTTGGTTATCTGGGTCATTTTCTAAGATACTCTGAAGAGCATTTAACATATACATATTTTCAATGTTTGAAGATCCGATTTTATCAGATAAGTCTGTTTCAGCCCTAGAAAAATTACCAATTCTAGCTGAAGGTAGGACCTTATGTCCGCGATTTTGTAAAGTCGGAGCGATCTTTGCGTTTATTAGTGATGTTTTCCCGGCTCCAGATTGAGCATATATCAAAACTAGCCTATGACCAAGAATGAGTGATATAATTTCATCAGCTTCGTAATCCCTTCCAAAGAAACGTCTCTGATCCCTGGCATCTCTACTAAATGGCTGTGGACCTATAAAAGGTTCTATCAATATTTTCCACTTTTATGTATTCGTAAAATCAAGATCGCATGCCTAGTTGAATAAAGCTTAAGCATTGATATCACAAGCTTACAAGTCTACAAAGTTATCCAGTTGATAACGTAATTCTTCTGAAAATTTAAAAACATCTCCCCAATATACATGTAGCCTCATCATATGTCTTGTGTATTCTTCCAAATATGCTTCTGCCTTAGCCGTATATTCTTCCAAATATGCTTCTGCCTTAGCTGGATCGGTATCTGAACTAGCAGGTGTTGAAATTAGCTGAACTGATATGCCGTTCATGTCGTCAGACCCTCCCGAACTCATTACCGTCTGAAATATGGTCATAAAACCCTTATCTAGGGTGTACCCAACAAAAAGAAGCTCTGCTTCATTTTTTAATCTTTTGATGGCATGCGGGTATAGACGCTTTTCGTCTTCTTTGTTTAAGAATATTATAAAATCGATATAGTCTTTCTCAGTTAGAACCATAGATTTTGGATGTTTTATATCACCATAAAGATGATATACTAGTGGATTAGATGAGGTTATTTCGAGTCCACTAACTGGATCATATAATTCAGGGTTGATCTTTTCTTCATTAGCATAGTCTACTAGATCT
>JARBAU010000362.1 GCA_029237525.1 Nitrososphaerales archaeon | reverse complement strand
TAGGCATTCCACTTCTCTCTTTACCTCTTAATGCTTCAGCTGTATATGCACGCCATTCTTTTTCTAGTGACTCGATGTTATCTTGTATTACTACACCACAGTTACTGCAAACAATTTCTCCAGCTTCTGCATCAAAAATAGTTAAGGTGCTATTGCATAGAGAACATTCAACATTATTATTATTATATTCTGACGCCTCTTCTTCATTTTGATATTGTTTTTGCACATAATTTGAAGATAACATAAAGCATGAAACCATAGAAATTCCTATAAAAAGCATGTTTATTTATGGTTAAAAAAACACCGATTGTACACATATCTCTTATATTATGGGGGATTTTTTCTATCTTTGTTACTCAAGGCCACCTCGATAATATGTTATGTTTTCCTCATTAATAGAAGGGGTTTTTCCTATTCTGCAATTTCGTCCTTTGAAGTTCATATTATATCGCGGACATGAAATCATAGATGCATAACCATAAGTCATAGGCTTTAAATCGTAGGATTCACTGTAGAATTTAAAAGATGAAGATTTAGTCATTGAACAGAGCAATAATACAATACAATACAATACAAATTTAACAAGAATATCAAATATAATAAAACATGAAACGGACATTTATGGAATAATGAAAGTCATCTGTAATGTTAATTTCATAATGGGTAATCTCATAAGGAAAACAATCGATTTGCAATGATAGTTATTGAATATGTGTGGATAAAGAAGATCAAACAGACGTAATATATATTGAATTAGGTATAGTGGGATTATGAATAAAGACATTTCGTATGCTACCAATTATCATGAAGCAACAAATCATTCTGAAGTTAGTCTAATGACTTCAAGACATTATTTAGATTGGAATAATCGTCCGATGCCCTTTAAAGTGTATACGGATAGTTTATCTACGTATACTCTTCCAACTGATTTTCCTACTCCTACTATGGATGCTATCACATCGATTTGCAATAGACATTACAATCACGAATCTTCGACTACAAGCGACCCAGATATGTTTAACAGAAATATAACTTTAAAAGACTTGTCAGAAATCCTATTTTTTTCGGCTGGAATTACTCGGGTGATGAGATATAATTATGGTACATACTATATGCGTGCAGCTTCAGCTACTGGCGCGCTTTATCCTATAGAATTATATATTGTTTGTCGAGATTTGTCACCAAATTTAAAAGCAGGAGTGTATCATTTTTCTCCTGCAGAATTCAATCTTACTGAAATCCGTAGTGGTGATTATATGACTCAATTATCTATAGCTACTGGAAATAATTCCAGCATTTTAAATTCTCAAATTACTATTATATTTACATCATTTGCTTGGAGGAATGCATGGAAATATCAAGCAAGATCGTATCGTCATTGGTATTGGGATTCTGGTGTAATAGCTGCAAATCTTCTTGCAATAACTACTTCTATGAATATATCTTCTGAATTGGTAATGGGGTTTGTAGATGATACTCTCAACAATCTTCTTCGACTGGAAAAACAAAAAGAAGCGACAATATTGATGGCAGCCATTAGCACAAGATCATCATCAGAGAAAGTTGAAATTGGAGATGCCAAAAAATTGGAAGAAATACAGCGTATTCCTAATCTGCCTAGCTTAAAGGCTGTTCCATTATCAAAAAGTGGGGAAATAGACTATTTTGAGATTTGGAGACTACATCAAGCCTCTAAACTAGACAACAAAAATGAAGTAAAAGGATGGATTAACAGGTATGACCACAATATTGACAAAACTGTAGGGAAAACATCGGATACAAAACAGGAGTCATCATTATATAATCCTATCAAGATTATCAGCGAAGATTCATCAATTAAGAAACTTATATCACATAATGACGGTGTATTAAATTTAGGTGAAACCATACTAATGAGAGGATCAACGCGTAAGTTTACTGTGACGCCTATCCCCTTCTCTATTTTATCTGTCATACTATCTTGCGGAACTACAGGAACACCTATGGACTTTCTTAGAAATGGAGACACAGTAATAGACATTTATTTGATAGCTAATGAGATAGAGAACTTAACACGAGGTGGATATTTCTTTAACAGTAAATCGAATAGTTTGGAAGTATTAAAAAGACACGTATCAAGGGAGATGTCAGGATATCTTTGTCTAGGTCAGTCCCTTTTTAGTGATGCTAGCGCAGTTCTATTTTTGATGTGCAATTTAAAAAATATACTTGACATTTTAGGTAATAGAGGATATAGAGCCGCACAATTTGAAGCTGGAGTTATAGCTGGAAAAATATATCTGTCAGCATATGCTCAAGGTATAGGAGCATCAGGATCGACATTTTTCGACGAGGCAGTAACCGAATTTTTTTCTCCGCATGCAGAAAATAAGAGTCCAATGATTGCAATCGGAATTGGTAGGCCTGATTACAAAGCGAAGTCAGGAAAAGTTTTGCCAGTTAAGTTGACTAGAGAGCAGTTATTGACCGGCAACATATAATTAAAATATCGATTCCATTACTAACATTCTACCAAATATTAACATGTCTTATTTCCAGTACAATCTAAATTTTATCCAAGTTAACCATTTATTGACTGTGACGAATCTTTTACGACTAAAACCCATTCATAGCCAATATCATATTTACTTAGGCATTTTTGTATCTAGCTACTAAAATAAAAGAATTGCATGAATCCATTCATCATATTACTAATTAAATAGCCTGAATATAACAAGTAAATAAGTAAATTAAAATGATCGCTATACCAAATTTTGTCTGAATATAATTACTGATAATCGTGCAGACGCCTATCTCGTTGTGATTCGATTTTATTCAAAATTTCTTTTTTATGGCTATTCAAAATATGTTTGTCCGAACAAGTAGTATGAATAATTCCTATTTCACAAAATTCACAAGATGTGACAAAATCAAGTTCATCGAACCTTCGTTTACAAAAGTTACAGAAATCAGATCCAATATCCGAATCATAGAGTGGTTTTAACCATGCTTCACGCCAAAGGACTATCAAATTTCCCATCACATTATACACATATAATAAGACAAGAAAAAATCCATCTATCGCTTTTAATATAAGTGTAAGGCTTTTTAGTCTTGCTATTTTAATCATATTAATTTTGAGTTGAATTAAAATTGATGGATCATACATAGGCTTAGGCTATGGGACAGAGGCTGGAATACCGAGATTACCGTTTTGCAAATACCTGTAAACGTAGATTTCCTTTTATAGTATAGTTTATTCTACATAATCCGGTGTATTAGAAATTTCAGGGATCATAATGACTAGACAAATTTGCTTGATTTTCGTTATGACATCATTAATAGCAGGATTATTAATGATTGCTACATCTGCATCATCAACAAATCAAGTCATGGCACAAGATCAGGGACAACCAATTAAATTCTCAATAAAAAATATATCTATAAAACCAACAAGCAATACATCAGCTGATGTCCAAGTAGCTTTTTCTGCG
>JARBAU010000361.1 GCA_029237525.1 Nitrososphaerales archaeon | reverse complement strand
CTGGAATACAAAGATGGATTCAAACTCGATTATAATAAATTTTTCCTATTTCCAACGTTAGAACACCAATCAAACGAGTTCATCCAATCAGATTTTGCACATAATCTAGACTCATTCTCATGGGACAAGTTTGACGAGAAGAGAAATTTAACCTTATTCGCAGAGGTTTCAGATATTAGACGGATTAGTGACGATTCCGTACTGCAGAGCCTCGAGAAATACCATATATGGAATAGGAAGTACATAGCAATGAGAATGAAATATAACCCCAAGAAATCAATGAATATGATAATATTACGTGTTTACAAAATGATCCACCCTATAGAGGTATATATGAAACCAGAATGGTCAGGATGTAAATCTTGGATTTCGATTAAAATATCTGAAAAGGAATCGAAGATATTTGATCTCTCTAGTCCTGTCTTGGAAGAAGATAGGTTTCAAGATGTTAGGCGCCAAATATTGGAGTTATTGATCTGACTTTATGAAATATAGAAAAATAGGCAAAAGCGACATAAAAGTCAGCGAGATAGGATTCGGCGCCTGGACAATAGCGCTAGACTGGTGGGGAGGCAAAAAAATGGATGAAGAGTACGCAGTAAAAATGCTAAAACGAGCATTTGATTTGGGTATTAATTTCTACGAGACTGCCGATATTTACGGTAATGGCAAAAGCGAAAGACTTCTTTCTCAAGCATTCAAGGGTATAAACAGAGAAGAATTAGTCTATTCTACAAAATGGGGTTATGATATATACAGCAACAAACAAGATGGGCATAATGAGATGCCTCAAAAGCATAATAGAGATTTTCTACAATTTGCCTTGAAAATGAGCATGGATCGACTAGAGACTGATTACATCGACATATATAGCCTTCATAATCCAAAGATGGCTGCGATACAAGATAATAGCATTTATCAATCACTTGATTCACTAGTCCTAGACGGAAAAATAAGGAGCTACGGTGTAGCGTTAGGTCCTGCGATTGGATGGATGGAAGAAGGCTTGTTGGCAATGAAAACGCGAAGTATAACATGCTTGCAAACTGTATATAATATTTTAGAACAAGATCCTGGTAGGACTTTTCTTGATCTATCTAGTCAATATGATGTCGGGATAATCGTACGAGTTCCTGACGCTTCAGGAATACTGACTGGCAAAATTAGTGCTGACACTACATTCGATAAAAACGATCATAGAGGCAATAGAAAAAGAGAATGGATCATAGAGGCGTTACATAAAGTAGAAAATATGAGAGATATTGCCAAATCAAAAGGATGGAATATCACGGAATTGGCTTTCAAGTTTATACTCTCCAGAAAGGAGATTTCTGTAATCTTACCCACCATACTCGATATCTCAGAACTTGAAACAATGGTAGGATTGTCCGATGGGAACTATTTAGATGAAAATTCAATGCTTCAAATTTCAGAATTGTACAATAATAATTTTAACTTAGACCCTAACCAATCACATGTACATAGTTGAGACAAAGTAATATATACTTGTTAGGCTAGATATCCGCAAAGTACTTGACTCGTTCTTTCTTAAATTCCCGTGTACTGAATAGTATTTGATAATCGCTAATACCAATAATATTCGATATTTCATGGGCGATTCTCTTTGCTGATTCCAACGAGCGTGCATGAATCATACTAAACAAATTGAACCTCCAATCCTTATAGACTGGTCTACGATAACAATGACTTACCTCCGAAAATGTTGCAAGCCTATCACCAATTTCATCAATTTTAGCTATAGGGACATTCCAAACAATCATACCATTAGCTGTGAATCCCGCTTCCCGATGTCGTAGGATTGCTGCAAACCTTCGCATAATTCCAACTTTCTCATAGTGTTTAGCTACATCAAAAAGTTCCTTTGTAGTAATGCCGAGATTATCAGCACAAATTTTGAATGGCGCTGGAACAATTTGCAGGTCTTTTTGCAATTCTCTTATGAAGTCCTTATCGCGTTCAGTAATATCAATACTTACAGGAGTAGGGTCTTTAACCTTATCTGAAGGTGAAGGAACAGTAGGGTCTGCGTTAACCATATCCAATTTCACGCCAATTTTATACAATTTAAGGGTAGGCAATAAGCGGTACTTAATAACACCATCCAACGAGGCCATCTTGTCAAGTACGATCTTCATATCATTATTTGGTGCTACCGCAAGAGTAAACCAAATATTGAATTCATGATTTCTCTCATAATTATGGCTAACTCCAGGGTGTTTATTTATCTCGTTCGCTACTAAATCAACCTTGTCCGGTCTAACTGAAAATGCTATAAGTGCACTCTTGTAGCCAAGTTTCCTTGTGTCAAAAATTGCATTTATCTGCCGAATAAGACCCTTTTGTTTCAATTTTGTAATGCGTTGAATGATTTCAGCCTCAGATGTGTTGTAGGATTCAGAGATTTTAAGAAAAGGTCTATCCGACATCGGAAACGACCATTGTATGTCATTTAGTATTCGTTTGTCCAAGTGATCAAGGGAACTGGTTTGTAATGAAATATTCAATGGGTTGTATTGTCCGCAAATACATTAAATACTTATCCGAAATTCTGAAAAATGACATATAAATTCGAATTGTGCAATTGCTGCAAATTTTGTAACTTCCTGACAAAATATCTAAACACATCACACTCGTTTTCGTAAATCATGCAGCTAGCTCAAATCTTGTATTATCAATGGTTATCTTTGAATATATGTAATTTATTTGTCGGATTTCGAGCTTTCTTGTCATAGTGACCGTTGATGCTATTGGATATATTCGAAAATTTAATAGTCTATAATCTAGTCAGTATATTTTACTTATCTTAATTGGCAAATATCACCGACGCAGAGATCAAATATTATGGTATTTCACCATTTGAAATCGAGATTATTTACGATGTCCTGAGGAAATCTTTTGGATTAAGGGAGGAACAACTGATGCATGTTGATGAAAATCTCGCGAGCGTAGTTGAAATATACTTCCCAGTCACCTTCGATGAATCTTTCTTTACTTGGTTTTCTGCAGAGAGTTGGTTCAAAATTAAGGAGGTATTGAAAGAGATGACTAAAAGAAGAGGCAGAAGAGATATTAAAATTGTCTTCGAATTCTGTGGATATTCAAACAATAGACCTCGGGTCAGATTCACTTTGAAGGGAAAAAAAGACAGGGAATTCGAAATAGCCATCGAA
Source organism: Nitrososphaerales archaeon (assembly GCA_029237525.1). GTDB lineage: Archaea > Thermoproteota > Nitrososphaeria > Nitrososphaerales > Nitrososphaeraceae > JARBAU01. The sequence continues at coordinate 16,561 of JARBAU010000361.1, read as the reverse complement.
AAGATCGAATATATGGTAGACGCTATCAATATGCAAATTAATACATATTCTGAGGTTATAGATGAGGTAGAATATTCATATAGTGAGGACAATCATAGATGGGTCCCTAATTTCATAACGGGAAACCATAGATTAGAAAATGACAAACGTTCATGAACCAGAGAAAATAAAGCGTGTTAGACTTGTATCCAACTAATTTATAACTGATGAATCTTGCAAAATCTCAATCAATTCTCGGTATTTTCTGTTTATGAATTCTAATGATTCAGACAATTTTTTAGATTTGCCGTATTTATATCGAATCAATTCTCTATGTCTCCAAAAATGCTTACCGTCAGAAACTGAAATAGTCGTAAAATAATCTGGTCCCTTGAGACTATCTGGCAGTTTTACACTGAATGGTATCAAATATTCGATGGTGAACCATTCATCACCATCAGGATAATCATCCCCTGTATTCAAATCAAAATAAAGATGCAACGCATCATCTACCGTTAGTCCCTCATCTTTAATTGTGGGATGTTTAGTATAGGATTTACGGAAGTCCATTTTCAGTAGTTCAGGCTCAAAATATGTTTTAATAATTGCCTTTCGAAATATCTCATTTGACTCTTTAAGATTCAAAGACAGTATAATCAGCAGTGCCCTTATTATATTTCTTCTAACCTAAGGTTCTACATTAAATTAATTAAAATGGAATTCGCTCTTGAAACCTGAAAATGAAACTACTAATCGTCAGATAAGAATAATTCCCTTTCATAGTGGGAAAGGCTAAAAGCCAAACCTGGGTGCTCAATTGTTAATTAATTTAGTAGGTGTTACAACCATAACACTATTAGAATTGACACAATTGGATCTTTAGCTAAAGAAACTAATGACCTATTATGTGTTCGTTATCGTACCGATTGCATAATACTCTTCAAATTTAGCTTCTTAAGATTTATACTCTCACCTAATTTGGTCCTTTATTTAGTCAGCAACAACAAATAGACTATAGTATTAAACCAACAAAGTTGATCATTCAATACCTACAATTAATATAATGCTTGTGACTTTTTTTGTCGATATAGCGGGGGTCGCCTAGCCTGGTAGGGCGTGGGATTGCTAATCCCATGTTCGGAAGAACTCGTGGGTTCGAATCCCACTCCCCGCGCCTTAGATAGGGATTCTTAACGTAACCTTAGTAGATAGATTTCTATCCTAACAAGAACATTGTAACATCAAGCAACAACTGTTGCATCCCAATTCGCTGCTTTAGGAACAAAAATATAGGATATCACAAAATACAAATTGAAACCATACTACAGACAGGCCCTTTTGAAATTAGCCAAAATCAATCGGGAAAATACTAATGTAATGTAATGTAATTTGTGATTATATCATAGCCGAACAAAACGAGATCAATATCAGAGAATCGACTAAATAAGGAAAAATAAAAATATTGATTTGGCTATCGGTCAGGTTGGACAATAAATGTTTCCGTCTAATGACAAAACAAGATCTACTCGATTATCTTAACAGCCTTCGCGGACCTGCTTCTGAAGATCCTACCTGCAAATGGATAGGCTCGTACAACGGAAGGCAAATGATTTTGCTCAAGTTTTTCAGGTGGTTATACGATCCTAATGAACCGAATGCAAAGGCAAGATTGACTCCGCCATGTATGCAAGGGGTAAAGAAACTTCCGCGTCAAGAATAGTCGCCTTACAAACCATCAAGTCTTTGGGATAGTCGTAAACATACCGTTTTCTTGAAATAAACCACATCTGTGAGAAGTGGTTATTTACAAGTTTGCAAAGTAAAAGACAAAAAATGTACTTGTATAATATTATAATCTCAAGTCAATAATCACCGAGGGTGCTTTTATGGTTACAACACACAAAAATTCTTCAGAAGGCAGCGTATATCTATTACCAATGTTACTGATTACTTTATTTCTTCTCTTACTTATGTGAAGGTGTGCTTACAATACCGACGTAACCTTACTCCAAAGTACTCTACACAAGTATTGGATAAGAACCATACGGGATTGATATCAATACAGCAATTAGCAAAGGATCCTTTACTAAGTCATTTATTGGTGTCGGATTCTGTTATGCGTACTAGTAATATCAAAGACATAACTAACGCTCTAAAGGCATTTGTTACTAGTGGTCGCATAGAAATCGATAAACAACTTAAACCTACATTAATAAAGACATATCAGAACATCACCACAGCTTTCAATTCGCAGAAATGCAATAGTATTCAAATCTGTCCCATATTGTGGAGATCATTAAAGGATATGATATCTAATCTAAGTATCATTGGTAATGTCTCTAAATCTACATGTATCCTAATACTCGCCGAAGAAAATGATACTCAGACTCTAGTGGAGCAAGCGTTTCTCTTGCAGCAAAGATTGGCTGACGTAAATCATACCGATCATTCATTCATAACATATCCAAATCTTGGTCATGCATTTTATCCTTCATCCCAGTGGGCGACTGGAATCGGCCAATACAACAGCATGTTTTGGCAGATCTTTATGCGTGGCTCGCAGCTCATTCAGGATTTACAGATCATGCTCTAGCAGCACCGCATGTCACATCTACACCGTTCTCTAATTTACTGCTAAATAGAATGATCCAGAAAATAACGACAGTGTATGTTGGTTTGTCTAGTATTTTATTCTGAAAGATGATAAAATACTAAATTACCATTGCTAAAGGGTAAATATTCTTTCAACTATATTTTTATGATAATCTTTGATCATTACCTAGCCCATGGTTTACTATCATCCCTCTAACGTTACTACCACAAAATGAGAGTGGCATTCGTATAGTCTAATTACTGTAATACCTTGTATCATCACCTAGAGGGTGTTATACCCGTAGTCGATAGAAATGTATTCATTATCTTACCGACTTCAGCCGGATATTGATTCACTACTGCATGACTAGCATTTTTGATCTGTACTAGCCAAGCTCCTGGAATCTTTTCTGCAATCTTTAAAGAATTAACATGTGGCTGGTAGAAATTATCATCAGATCCAGTTATGACCAACGTGGGTTTAGCCAATTTCGCAAGAGCATCACACGTACCACTCCAGTTTGGATTGTTCTCCCAATACTTTCCTACGTTATTCTGATCATTCGCCACCTCAGGAGGGAGGCCAGGCTTCAGTTGTTGCAAGGATGTTATATTTTCTGGAATTTGACTTGATTCAGGATGCATTCTTATCCATGCCTGTCCCAATGAAGCAACATTAAGCGCTTGCATATCCTCGTGAGAAACTGGAATATGATTTAGACTTTTGTTTACAATATCGGATTGCAATTTTATAAACTCAGGTGGTTTAGGTGTATGATCTCTTCCGCCACATGATGAAGCAATAAGTACAAGACTGTTAACCTTATCTGGATGCATCATCGTAACCTGTTGGGCTATATATGATCCAAGAGAATATCCCATAACATCAGCTTTCGGTATTTTCAGAACATCCATCAGACCAGTTGTATCGTTTGCTAGTTGGGACGGAGTGTATGGTTTGGAACCAATTGTTGTATTTCCAATTCCACGAGGATCAGACACAATTACTGTGTGATTTGAAGAAAGAGTTTTCATCAGGGTTGGGTTCCAGCGATTCAAACCATCAGAAGCACCTGGAATAAGCAAAATTGGGTCGCCTCTCCCAAACATCTTGTATGCAACATCAATATCTCCTACATGGACTTTTTTCGCAGGTGTATTTTGTATGTCAAGTGAATTCGCATTTAATCCCTCTGTCTTTATTGTAGTTTGATTCTGTTGAGCTCGGACATGTGGTGGGGTTATGACAAACAACACTAATGTCATTGCTGACAGTGAGACCAACGACAATAAGACAACGGCTACAAGCAAACTAGTCAATAACTCTATCTCACAGACTCATTTAAAAATAGATTGTTTACATGTGTTAGAAGGTACTGAAGAGACACACGAGATGATTAGAGTGTATTCATCTTCCAACTCTACTCCTAAGTAGTAGGATTCCCAATATAATGCAGCACATATTTGGGCAACATTCTAACAAAGTATCACTGCTTAAGGGGGAATTTTTCTTTCACCTCTTCACAGAAAGAAATTTACCTCCTCAATTGCTACCTTTTGGTTTATACTAATAGCATATGCGCATAATGCTAATAATAATAGTAGCAGCAAGGATTCTAATTTATTATAATTATAGATCACAAATTCTTAGAGTAGCTTACAATATCTTAAGAATCAAACGTCATGATAATATATTATGCTAGGCGCAGAATTAGGTCAAGAGGTTGGTCGTATTATTGCGCAGAGGATAGTTGATGCTGAAGGACCTGAAATAGAAAGCACTTTCTCTGCTGAAGGAACATACAGAACTATAGCAGTTACGGACTTGGGAACTTATTTGAGTATTCCAAGATCAGATGGAACTTTGTATGGACAAGGACAAGGTGTTTTAACAGCTACAGATGGTCAAATTGCAACATGGGTTGCACAAGGTCTCGGACGCTTTACTGCTCCATATGTAATAAGATTTCGTGGCTCAGTAATATATCATACTGATTCAAGCGGAAGCTTTGCTTTTATTAACAATATTGTGGCAGTTTTTGAATATGAAGTAAATGGAATTGGCAATACTTCTGCCAGAAACTGGGAATGGCTATATTAGTTAATTGAAATTGGGATAAGTCCAAATGTAATTATTGTAACTACGCACTAACATCCATGTAGGCGCGGCCTTAACTGGATAAATTCCCAACAATGAAGACAATCGATGTACTCGAAAAAGTAGACAAATATGATGCTTATACTAAATCCTATAGAATATAGAATATTCAGAGCAGATAATTTCTGTCCTACTTGCATGATATGTCGGTTGAAAATAATGGAATATATAAATGAATATTCAGATTTTTCTTAGATAATGCCCAAAGGGAATGGATCAAGTAATGTCTTAGCCGAAACCATGCAAGATCTTCCTGCGCATGCATTATGAGGAAACATAACTGCTCCTGGGGGACATACATATGCGAAGATGCTGATTTTGCAATGGATAAACTGTTCAGATTCAGCCAATTCAACTCTTACCGACCGCAAAATTATCTCTGCTACAAGCTCTGTTGTTAATACTAATGCCAAGATTTACTGAAATCCTGAATACATGAGGTTAGGTGGTAAAGGAACACTTAACGTACAGTGGAAAGGCACTAATGAAACTGCAAGTGCTCCTGCAATATGGGAGGTTAGTTGTACACATTAGCTGACTGGACTGATTAAAATACAACAAATTTGGTAACACCAACCTTTTTCTTTTTGCTTTTCTCGCTTCTACTTCTATCCACCTCCTCTGTCTCACCCTACCATAATATGATTCGTTCGTGTAAATAGCCTCCCTTTCCCCATTCAAATATCATTAGCGATATCGCAAGTGATTTCGTGCTTAAGTGTTAGTCCTTTGCTAGTAACACTCTGATAAAGGCAGTACAGAAAGGGGTTTATTAATTTATGAACGCAATTTAACCTATAAATTGGAATGATTCAATCATTTGTTGTACAATTGGTAATAGGGTGTGATACTTAGCAGGGTCAGAAGTATAAAGGATTTCATATAGTTTGTCTCCTTTTAACGCGATGACTTGCATACTGTTTACGACCTTAAATTTTGGGTCTGTGTATGTAGTTACTAATTTGTGTGCATTAAGACCGTTTAGTGTAGTCGGAACTGATTCTATTACTTTATAGTTTCGAAGAGCATTATTTTCATTATTGTTGAAACTAATCATATTACGGACTATCTCATTCAATGGTCCTGTCTGATTAGCATTAACCATTATACTAACTTTTTCAGCAAATTTTATCGGACTTCCAGGTACGAGAAATGTTACGTCTTGACCTAAATCTGGGTCATCTGTTATTTCTTTAGCCCATTTTACTGGGGATTGGATTTTTAATCCAAACTTTGAATTCTCGAATGTTGTGAAGTTATTATTGGTTGCAGTCCAGCCTAGTACGGTTCCATATCCAGCAACAACAAGTGATAAGACGATTATTACAGCACTTGCGGCGGCTGCATCAATAACTATACTAGTCCTTGTCATTCCTCTCTCTAACTAACTCCTTGCTCGAATAATACCTTTTACAATAGGAGCAGCGCTCGTATCCTGCACTAATGTTAACTTCCTCAGTCTTAGGTATGAATACGCTTATAGTATAGCCAGGTCTTGTAGCTTTTACGAGGGAATTAATGAACACATTCAAGAATGCTACTGTAACAACTACTTTGGACAAATATCGCGGATTAGGATAAATTAGCATTTGTGTCTAGTGGTCATTATATGGATTTGATATGGATTACAAGTTAACATGAAATCTAACCAGTTCACCAGACACGTCACTCATAATGAGGGAATCCAGATAGAATGGCAGTAGAAACGAGGTATGAGTGCTGTCCAATACATAACCTAGTCTTTTCTGAGGATAGTGTCTGTTGGTTATGTCGTAGTGAGAACATAGACTGGAATGACTAACTGCAACGTCAATAGTAGGTAAATCCATTCAAAGAAGAAAGGGACCACTAGCTACGCAATAGACTCATTCCTTTGGCTTTGATAATTTCATAGCACACCAGGGAAAGTATCTGAAGGGCTCTAGACCAGCAATTGGACGTTCATTGCCCATGGAATACATGTACCAGCCTGCCTTTTTTCACTGCGTTTAATCGGTTGCCTTCAGGTCTATTACACATAGTATCATTATAATCCACTACCTTTTCAAAGTCGCTACGTTAAGACCACAAAGAAAATTACCCTTAATTTATTTAATTTGCTCCGCCAACTCTAAGATAATTCCCTCTGGACCACGAACGTGGCATAATTTATACATGTTTTCATAGGTTTGTATCTTACTAAAGATTTCTGTCCCATTTTTTTCAATTTGGAAACAATAGCCTCAATATCTTCAACAGCAAATGTAATATGTCTAATACCTAGGGTATTTGCAAAAGATTGCTGAATACCTCTTTCATCTGACGGTGTATAAAACTTTGCTAGCTTTATACTGGTCTGACCGTCAGACACCCCCAACATTACAATTGCTGCTTTAACATCATTAAGCCCAACTACCTGATCTACCCACTCTCCTTCCACTTTTCCTTGCCCTTGCACTTCAAGTCCAAAATCAAGAAAAAACGCTTTAGCGGCAGAGAGATAATTTACGATTACGCCCACATGATCTACTCTACGAATCTTCAACTTGTTACTAAATCACCAGCTGAAATAATACCTTTATGTACTGTGCTAGTGTTAACCTCCTGTATCACGGACAATACTTGAAAGGCTCAGACCAGCGACTGGAAGGTCATAGCCCCCAAAGAATACATGTACCAGCCCTTTTCTGATCGATAAACAACGTGGTTTTCATGTGAACCTGCATTTTATCGTTTTAAACTATCGTAGACTGCCAATTCAAAAATATGATCCGGTCGCTTCGAATTAGCTTCTAGGGTGTATTTATCGAAGGTAACAATTAGGTATGACAGATTAGAATGATAGGTTTCCATCAGAGGAGAGATAATTGTGAATCAGCTAATTCATGAAATACTATATTTTCAGGTTGAAGGTCTGAAGTGAGTTGTTATACGCCTTTTATACCTTGTGCGACAAGTATCGAATAGCATCCTAAACCACACTGCTCACATATGGGTTTCAGTCCCTTATTATCGGCACTACCTATGCAACATGGTTGTTTTAGCCGCCCCAAATGATCCAAAGAAAGTATAGCCCAAGATGGGCATTGTATAGGTGTTGTGCCACTTCCTCCCCAATTCCCTTTCATAAGAGTTAGCTGTTTCTTGCTATTTATGACGAATGTTGGATATTTGTATTTCAAATTAATCAGTTTATCAACAACTTGATTTCGAGTATCCCCAAACTCTAACCACAATGGGTCTCCCTTTATAAAGGGTGTATGGAATTGGAAACCGATTTTATTCACCTTACCCTTCCACTCATCTGTCAAATCTTCAATAGTGGAATAGTTTTTGGAATTAATCGTCATAGTAATCCAAATATCTTTCCACAGTGGTTTACCATTTCGCTCCTCGCCAGATGAAATATATTCTAATATATTTTGCTTAGTTGCTGAATATGAGCCTTTTCCCCTAATTTTATCATGAATCTCCTCAGTACCATCTAAAGAAACCCAATAAAAATATAATTTTTCAAATCTTCTAAGAGGGAATGTTCCATTTGTCACGACACACACTCTTTTTGGCATCTCCTCGCAGAATGCTTCTATAATATCTGGTCTCATCGTTGGTTCTCCTCCCACCAGAGTCACTACAAATATTTTTTGTTTTTTGAATGTATTAGCAATTATTATTTTCCAGTCCTGAGCGCTTAAATCTCCAGAGTCATTTTTTCTATTCAACCACCAATAGCAATGACTACAATGCAAATTACAGACGTTATTAACATCTACAGAACCGTAAATTGGCCGTCTAGCCTTAAATATTTTTATTAAACATATTTTTTTGATTGTACTAATATAATAGGGCGATTCTCGAATGATTTCAGTTATACCTCGTCCAAAAAGAATATCCACCATAACTTTAATTATTACGCCTTTTGCTCATAATAGATCATGTTATTTGGAGTAAATAAGCATTAAGATAATATACAACCGGTGACCTAACAAACTGTTGTTATCCATATGGGCTGATGAAATTTTTACGACTTATGGCTTAACGATTGCTCAGTTCTGGCTATGAATTATAGAATGAATAAACCTAAAAAAAGGGTAAGTGGAATTATGAGTAGATGAAGATTTGAATCAATCAATCGAGATCCTCCCTTTGAAATTCGACAGACCATATCCATTTGTAAAATGGGCTGGTGGGAAATCGCAATTGCTTTCTGTAATAGACGAAATGATCCCAGATTATTTTGACAGATACTTTGAACCCTTTCTGGGTGGAGGCGCAGTATTTTTGCACCTGGTTAACAAAAATAGAATTCATGCGGGTGCATTTCTATCTGACTTAAATGAAGAACTAGTCAATGCATATAAAGTTGCAAGATCAAATGTAGAAAGGCTTATCGAAATTTTAACCACGTACGAACGAAGTTATAAGATATCTCCTGCAAGATTTTATTATGATTTGCGAGATAGTACTACTCCGCCGTCCAATAAAGCTGAATGGGCAGCGAAATTTATCACTCTTAATAAAACATGCTATAACGGTCTATACAGAGTTAACAAACATGGTAGATTCAACGTTCCAATGGGTAGGTACAAAAATCCGTGTATATGTGATCGAGGGAATCTTCGAAACATTTGCAATGTCCTTCGGGATCGCAATATTCGCATAGCACTCAGCGACTATAAACGTATATTATTAGAAAATGCTAAAGAAGGCGACTTTGTTTATTTAGATCCACCGTATGATCCAATGAGCGCAACAGCTAGATTTACAGGCTACACTTATACCGGATTTAATGATAAAGATCAATGCAACCTTGCAGAACTAGTCAAGAGGCTTGACGAACGAAAATGTTTAATCCTTCTCAGTAATTCTAACACACCACTTATCAAGGAATTATACCGGGACTATAAGTATATTAAAATGGTCAGTACTACGAGAGCTATAAATTCTAACATATCAAAAAGAAATGGACATACTGAACTACTGATATCAAATTACCGAATCTAATTCCCAGTACCTTTGATTTTAGTGCTTTTAGGCAATTTATTCTAAACCAAACTAACGAAGTAAATATAACCAAGCTAATAAAAATAGATATGAGACTGATTGAGTTCAGTAAAATATGTTGAAGATCATGGAGGTAGAGTATTAGACAATTCAAAGATACAGATTATCTTTTGGGGAAAGAAGTGGGAAACTAGCTCCTCAAAAAAAATATTTAGAAATCAAATAAAATTCGCACTATGTAAGATATTTGTTAGTGATTATTTCATAAAGCTGAATCAATACAGAGATATTCACAAGCCATCATTACTCAAAATAGTAACTAATACCGTGTCTAAAGCTCCGGATTCATTTTCGGATCGACATATGCAACATGCTATAGTGGACCTAATATTAAATAAAACGGTAGCCTATGATCACGACACTGCTTTTATTTTAATACCCACCGAGGATATGAAGTTGGATTGCGAAGATCCGGAAATTGTCGATGGTGGTCATGATTTTTTCAGCTATAAATTGCGTTATGATCAGCAGGAGACTATTGTCACAATACCATTTGGATATATCATTAATTTTAATGATATAGATCAGATCACTTTAACCATCACTCACGAAATTGTCGAGATAGTAACAAATCCGGAATATGATGGCATCTACGGACATTTGGGGATGTGCAAATATGCTGAAGACCAACAATGCGAACTTGCTGATATTTGTGAGACTAGTTCTGACAGCGTCACTATATCAAATACCCTTGTATCAAAGTATTGGTCTAACATAGATCAAAAATGTGTTCCATCATAATATAAAAAAAGCATCCATTTTGTTCAATTATATCAAGGAAGAAAGCGGTCTTTCTTACTAGATACTTAGCGATAATGTTGTTAAAAAGTTGTTAATATTATGATTTAAGAACTGACAATCCAAACAATTATCAACTTTGAAATTCGCCAAACCATGCACTAAAAGATCCGTAATATTCTCTTCATTGTTGTGAACCAGCATTTTATTATTATTTTCGAACCTTAGCTGCAGATATTGATTGTTTATATCAAGTCGTGCCTTATTAGTAACGCGATCAGAACAACACAAGAACTTTTAGTTAGACATTAGCTAATGATTTTGGTTTTCACGCGGTATCTAACAATTAGATTCTCGAAACTTAGTCTAGGCTTATGTTTGTGTTGTGTTGTGCGTGTTTCCATATTACGATGGACCTATTATATAAAGTATAAATGTGATAACAGAGGGATTATTTGTGATGGTAGTCAAAGTCGATCTATCACATCTTCCACTTAACTTAAAATTAGCGATCTTGAATAACCAAGAGTTTTCTTCTCTTCCAAGAGATGATCGTTTTGATAAGGATGTAGATGTGGTTTTTTTAGATGTGTCTCAAGAGGTGAAAGAAAAAGTAATGACTATGGTAGAGAACATTCTTTCCATGAGTAACATAGAAGAATACAGTGTTGTAGAGAATATGATAGACCAATCCGAAATTGCAGTTCTAAAATCTGGAGATATAGAAGAGCTCGGCATATTCATATGTGCTCATTGTGGAGCTCCATTTCAGAATCGTGAACAGATGATGATACATCAGAGAATGCACTATATTTTTTGATATATAAACGATAATATCCAATTATTTGCCTCAGATATTTTATGTAGTCACGAATGGAAGTTATTTAATATTTCCAGACTCGACTTGCTAGCCACAGCATGAAAATAGATAAATAGACAAATAGTCCTCAGACACCTCCCGTACGTAAATTCATATGTCTTATCTAGCAATTAGTCTCAATTATTAATTGCAGGACATTTACATTACCATAATTTATGTTGTTCTTTTAATACCATCACTACTAATAGTTAAAGAAACAAAAATAAGAATTTCGAATTTGCAGTCAGGAATAGGAATCCTTTATTTTCTTCCATTAACTGTGGTTGCACTATTAGGATATGTGTTCTTAGTAATGCCTCTTCTTTCCAAATTGCCAATATTGAATCTTTCATGGCTTGGCTACAATATCGCTGCTGGCCCATTGGCTCATCAAGGTCTAATTGGTATAATTCCATTCATTCCACTGCTTGTATACATGCTGATCCACGTAAATTATTTCGAAGAATATTATTTCAGAAAAAGTTCAAAACGTGTAGTACTGTGGGGATTTTTGCATTTACTCATGGGGGTATCGCTTGGTGCAGTAATTATTTTATTGCCATTGGGGTTTTTTTACAAGTATATCTATAGCAAGTATGGTCTCAATCAGGCATACGCTTTGCACTTTGCTACTAATATTGTACTTATAGGAGTGACAATTTGCTCGTATTTTTTCCTTTAGTGAATATACTGACATTCGTCATTCGTGTACAAATCTTTAGGCTTTGTCGCTTGAATCATGTAAAAGTGTATTGCAATCTAGAATTAAAATATTACACTTATATTCTGACTTTCATTGATCACTGAGTAATTTCAATTTATGATGTGTGTTAAATAAGGTGATGCCTCAAATAATTAATGGATCTTACAAACTTTCAGCATTGGGGTGACTGAAATGGCATCTTCAAGTTACTCGTGTCACCATTCTCCAGTTCATATGAATAAGCTACGGAAAGCAGTTTGGTCTCTTCGAATTCACGACTTATTAGTTGAGCCCCCACTGGCATCTTTGAGCTTGTAAGGCCAATTGGAATGCTAATAGCGGGCAGTCCGATACTATTAAATAAAACTGTATTTCTCAGTAAAGCCTCTCTTGTTCTTATGACTTTATTATCAACTCGGATCTTAACTAATTGAGTGAATAAAGGGGCCGAAGTTATTGTGGTAGGAACTGCGATAATATCAAAATATCCAGAAGCAAATCCTCGAGAAAAATCAGCTCTCATTTGTCCAATTATTCTTTTCGAATTTAAATAATCATATGCCGATATTCTTTTACCCTCTTTTAGCTGTTTTCTAACTTCTTTACTGTAATCTTCCAAACGCGTATTCCACATATCTAGATGCATCGCAGAGGCCTCTGCTAGTCTTATTGTTCGCCAAGTTTCAAAGAAATGTTCAGTATTATTTAAGTTGATATATTGTATTTTTGACACTATCGGCTTTATTCGTTCTAGAAAATTGTAAAAACAGCTTTCTATATCTCGATCCAAATAGTTCATGAAATAGTTACTAGGTATTCCAATGGATATCGAATCGACGATCGGTTTTTCTATGATTTTAGTATAAGCCAGATGCCTTCTTTGGACAGTTGTCTCATCAAGAGGATCCTGCCCAGCAGTAACTTCTAGTAAAGCAGCTATATCCCAAGCACTTTTAGAAATGAATCCCACGTGATCGAGTGACGGTGAGAGAGGTATCACACCGTGTCTACTGACTAGCCCAAATGTAGGTTTTAACCCGACTACTCCACATAGGGCAGATGGAACTCTTACCGAACCACCCGTATCAGTGCCTACCGACAGGGGTATCATTCCGCTTGAAACTGCCGCAGCAGAACCTCCACTTGAGCCGCCTGCTATTCTTAACTTGTTCCAGGGATTCCTCATGTTGCCATAAAACGGATTTATGCCAGTGATCCCGGCCGCAAACTCATTTAAGTTATTTTTGCCAATCAGGATTGCCCCGGATTTTTTCAATTTCCTTACTATGAAGGCGTCATAGGAAGGGATGTAACTTGATAGTATTTTAGATCCTGCAGTGCATTTAAGATGCTTTACAAAAAAGTTATCTTTAACAGAAAAAGGTATACCATGAAGTGGACCCTTGTAACGTCCAAGTTTAATATCTCTCTCTGCTTTTCTGGCATTTTCATATATTTCATTATCGTCAGAAATTGTAATAAAGGTATTAAAGATGCAATTTAACTTTTTAATTCTATCAAGACAGTCTTCAACCAGATCCAATGGTGATATTTCTAAAACTTCAATTTTTTTTGATAAATCTCTAACAGTGAGGCCGCAAAAATTTTGTTTCACATTATACCGATTTACTAATTAGTATTAGTGTATTTGGTCTTCGAGATTGTTGTTCAATCAATTGCATTGTAAAACGTACACGATAGAATTGTAATTTATGAAAATAATCACATATAGTAATCAAAGACATACTGAACCATCATATTCAAAAAAATGAGATTGTGCATTACTTAAATGTTCTTGGCCTGGTAACAAGTTAACTGAGCAATATTCATAATATCTGTTAGATACCAAGCACAGAATCAATTGTAATTTGTAATTTGACCTTTGAGATGGAGATGATTTATATCCTATCAATTATGTGAATCAGTAACTTTCAAATATGATCTGAGAGTAAGTGTATGGCTAGCACATCAAATTAATTAAATTGTGGGTTACAATTTAAGCTCAGAGAACACTAATTGTTATCGCACTTTGATCTATGAATAGGGAAGAAAATACATTACTAATCTTGTACGGCTAAAATTAAAAGCAAACATTTTCATTATAGTAATAGCTATATAGATTCGTGTATAACAGATCGTATTTCTGTGAAGAAAAATCCTGGAATTATGAAAGGTCTGCAGAACACCTAAATTTATACAAGGACAGGAAGTTCACATATGGAAATTCTAACTCTGATTCGAAGAGTATTTGTTCTTTATGCAACAGTAACCTTAATGTCTTTGATGCAGAGACTGGTGAAATTGTTTGTAGTAATTGTGGTATGGTAATAAGTGACAATATTCAATCTTTCGAGGCAGAATGGAGAATCCATAAAATAGAAGATATAAAATCGAAAGAGAGAACAGGATTGCCTACTTCACTAGCTATTCACGATATGGGTCTGTCCACTTTTATATCTGCTTTGAATGTGGATGCAAACGGAACAGCACTCACACAGGAACAGATTAACAAAGTAAAAGCAATGCGCCGCTGGAATAGGATTTCTACATTTAATAGTAAGAGATCTGCAAGGAACCTAAATAATGCATTTGAAATTATGACTAGAATTAAAGACAAAGCTTCCTTAACTGATGCTACGATAGAAAAAGCAGCGTACTACTACCGTAAAGCATTGGATAAGAATCTAATAAAAGGTAGATCAATTGAAGGAATGGTTGTTGCGTCTGTATATGTAGCTTGTAGAGAGATGAGTGTACCCAGAACTCTTGATGAAATTTCCAAAGTCATAAATAGTGACCTTACTTTCGTGAGTAGATGTTATCGTTTATTAGTTAGACATCTAAAGCTCCAGGCACTTCCAGCTGTACATACTAGCAGCTATCTATCTAAAATAGCTAGTAAAGCTGGAGTCAGTGAGAGAACATACAGGAGAGCACTCGATATGTTGGCCAGAGTAAATAAAGATCACATAGCTTTAGGAAAACACCCGAATGCGCTAGCTGTTGCTGTGCTCTATGCTGCTTGCATCACAGAAGGAGAGAGAATAACGCAGGAGCAAATTGCGGTCGCTGCGGGCACCAGTATGGTGACTCTAAGAAAAAGATTCTCTGACATTAAGATGATTTTTCAATTGCAGTAGAGGATATATCTTTTCGGCAATATTTTAAACCTGAGTTTCATATCAAAAAATAAGCCTTTTCTCAAACACACTATAAAATGATTGCACAAATTTCTTTTATTCCCTAATACTCCTAATTCCACGTATAATTGGGGTACGGAAACCATTTTAAGTATCAACTTTGACGATTAGAATAGTACCCACTGATTCATCATTTTTGCATATCTAAATTGGGAAGATAGGAATATTTTGCGAAGCATAGATAATAGATCTTCTCTACTTCGTTTTCCTTAGCATAGTAGTGGGGACAGCAATACTATCCAACAAACAGATGTACGATACCAATCCGCAGGCACATATTTATAATTCTATTACAGGCGGTCTTGCCATTTCAAATTAATTTAAGAATAATGTACAGGGAGTTAGATTTTTTTGAGAAATCTATTCAACATCTATTGATTTCCCCCTTACGTTTTGTAGACTTTCATCATCGTCTTTATCAGCCTCTACCTTACGCAACTCTCGTGCCAAAACTTGTTTGTACTTGCTTCGTTCTTCGGCAGTCATCTTGTCTAAATTAGAACTTATTGCAGATCCAATAGTAGATGCCCTGTCTATTAAATCCTGGGCCATGAATTTCCCCGTATCGCCCACTTTAAGCATAACATCAAGCTGCTTTCTGACAATATTTCCTATAGAATCAATGTCAGCGGCCATTTCAACTCCCTTTGGCGTAATCCTGTATCTACCATCACCTTCTTCCTTGATTAGCCCTTCCTGGAGTAGCCTTCCTAGTATCGGGTAAATTAGTCCTGGAGAGGGCTTCCATTTTCCACTGCTCTGTAGACTGGCTCTGTTAATAATCTCCTTTCCTGACATAGGCTCTTCCTTCAAGAGATTTAAAATGTAATATCTAGAAAATCCTCTAGGTATGGAGCTCCCTACTTTCCCTAACCACTTGGCAACAATTTCTTTCATATATCACTAGTAATATCTCTAGCGACATATTAAGTTTTGGACAGATTAAAATTGGATCAAAAAGGCGGTACTGAAATCAAATGATTTTATACTATAAAATTAAAATCATCTAGAGAAACTCTAAAAATACACAATTCAAGTCAGAGAAATCCAAGTACTTGCTTGCGGGATAAAGATACAGCTGCTATAATGATACCTGCAACACCTGCACCTATGCCTACCATTGCAATCATATATGAGCGATCTACAGAGATTTTAATGTCTGCAACCGATTTCTGAATACCTCCCATATTTTTGGCCAATGACTGGATGTCTGCTTTGGATGATTGTACATCGTTTGACATCCCACTAATTATTGTCTGTAATTTAGGACCTATGTTGTTATTTGCTGT
>JARBAU010000360.1 GCA_029237525.1 Nitrososphaerales archaeon | reverse complement strand
TAGATCATTTATCTTTAGATTTGTCGTTGGCGATGTTCAATACAATATTACAAATGTTATGAGATATGCTGGGGATACGAAGTACAAACCGCCCTATGAGGAATTAATGGATCTACGTAAACTGTTGTTTTCGTTCCGAATGATCCATTTCGAAGATGTGATTCCTGAACTAGAGTTGAATGTCAAGCATCGAAATGCTGAGCTTGCTAAACCGCTACTACGGTTATTTAGTAGTTGTAATGATGCGCCGATTGTACTAGAGGAAATAAGACATGCGTTATCCAAATTCATAACTGGACGAAATGAACTGAAGAGGAACTCAATTGAATCCAAGCTACTAGAGGCAATTGATAGTCTAATTGAAAGAAACCAAGGTAATCCTGATTCTGATGAATCAAAGGAACTGGGACCATATGCATTCTATAACCAGGATATCTGGGCCTAGGTCAAGGAAGCAATTAACGGGGAGGAAATTCCCTTCAAGTCCGAATCTGTATGCACTATTGAATATGGGCAATTTCGCATTAACATGTTACATCTACTTATCAAAGTTCAATGCAATGGTCATTTTCTTATGGACTCGGACGAGTTCCGGCAATTATTTCTCTCAGATGATCATCGATCGTTGTCACAGATCGGCAGTACACCGTTACCTTCAATATCTACATTTTTTCATAATGCATTAACTTTGGTTCTCTAAGATTCTTCGAACGCCACGGATAATGTCTAAATGGTTCCCAACTAGCAATAAGGCCATTATAAACCTATGACCTAATATACCAATCTTGATTCTTAATGTCATAAATCGGTTGTCTTGAGGTCTATAGTTCGGATATTATCATAATCTGCAGCGTTTTCAAAGTTGTTATAGTGCAATAATCATCCCAGTAGATGAGTAGGACTACACGACGGACTAGTAGATGGAGAATATCATCATAAGGCAGAGGACGAGCCACCTGACACGTTTTGGTCTACTAAATATACTCACGGATGGTTTGAAGGTTGCAAACAATCAGGACGTAATGAAGAAAACTGCAATGTTCAGTATGACGCAGACATCCCATGAATACAGCGGGTTAACCCCTACGTCATGACACGCGGCGCAATTTCTTCGAAGCTAACATTACTGCCTACTGATTTATTACAATCATGGCTAAATTCAACTCCTGGATTTGCAGCTATAGTACTTTTTGTTTTTCTTAATAATCCATATAATCTGCCATCGCATGGCCGTGATTTGATTATTGGGGAACACACAAGTCTAACCTAAGCGAAGGCTGATAAATTACCTTCTACAATCCGCATTTGAACTTTTTAGTGTCTACTACCTTTTGCTTACTTTCGATTTTCTTGTAATTCATTTTTTAACTTCGACTACAGTTAGATCCTTACTCCTCGACAATTCTGTATGTAGGTAGTCAGTTAAAGGATTACTAAAGTCCTGAATGCCAATTTAGACAGGGAGATCCTAAGTCAAAAAATAAGTGCAGCGTGGTCAGTTCCCTATACGGGTAGTGCGCGCTCCACGGGGCATTAAACAGGTCAGATTAATCACTATGCCGCCCGCTATGAAAGCAGACAAAATAGCCAAAAATCACTTCATATGCAGGGAAAACAGGTTGTACTCTAAAGGTCCGACTAGTCCTGATCGCTGATTTATCACCCATTTTGACAAATGTTATATAGTATTGGTATTCTGGTAAATTGTTGAAATAGATGAAAGGACAGTTAAGGTAGCATCAGAAAACTAGAAAAAAATATTCTATTCAGCCATTTTTAACTCTCTAATAATCCGCTGAATAATTGTGTTAGTGAGATTCTAGGGCTTCTTCAAGTATAAAAAGAAACTTATTTACTAATCAAAATTGGTTGCGATAGAAGTCTATCGCACGACAGCAAATTAGTTAGTGCCAATTGAAAAATTGTCAAGACGTTCCTGTTGTCTTTACTTCTGTAATCCATTCACACTTGAAACCAGCCTTCTCATGATGCTTTACTACTGCCTCCAGATTTGGAGCATCCAATAGACAAAATAGCCTATCTTCTTCTTTATTGTAAATCAAGTTACAGTGTGTGATACCAAATTCATCTTTAGGAGACTCGTGTACTTTTCTCAAAGTTTCCTCATTAACGCCTTTCAAACTATGGGAATCAAGAAACTTAGCCATCTTATTTTTCAACTCCTTGATTTGATAATAGTTCTGCAGATATTCTTCCTTCTTGCCAGGTTGTGGCTTGTACTATACTCGTTGGGACGAAGCCCAATGAGATGTGTTCATTCACTTCAGACATTTCCATGCTATTTGATATCTCGATATCAATATATATTTGTATCGATTTGATATCGAGATATCATTACATTTAATTATGGTGAAGGCGAAAAAGAAGTATGACACGTGATCTAATAATTAGAGGATTTGATGACCAAGTTCATGAGGATCTGGGAAGATTAGCAAGTCAAAAGGGTGTTTCTATGAATTCCATTGTAAAGGATGCTGTAGACAGGTGGTTAAAAAATCAAAAAGAAATTCCCAAAAAGCATTACTTGGTTATCTATTCAGACGACGAATCTATGATAACCTTGCTGAAATCTATGGATAGACTTGCTAAGGAAGGTGATTTGTTCAGATGTTTCTGTGGACCACCAAATAGTCCAGAAACAGAAGTCCTATCCAGATTGAAATGGTATAATGGTACTATTATGCCGTATTATTATTCGAATGATTTTCGTCTGACAAGACAACAAACACATGGAGACCACGACGACATCTCAAAATATTGCAGACAAGTCATGACAAATATTGCAGATGTTGCAAATGACAAACAATTATGTTGGATGGATTTTCTCATAAATGACATAATGAAAGATTCATTAAAACAAGCAATGGCCGCAGAACGACTTTATGATAATAACAGATTATCTGGTTTGGTATACTGTAACTATAAGACTGAAAATTTGTTAAATTCGGATATAAAGAATATGATTGAATTATTTGAGATGCACGATCAGGTCTTTATATTAAAGGGTGCTGAGGTGTACAAACTTCATATTACAAAAGAGAACGTTCACAAGTTATTCTTAAATTAAGTATACTTGATTAGCATATAAATAGTACCCGTATATTCTCAGAAATAACATTCAAACAGCCAAAAAAAATAGATGGTTTGCCAACCTGGGTTCCACTATACTTGCGGCAAGAAACATATCAGTCACAATCAAATATTAGGTAAGTATATGTATCCCAAACCGTGATTTTCCTCCAATAGCGAGAGCAATTGCAATCCTTTAGCAATTTCCGTTGTCTTGAGACGCAATTCTAGTATATTCAGTATTTTCTGTTTTAACATACAGATAAGATGTTTACGTCTTGCCTCTGTGTATAGGACTTCCATACACAGATGTATGTAGATAATAAATGCTTTTCTACTAAAATGACACTAGATCTTTTCCTATTATAAACCATGTTCGTCCCAATGATAGCGTGTACGATGACGATACTAAAGGCAGAGATAATAGCCTAGTGTGATAATATGGTTGTCTTATATGATTTCTCGGAGGGTATCGACGATTGGTCCATTTTCGTGAGCCAAAGACAAAATATCCAGTGTAATAGATACCAGCCCCATAATGCAGCATTCTAGTGGTTGCCCTCCAACTTCAGTGGGTAAGGTTAACGATAACTCCCATATTTTTCGAATTTTCTCATAAGTTTAAATCCATTATTGTTGCCTCTAAACCCAGTCAGATATAGTCTTTGGGTCTTTATCAAGATCATCTGTAGCCGTCATTTGATAAACTAAGTCACTTTTTTGTGCTGCAGATGCCTGCCGACGACCTAATGGTAATAGTCAAAACTTGATCCATCTGTATAGCAAAAATGTGTTATTAAACGCGGATGAAATTAAAATGCTAGATTTGATTGCAAGGTTAGTAAACGGCGATCCAACTATCTGTACAGATAGTAATAAAGTAATAGAGGAAAGTGGTCTTCCAGAAGCAGAAGCTGAGAAATATCTAAGCTTGAAGGATTGGAGTATATTAATCGTGGTCAAAAGTCCGCAGATGTTGATTACACAGTGATAAATAAAGGAAAAAAGGACTGGGCAACAGCGACTGGTCAGATGTCCAATCACAATTGTAAAAAATTCTTACCAGATTAATGTAAATTGGTGTATCTTTATTCTTATCTATATAACGATGCTGTAGATTTAACTTGTCATACCTATCGGGTCAACTATTATATCAATTACAGTTTAACCTTGTTTGATTTTCTTAATTCATTTGATATATGAAATCTGTTAAACCAATATAATGCGGCAGCCATAATTAAATAATCTGTCATAAAGAACAAATCCCAAAATAAGAGATTGTGGGAATTTCCACTCGCAACATCGTTTGCAAAGCCATCATCTGCTATTGCGTTGACTAGAAGAGATAATGAAGTAAGAAACCAAGGAACGGATAGCTGATAATCTTTTCTCAGATTTACTAGTACTAGGACAGCAGGAACAATTAGTATTAAATCTAACATAGGATAGGTAATATTGACAAACAATGGTATTGTATCACTGAGACCATGAAATTCAAACGATGTTAAGGTACGTGTTACTGAATAAATGAGAAATGAAACCGAAACAATAGAAGATATGATAATGACAACACGATTTTTGTTATTATCGAATCTGACCGGTATAGCCTTAAGTGCCATAATCAAATGTGCAGAAAGGAATCCATAACCTAGAAACCAGAAGGCATCTGCAATAGAGGCAACTGGATGTTCATTGATTCCTAGCCCAAAATAATAATATGTAAGTACAATATCGGCACAAAGCCATGAGTTTAATCCCATTGTAAGAAAGAGATATGATTTACCATGATATCCTTTGAGTTTATGTCTCCAAACAGCAATAATGCCTAAGCTTGAAGCAACGATAGCAGTTACGTCTAGCTCTATTAAAGCAAAAGCATGCTTTCTGCTTGAATCAGCAAAGATTATTATGGAATTTGTAATTAACGCCGCTGCTACCAATACAAAAATTAGGTTTCTTAAAACTGCTTTATACTGAATAGAATTTCCATTATCATCTTTATTTTCTTCCTGTTGGATGTCGCTTCGCAATATGAATAAATTTATTGAATAAAAGCTTTTCTTAATCAGTATACATCTTTAAAATGGGTAGAAAATCTTGTGGATTACTACCTGTATTATTGTACTAATACATCGATAAGATGTTATGACATTTTACTTATTTTGCCACAAGCCAAATACAATAAGTTGATTTGATTTCCGTCACTAATTTATTAATCATTAGAATCGCTGAAATGATAGAATTTCAAAGCTAATCTGAATGTACGCCAATTCTACGTCGTTAAGCGCATTTTTTTGTCATGCATAGAATATGCATGATGGAAATTTGAATGGAATTTAGTAATGTTTATTTATATTAACAGAAATGCCTCTATTTGTACAGAAATGGAAGGCGTGCGCCGATTTTTGATATCTCCTGTTAAAACAATAATGCGCAACTATATTAGGACACTTTAGGAATCAATTCATTATCATCTAATGCTGCTGCAATATTAATAACATAAATAATGATTCTGATGAAAAGTTTTCGCCTTCGGAGACAGCAGCTCTAACGTAGATTTACTTTCTCCACATTCAGTAAGTATTTCATTAAGCAGAAGCGCATTTTCTTCCATTAGTGCATATTTAATATCTTTCCATGATCCGATCTCTTTAGCCAAGATATCAATATTGCTTTTTTCATTTTATTCATTCTGGGACACATCTATTTTCTCCTGGAACTTACATTCTTTTTCACAGTGGAGCATCAAAGGGAGAGGCCGAGGGGATACAGACTTACTGTACATTACAATGTGTTTCAATAGTAGCTGAAATGATATAAGCCAATACAAGATCAGTATTACTATGTCTAAAGAAGGATTTCAAAAAGTAGCTAATAAAGAGGATTTGAGAGAAGGAGGCATGCTTAAGGTTGAAATCAACGGAAAGCAAATTGTTTTGTCTCCGCTCTAACCTATCACAACTTCGAGCAATTGTATATGATGCTATCGAAAATCAATCTGACAGCTTAATTTTGTATGTGATTTACAAATGATTTCATACTAAAATTTCCGGCGATATTCACGGGAATATCGAAGAGATTGAAGGCGTAGGTTCAAAATCGGTACTACAAGACATTTTAGTAGTTGACACAGAGAAAAAGAGTCAGCTCGATAAACAAGTTGTTGTTTTATATTGACCAACTATGTCTTAAGTGCTGGTCTCAGAGCACGATTCAGATCAATGCGCAGACTTTTCAATAATTAAAAAATTGCAATGATATTATATATAGTAAATTAGATCCAGAAATAAAGATGCATATCTTAATTCATTAGAAAAGTAAAAGATTCTGAGATACATAATCAGTGCGATTAAATTATCCAAATTCACTCATAATAAGTTGATCCTATTGATAGAAAAAACCGTCATGACTCATGGGCCACCTAATCAGTCGACTACTAATTGATGATATCTATAGATACTACCAATTAATTTACGCAAATTAACATATTAATTCAGTTAAACACGCAATAGAATGTGCGAATTTACCTAAGGATTGTTGCTACTACTTATGGAGATAAGTTAGTAGCTCGTAAGCCATCTTACAATGGTGCGGTTTACTAAATCGGCTGCATCGTGCTGGACAAAATGACCAGCATGAGGAATTGTGAGTAAAGTCCAGTTATTTTCTAGCCAATCCCAGGTATTGTTCAATCCGCTGGGGAGCAGATATGGATCCTTCAAACCATGAATCTGGAGGACGGGCGATTGTACTTTGTCGATTAAGAAAGATGTAATCCGGTATGGCTCACGTGGATAGTTCTGCTTATAATATTGCAACATTGCCTCAAAGTCTGAGCGCCGAAAGGCCTCAATGTAGCGTTCTCGGGCGACGGGGTCTTGTACCCATGCACTGAGTGATTCTGGAGTGAGTCGATTATGAGTTCCTTCTTTCTGAAAGTCGCGTGCGTAACCACTCTGCTTTTGCTGCTGTGGGTTCTGAGCCAGTTCACGAACAATACCAGTAGGATGGGGAGTATTGAGTATGATTAGGCGTTCGGTCATTGTCGGAACATACATGGCAAAAAACCAAGCAATAGCTCCACCCCAGTCGTGGCCCATAATGATAGTTTTATCCTTTTCAAGATTACGCACAACAGCCTGAATATCGCTTATCAAGTGACGCATTTGATAATACTCGCCACCTTGTGGCTTGTCGCTTAGGTTATATCCACGTAAGTCAATTGCAGCAACTTGGTACATGGACATAAGTGCAATCATCTGGTTGCGCCAGGTATACCAAAAATCTGGAAACCCATGTAGCATTACAATCGTTTTTGGCCCTCCCCCAATCGTGACATAGTGTATACGTACGCCGTTATTGTTGGCATAATGATGTGTCACATATTTGTCGATATCATTGGGACCGATTGAGGATTTCGTCTTCTGCATATATCTATTTCTTTTTCCTATCTCTCACATCATTCTTTCTATGAAGGATGCTGATGCTGTACTTTTATTGTTGTTGTCGCTGCTTGCCAGAGAGCGGACAATGGAGATCTCCTCTTGAGAGAGAGCATGTTCACACGTATCTTTACCTCGTAGAAGACGCTTGAAGGCTCTCTTGGAAGTCACCGCCAGAATGCGTGCCGCCATACTTACACGGGTCAAAGAATGTAACGGGGTTGCCAGTATTAGGACATTGAAGTAAGCCTGAGCAATTTTAGGCTCGACAATTGAGGCGTATATCACCAGGTCCAAATAGCGACGCAAAAAGTACAGCCGAGGATTCGATTTGGCTCCTTTTAACCTAACTGTTGGCCAACGAAGATCTTCACTGGT
>JARBAU010000041.1 GCA_029237525.1 Nitrososphaerales archaeon | reverse complement strand
TGCTTTAAAACACGGAACATAGTATCTGCAAGTCTAACGTACCTTGATTCTTTCAATAAATTATTGGTATTATACTCTTACAAAGCTTTGACTGTAAGATATGATTTCTACAGAGCCAATAAAAATATAATATAAAAAATACCTTATGTAGACGTGTTTAGTAAGAACGTAAAATCTATATTATTTCAGAGGAAAAGTACTGTTGAATAAATGACAAGAATTCGTTCACCTCATAACTTTCATGAACCAACAATTCATAATCCAGAAAGTATCTGTAATAAATGTAGTACACAAACCTCAAAAGTATGTGAATGGTGTGGCGTATGTCACAACTGTCATGAGGGTTTAGAAAGGAATGAAGAATATTAAATAGTAAAATTAACAAAAATTTGGAATACTTTTTTCTTATCGGGCAATACCACTCTACATATTAATTAGTCCGCTCTTATAGTTAGGAAACTAATTTGTTATCACCTGACTTTTCTAGTTACGGTAGGTTTTACTGGCGACATCAGTCGTAGACAAAGTAATAACCATTGATAAAAGAAGATGTCAAAGGACATTTTCAAACTAGAGCTTGAATTGACTACCACCACCACAACTTCACTTGGAAATAGAAGATACTATTTGACGTCTTGCAATGCCGTGCAATGCTTTGCGTTCACTCACTTTTTATAGACAAATAACTTTATTACTATTATGTCGTCATCTGACTCAGGTTCAGAAAAAAAAGGTATAACAAAAAGAGAGGAGCCTAGAGGTATCAGTCGCAGAGCTCCACGACACTACATAGAAGATATTTTTGAAGACTTTAGAAGAGACATAGAAGATTTTATGGATAGATCATGGTGGCCGCCATCGCCATCATCATTTCTGGCTTTACCATCATTATCATGGAGAACACCAGTTTTTCATGAAGATATGAGAATGGCCTTATGCGATGTAGTAGATAAAGGAGATAAATATGAATTGCAAGTAGAAGTACCAGGAATTGAAAAGGAAAAAATAGACGTCAAAGCAACAAAAAATTCTATTGATATTTCTGCAGAAAAATCCGAGAAAACAGAGGAGAAGGGAAGAAACTACCTCTACAATGAAAGATCATACAAGTCATTTCATAGAAGGATTGCAACTCCAGAAGAAATAATACCATCAAAAATTGAGGCAAAAATGAATAATGGCATATTAGTGATAGACGCTGCAAAGAAAACACCCACTAAAACAGAAGAGGAAACGACAAATATAAAAGTTGAATAGCCACTCTTTCTCTTTATTTTCTCTTTCTCTATTTTTCAAAGTTATCATTTATCCATCAGGTGTAGTCGTAGTATAGGATAGGATCTAGTAGTTAGTTTCCTTTTAAATAAGCCAATATCTTCATTCTTAATAATATTCATATACAGAGGTTGTCGTCCTTTTATCTAATATCTAAATGACAGCAAAACACTTGTTATTTTCTAAAATGGTCGACAAACCAATCAGCGGCAAGCTCTGCAACTTTCTCAAGTGTTCCTGGTTCTTCAAATAGATGAGTTGCCCCAGGAACAATTACCAATTTACTTGCCTGTACTGTATTTGCTAAATGATCTAGAGCTTGTTTATTTAATTCGATAACTACCTCGTCATTACCGCCAACAATCAATAATGTAGGTGATCTAACTCTTAATAACGCATCTACTCCAGCTAGATCAGGCCTTCCTCCTCTTGATACTATTGAATTGACGACAGCATAATTGATACCGTTATTATTATTGTATTGAAGCTTTGAAGATGCAACTAAGGCCGCCGCTGCACCCGTACTGGCACCAAAATAACCTATATTTAGATTCAGGAAACTATTCGTGTTTTCTTTGCTCTCTTTTTGTAGTAGTGTACTATTAATAATACCAGTTTCTGATTTGTTATTATTATTATAATCTCTAATCCAATTGGTAGCATCAATTAGTCTAGTAGATAGTAAATTTATATCAAATCTAAGATGTCTAGTCAAATTATCAATTTCTTCTTCTTCGGCTGTTAATAGATCAAATAACAGTGTAGCAATTTTTGATTCTCTAAGTATTTTGGCCACATATTTATTTCTTGTACTATGTCTACTACTTCCACTTCCGTGTGCAAATAAGACTATCCCAATCGGATCCTTGGGGATTTCGAGATTTCCTTCTAATTCCACAGAACCTGAGGGTATGTTTACTAATAATGATTGTTCCTCTTTGTTTTGTAGTTCTCGTTGTTGTTGATGTTTTTCTGTTGCATTTGCTGCTGATAGCGGTGTTGATGCTAGTGATGAATCTGAGGCTTTAGATTTTCCGTACTCTGCATACTTAGTAATCATCTTAATAATATCTCAATTAAATAGACCCATATATAAGCAGCCTATATTGCATGGTGTTATTAAGAGTGACTAAATCCTGGGAATACGTTGACCAATATCAGCAGTTATTATTGCTATAATGCTGTATTAGTAAATTTACAGATTCTTCATTATTGTTATAAACTTTCTATTCTTATTCTTAAATTATTACTGCTATTAGGAGGAAGAAAATTAACAGGGTTGGTTTCAGTAAATTAGCTGTTGGTATGACATTATAATTATTGCCATTAATTTCCCACGATAAGGATTTTAAAAATTGTGCAAGTAAAAATAATTTTGGCTAAATACTTCAAAAAAAAGTGTCTCCTTGACTAATGAATAGGGATTGGCGATATTTTGCTACTCGAGTCAGATGAGAATGATGATGAAAACAAAACATTAATTCCACGTCTATTCGTCTGACAAAACTAATTGAATAGTTCAAATGATATCTTATTATCTATAGTTACACAAGTGTCAACAAAATTGGCTGTGAATATTATGTATAAACCGATACTAGACAACTGTGTTGTTACTTATGCTGCAACATTCTATTGTATGTACCACTATGGAGAAGATCACTTTTGTCTATTCTAACCCCTCAATAAGCATTCCTTGAATGCTTATTCATCGTCGATTTAGTATGTCCTGTTTTTGGTAAATCCATGCTTGAAATTAGGAATCTATCTCTTTTGTCCATGCTACAGTGGGATTAGGTCGATTCTAGTAATATTGAGCTAGCCTACAATATGACAACCTCGCTCAGTGATGTATTGAAAAGCGCACCGTTTGTCTGAATAATAACATTAGTACAATCTCAATACAGAATCATATAAACTCATCAATTAGATTGCTTCTTGCTCTATTAATCCACTCATAAAAACTATGGCAGCTTTTTATGATTGTTCTTATATTTCGTTCTGTCATGTTTACCTTGTAAAATACATAGGACATACGACAAGCAATTTTTATTATAATAATCAATGTCTTATCACCAATCTGTCTCGAATTAAATATACACCTTTAAAGACATTATAGAAATACCGCAGAGGTTGTATTTTGTAATTATATTACATAATGAAATGAGTATGCCGAGCATTCTAGAAAGATCAGGATTTCAGATATGTTCAAAACAGGTATTGCATCAAATCTGATAAGGCTCGCCATACTTCTCCTCATTGGACCTATATTGATTGAATTAGTATTATGTGAAATTGGAAGACTGGCAGTAGGTTATTATACTGTGTCGCAGAGATGAAACATGATTATAAATATACAAGATATCCAACATATATTTACATCTGAATATTTTATATTTGGATCATTCAAAAACTGTAATTTACCTACGTGAACATTCTCTATGTAATGAACATTTTTGAGCTCATTTTTTCATGCTGCATTTGAAGAATATCTATCTCAGGAGCAAATTGCCAGAAGCCTGTTAACGGTCTATCAATATTGTTCTCTACAGTTCTAACAATTATTTGCCTCATTTCATGGATTATCCTCTGCCCCTGAAAGTGATCGAGTATTCCTAATCTTAATGCGGCCCCAGCCACACTTACAGTAAAACTATAAAGCATCATAATACCGGCATTGAATTTTGGTATGCCTAATCTATGACTAGCTACTGCTAATGCCACGGGATAAACCCCAGAACTTTTACCCTCCTTGATGGATTCGTGATATCTTTCAAGTAACCTACTATTGTTAGTATTATCATTTTCTAGAAAAGATCGTAAACATTTTAGCAGTTGTGTGCCTGATCTGGCTGTTGCATTTCTTACCTCTTCAATAAGCCTCATTGCAAAAACTGTTTGATCGATATTTATTATTCTTTGTAAATCAGAAGTTTGTGCCGCCACATACGAATCTCCTAATGCAGAACAATCTAAAGGACCTGTTTGGTTTTCCAGAAAATTTTTTATGAGAATAAGCAGTTGATCGGCATTCTTTAATTTCTTGCTGTAAAAGAAGGATTCTAGCCCGTTTGACATAGTATACATTCCTGATGGAAAGAATGAATCTGATAGTTGCAGTAAGCTTACTAGATTTAAGTACTGTCCCTTAATGATTTTTTCCCGTGTAGAATGTTTTGTGTCGACATTATTATTTGAAAACAAATTATATACTCGATAACCAATGAAATTCTGTTTATCTAAGATATATCATTATCGCATGCAAGTGCTATCAACTATATTGCATAAAAATGAAACTTGGACAATACTCGCAGTGCCATACGAATACTTAAGATTCAACATATATCATTATACTCAAAATTAGATTAGCTAGCCAGAATGTTCTAGAGATTGCCACTTGCAATTAGTAAGGATAGATAATAGATTCAAGAATTTAAACATACGATGCGGAGATTAAATTGAATAAAATTGAATAGTTATGCCATACAAAGAATTAAACGATCTGTCTTGTTCAATTAGTATGTGACATGATCAAGAACGGATTTGCAAAAAGTGTGACAAATTTAAGTGGCCCTACTCTGCCATTTTTAACAGAAGATATGATTACAAATATCTTGGAATAGGCTGATAAAAAGAATTTCAAAGAGCAAACAATAACAACTGGTCATCTAAATGTATATCTGTACTTGAAGAACCTTACTAGTGTAGGAATATACTTCACTGCAAGATTGTGTACTCCAAGTCTTTATTGATTATTATCCCAATTCATACGGTAGAAGAGAAATAATATGAATATTAAATGGAATGGCAATAGTAGTTATGATGATAGGAAAGATCATAGTCACTGGAAATGGTTTTTTATCTTCATTGCCATAGGTATCGGCGTTTCTCTTGTTATTCCATTTCCAATCTCGTTTGCAGTCTATATCCTTGCATTTTTCTTAATTAATGCATTACGTATGGACTATCATCTAAGAAAATATGGCGTGTCTGGTGGAATAAGAGGATTATACAAATCATTATTCACATCTATCCATGGCAGTAATGTTCACTCAGGTCCAGAAGAATATGGTCACAGTCCGCTCAAGTTCTATTGTATGAAATGTGGTATGGAACATAAAGAAAGAGCATGTCCTAGATGCGGTTCAACTGCAGTAACGATAACATAGAACCATCATCAACCCAACGTCTAGGAGTTATAGTTCTTGATTTCTCCTATATACAATATATAGATAGAATGAATGAAATATGTACTCTATTTAGTCTACCGTAATCTGTTTTCCTTTAGGTTTAGATTGTTGTTTTTTCTTAAATACTACTTCAAGTATTCCATTATTATATGTAGATTTAGCAGTTTCAACATCTACCTCTTCTGGTAATTTAATGACTTCATGATACCTTCTCTGTGATCCCTCGGTAGTTGATACTTCCAATGAATTATCGTAAATATTGACCTTGATGTTTTGTTTGCTAACTCCTGGCATTTCGATAATCACTTTTACTTCTTTATCTGTTGTTGTAACATCTGCCAGTGGTTCTCTTTCTGACGATATCATTGGCGCTCTTCTAAAAAAGCCGCCACCTTGAAATGGGGATTTTACATTACCAAATTCCCTTACTTTAGGCTTACCATCAGGCCCAATAGTCATTGAATAACCATATACGAACGGACCATATTCCCTTACTTTACTTCCTTGAGGGGTTTCGTATTCTCTTATCAAATCTTTAGGTGCCTTAGTCTCCATATTTCTAATGGCATCATTGAATTCTCTTTCCATATCTCTTCTCATTTCATCAAAGCCTCTAAAAATATCAGGAAAACCCCTGCTAGTTCTTCTGCCAAAAAATCTGTTGAACCAATCAAATGGCTCAATATCATGATCGTCCGAAGCCATAT
>JARBAU010000359.1 GCA_029237525.1 Nitrososphaerales archaeon | reverse complement strand
TGATTACCTGCGTTATGATTACCTGCGTTATGATTACCTGCGTTATGATTACCTGCGTTATGATTACCTGCGTTATGATTACCTGCGTTATGATTACCTGCGTTATGATTACCTCCATTACCAAGATGTCCAAACCCGACCGGAACATTATTATCGAATGATCCGATGGATAGTATAGCTATTCCAAGAAGAGCCAGGGATGTATAAACAAAAAATCTTTTGGATGTTGTAAATGACTTCAAATGATCATTACTAAAGATTCTCATTAGTTATCAATTCCTGATCCAGGTTTGAATTGACAATCTGTCGAAGTTAACCACCACCTTTGTATCAAATAGTTAGTGTCACTTAGATCTATTAGCCCTACAAGTATGCTATTTCGTATTATCTCCCAAGACTTGAAATCATGACCTAAACAAAAATCATCATCACATTTTTTTCTCAAATCTATTGGTTCATTGAAAGTTAAATTGAATCTGATGTTATCAATCATCTTAACTCTGTAATGTGAATTCAGTTCGTTCACATACAAATTCTATCCTTGAAAGAAGATATCCTTTAATATCGTAATGTTATGATATATCATATTTTAGGAATGCTTTAATAATCAGTTATTACCAGTTTCAGGATCACGTAGCTAGTTTACTTAACTATTTCGCAAATAGACGTACTTTAGATTGGATAGATGATGTTGATTAGGTACATTTCCAATCCTTTGAAATATGCACAGGAACAAATTAAGATTTATTTATAATTCTTATCTCCATGTACTTATCTCAATCCATTGATTTGAAATTATAATAAGCCTATTAAAACCGGATATGTATCTACAATAAATCTCAATAAGTACAAGATTAGTCCATACATTGTTTGGAATATGAGTCAGATTATCTCACAAGATCTCACGTAAGATCTTATTTTAATCACTATTAGTAAATCCCTTAATTATATGTCTATGTAATTAACTAATACACTAATACAAATTCAAATATGAAATACATTTCTATATCTTTTCATGATTTAAGGGCTCATTCTGTGTTTTTTTATCCTCTTCTTTATCCTACTATAAAACAGTGGGGAAAGGCCAGCCGCAGCTATTCCATATGCAAATGAGATAGGAGAACCTAGTTTATGCCAGAAATCACTAATCCGATCGATATCTGAGACGGCATCTTGTATTGTTACGACCAAAACAGCTTGACTATTAGAAGGCTCTTCTTTTGGAGTCAAGAAGTCAGGTAATCTCTTGCCAGGTAAACCAGAATTTGAGTTACTTGATTGTATAAATTGAGAGTCTGGGAAACTGGAATTTGCAGATAACAAAAGTGTAAATGGAGATGCTGGAATATTCTTGGATGCTATTAATACAAGGGGAACGCTAGCAAATCCTTCAGAAGGTATCTGGATAGCATTATATTTAAAGATGGTACTTAGACCAGGAACGCTTTTTACAAATAAATGAACAAATGGTTCAAATCCTTGAGTCGTGTTCAATCGTACTTCGATGGTTTTTTGATCTCCTTGTTTTAGAATAATAGGATTAGGCGATGTAGTGATATCAAGTTTGGGAGGTGGAATATTTATCCAGTTACTAAAATCAGTTGTTATAATGCCGTTCTTTTCTGACTCCCCATAAAAGGCAATCCTATATTTATTAGGAAATAGAATAGACGATAAATCTAGTGGTAACGAGACGTAATAAGACCCATCCTGGAAGAATCCTGTGTAGTTTCGCTTTTCGTCCAGAAGTTTGTCATGTCCAGAGGTTGACCATTCCGTAAGCGTTCTATCCCAAGTTTTAGTCTTGTTTATCCAGCTAATTTCAAGTTGGTAATCAACACCGCCGACTCCCGTGGTCTTGTCATAATCGGAGTCAACCATAACACCGTAATTCAAAACATTATATTGAAAAGGTTGCCTAATAAATGGAGCCATGAGCCAAATCGTGGCATTCAAGGTTTGTCCATCGCTAAAGTAACTTACACCTACAATATCTGTTGCTGGCTCGCCCTGTAAACTATTTTTATGCTTATTAACATCTATCCAATCAAATACACCATCCTTCACATAATGGCGAGTAAAAACTGGTGAAGTAGCATGAACCGGAATTTCAAATTGGGATATAAAGACTGCGACGACAAAGAATATCAAGATAAGTAGTGTTAAGCGAAATTCATTTGTAATTATTTGCCCCGAGTTTTTATCGATCGTATATAGGATATTTCAATTCATTCTGTAAAGACTTTGCTTCTGTTAGATCTAGTATTATCCACATTGAAGCTGAGTAAGTAGCTCCACTTTTTAGTTACCATAATAACTATTCAGAGAGATGTTTATTTCAGAATGTTTAATCAGTATATTGGACTAAGAATTGATGCAACGAGTGCAAACTAAACAATCTAACACAGGGTACGACAAAATCACATATTATTAATGTCTAGTTTATGAACTTAGATTTATTCTTGACTATTCCTTAATATCCACATTAAATTGTCATAATTAAAACCAACTATATTGGTAGAGGTATTATATTTTCACATACCAATAAAAAACAAGTTGCGATGGGAGGACGAATGTTTTGCAACTTATTTTATACTTGTTCGCCTATTCTCTGAAAGGGCCTTTTGTCTCAAATATCTAATCAACGGGCCAATGTTTGGTGGCATGGTGATGTCTGTAGTTTTGATATGATGTTCTCTTTCTCTTGTTTTAATTGTGATCTTGTATTCAAAATAGTCTGCACCTCGTTGTGGTTGTTCTAATGAATCCGTGATTAACTCAAAGAATTTTGCATTATCTATTAACTGCT
>JARBAU010000358.1 GCA_029237525.1 Nitrososphaerales archaeon | reverse complement strand
GCGCGCTATGAAAAACAAATTGCTAAGTGGAAAAAGGCATTCATACA
Organism: Nitrososphaerales archaeon; assembly: GCA_029237525.1. Lineage (GTDB taxonomy): Archaea > Thermoproteota > Nitrososphaeria > Nitrososphaerales > Nitrososphaeraceae > JARBAU01. Next base: position 5,099 of record JARBAU010000358.1, on the reverse strand, counting down.
GGCATATTACGAATGGAATGGAATACCAAGTCAAAAGATAATTCGAAATTATTTGGGTATAAAACCATTAAATGAGCCCAGATTTATTTATGAATTTAAATATGATTATTCAAAAAATTTGGATAAAGTAATTCTTTTGCATATGTATGATCCGGATACAGTCAACCAAATGATAACTCCGATCTTTGATCTATCCGAGGTGACAGCATAATAATTACCGTAGAGGAGGAGTTATCAACGATTTCAGTTGATATACTGCTTGAGTATCATAAGGCTGGCTTTAAACTCATTCCGCTCTCAAAGGATGCGAAGACTCCTAATACACGCGGCCTGCTGACCACTGATGAGGAGAATATAAGTGGGAAAGAGTCAATTGATGGTCAAGTACACCCTGTTAACTACATTTCTAATCATCCTGAATTTTGGACAGAGGACAGAATCAAACAGGAACAGTGTAGATTTAATAATTTTGCAACGACATTCGGAAGGACCCACTTGACAGACAAAAATCGCGCCGCGCTTTATCTGAATGTACTAGATATAGATAGCAAACAGGTGTTTGATAGCCTAGCAATCATCAGATTTGATGACAAAGATCGCTATTTTATCGATGAAATGTGTAAAACAACTAGGGTAACCCAAACTCGAAAAAAATGGGGGCGGCATATTTATTGGCTAAGCCACAAACAGCATCAACCCATAAGAACAAAGGATTGCAAGCCCGGGTATGAGTTTGAGATAAAAACCGATTATTCAACTGGCCTATCCACGTTACCTGATAGTGTACATAGAGACGATCCTAATTTTCATTATCAGTTAATAGGAAGTAATGTCCTATCAATACAAGATAGTCTATACGATGGACTAGTTAAGGAATTAGCCGATTGTCTACGTCAGGGCAGAATTCATACTGAATTGAGCAAGTCTATTGATAATAGTCATGGTAATAGCATCAATACCAGGATCTCCTTGACAGAGACTGATATTATAGATATGGCTGCTCAGTTGAATCAATATTATCAGAAAGGTCTAAGACATGATTTTGTTTATGGACTCTCTGGATATCTGTACAAAAATAAAGTCAATTTAGAGAGCGCAGAAAATGTAATAAAATTAATATGTCAATCGGCTAACGATGAGGAGCTTAATAGTAGGATCACAGTTCTACATAATACATATCGTAATGGTGACGCCAACGCTCCTATCTCAGGATATTCTTCTCTTGTAGATATCTTAACTCGTGTCAGTTATGAACAAAATGCCCGTTCTGTACTTGACTCTTTATTCCGGACCTTTAACAAATACCATAATCCAATTCTCAGCCAACTTGATAGTACAATTTCGCAAGAACTTTCAAATCATAGTTTCGAGGTCATGAGCTATAGTCCTATAAGCTTTGTCATAGCACATTCTGACAAGAAACAGATTCTTAGCGGTACAATAGGTAGAATAAAGCAGGAACATGATAATGAGAATTCCGATTATATTCAATGTGTCCAGTATGAAAAGATAATAATTGATGCAGTCCCTATTAAAATTACTAAATATGAGAATCCTACTTCAATTGAGATAAAATACGAGATTGAGTTTCAAACACCTACGGGACAATTGCTAAAGTTCCAGCCTGCGAGCCTAGATGAGATTCTTAGTTATCTAAAGCTAAATGGGCTTGTGTATAAAGTGAGGGCCGCCGAAGAGGCACTACCGGCTATCTTGAATGCCTGTTATAGGGACGGCAAGGTAACAGTAAAGCGTGAGATAGAAACTCCTGGATTTTATTTGGTAGATAATAGGATTGAGATGTACAAAACTGAACACAAGAAGCCGACAGCAGAAGAGATCGCAATATGTGCAGATCTACTATTATCAATCCAGTTAAAATATAAACATAAGGAGGTATTTCCCACAATTCTAAAGTGGGGAATTATGGCTCCTTTCAGTTATATACTAAAACAATTCGATAGTGAAAAATGGATGCCCTGGCCGTACTTATACGGATGGACAAATACTGGCAAGACCACAAATGGTAGGATTGCATTAGCCATCTGGAGAAAGCATAGGGATAAGACAAGACATGATGTAGGCTTTTCCTCTACAGATAATGTAGCCAGGTTCGGGCGCGCAATCAGCTATAATACATACCCTGTACTTATCAATGAAGTACAGCTAAATGATGATAGACAGAAGCAACTTGTGGAAGCATTAAAGCATGCAGTTCAAAGCCAGACTGCACGGTCAAGGTTAATGTCTAGATCCATTGCTGAAAACATAAGCGCACTAAGTCCATGTATTCTAACAAGTAACGATCTGCCGCCACAAGATCCGGCATTTAAGAGAAGAATAATACCTATTTATAATTCGAAGGAAGATGAGCCAAGTCCAGAGGAGATTGAGCAATTCCATACGCTATTACGAACTGGTTTAGATTCACTCGGCACACTAGGAGACTTTGTTGCTAATTACATCCTGGAAAACCAAGGGATCTTAAATAGCAATTTTAATTGGATAGATGCAGCTAAGCATATCTTGGCAGAATTCTTCAAAGTTGCTGGAAAAGAGGTTCCTGATTGGATTGAATATTTAGTACAAGAAACCCAAGTTCAAGACGCGGCGCTGGAAAAAGAACAAATTATTCGCGGATTCTTTGAAAAGACCATCAACGACGCATTTACCAGGAATTATAGAGCCCTAACACTTAGAGAAGATATAAACGAGGTAATACACGAAAATACAATCGGAAGGAGACTGGATTTCTGTTGTAACAAAGAGTTAATTCCATTTCTTAGAAAAAAGGATGGGCACATACTAATATTACACGATATTATGCATGAATTAAAGGGTCATAGAATAAATTCTATAATACATTTGACCCAGTTAGCAAGAATATTTCAGAGTGAAATCAAACCGATTAAGCTAAATGGTACGACGTACAGATTAATTTCAATTCCTATTGCAAAATTCTTAGAGTTTATTTCGCCAGCTATTTCTTTCTAGGTTACATCGGTGTCGAAAAAGGTTACATCGGGTATGTAACCCGCGCGAATTGGGCAATCTAATAACTATATCTCCATAACATCGTTTTAGTAATTTTTACAAGTTTAGGTAGAAATTATTGATGAATTAGTTACTAACTTCTGGTTACATCGGTTACATCGATTACGTCATATATCTCATTATACAAAATTCGCCCCCCTCTGTACTATTCATCTATTCAATCATCTTTTGTATATCAAATGCTATGTAACCAATGTAACTGATGTAACCTATTAATATAATAATTATTAATTCATAAACATAGAAGAAATATAGTATATATGTTTGTTTAGTATAATAATTTCAAGAATTTTATGGGCGTGGTTACATCCAAAAATGACCGAATATAACTGATGTAACTGACTGGTCTCTCATTGGCGTATATGTTTGATAGAGGAACACAAGTGTATTCCATCTTCTGTGAATTTGCAGTCTGAACTTACGGCGACTTTGCTAATATTTGCTTAGCGACAATCTAACAACACTTTCTAATGTATTATTCTATACATAGTAACGATGCAATTCGTATACAATTTCACTTAGCAACAAATATAGCTAACATAGGTCATAATAATGATGATAAATTTAAAATGTCAACAATCCAAGATACTGATAAAGAAGTAATTGATCAACACGTTAAATTACGGTTGGAATCATTCCTAGAAGAAATCAATGAAAAATGGCCATCATCGGCAACGGATGTGAGGATAAAATACATCAAGTTCATGTCAGATAAAGACCGGAAGACTTTGTCATTTACAGGCAAGGTTGACAAGGTGGAAGTACAGGCAAAAGACTTTGAAACAGGGCTTGACATTCCAGACAAATACGTAACGCGATATGTGTTCGACTGTTATGATATTACAGAACCGAATACCCAAAATATTAATGGACCTCCATCAATATGGGAACGCGGTACAAGAGATGCGCGAATAATCTTACACTATCTCTCAAAAGGCATAAACACGTTAGAAGTCGTTCGTAATGGGCAGCCAGGATCAAAGACAACTACATACTTATTCTATCCAGCAGCAGACTAAGATCCCGTATAAACGAATATTACGGAGCCCTAGGCGCATACTAACATCCCCCAGGATGATGACAAAATTATGTATGATCTATATCATGAGGCGCGCGCCTAATCCGTACTGTGTGGTCCCTTCAGTGTCATCAGTGTCATTTATCGATACTCTACCATCAGACAAACATGCCTTACATGACATACGCTTTAGGTTCAAAGTTGATAATATCTGGAACATCGTAGCAACAAATCATCCAGAATTAAAACCAAATGAGGTGAATAAGGACATATTACTAGATGCTTTACTGACATGTGACCTTACCATTAAGACGACTATACATCATACAGATACTGTTAGTGTCATTGTTGGATGTTCACTACATCCTGTAGCGGTAGATGTAAATGGCGTGGTGCGACTTTCCAATGCTTTAACTCGTGTAGAGGAACGACTATTGCGATATATAGAATCCCGGCCGCTGTCACTGTCATCATCATACTCCATTCCAGATCATGAATCTTGGACCGTAACAATGTGGCATTTCGGATCTGATTCTCCAAGTGAATACACTGGTGAGAAATTTGAAGTTGCATGGGAAGATGGACAGAATGCCTTGTTTCGTATATACACTAAAGATCTAAACGGAGAAACTAGAATCAGAAAAGAGCGTCAAGAATATCCTAATAAAAGATTCGACGAGGCAATGGATGAAAAACTACCCACGGTAATTAAGATGCGCGCGCCAATTGCTAATTATGTCCAGAAAACTTGTTAACCGCGAAGAGGAAGGAAAACGAGTAGCTCAAATAAGCGGCGCCATTACGATAATACAGGGAATACGAGTAAGGTTCACGAGTTTGTAAGTTCAGAATATATTAATAGAGAGTCGCAGAAGGCTAAAGATTCGTACAGATCACAACTCAGAGGACCAGAAGAATTTATAGATACGATTAAGAATCTCCGTAGTACCTTTCCCGATCTTTATTATGAAGAACAAGAGATCATTTCTCAGGATAATAAAGTAGTTCTTATCGCAAACGTAACTGG
>JARBAU010000357.1 GCA_029237525.1 Nitrososphaerales archaeon | reverse complement strand
TATATTGATAGCAGAAAAATTAAAAAATAATGATAATAAACCACCATTACAAAGGAAAGCAAAGTTAGGGGATGGGAATCTTATTGCTGCTGAGGATAGATAGATGAGCTTGACATCTGTATGACTTGCTAAATGGCATTGCAGCACTCTGGTTACTAACGTACTTCATACACGGATCCAGTTAAGCTCTGCAAAGATTCTAAATTGGCTATTAGTGATTAGTTATAGTAGACACTAATATGCCAAAGTTGTTTAGTGTCTGTTGAAAACCATGTAAATTGAGGTAACTAAGATTTCATCCAGTGTTTAAGAATAAATGAATGAATGAATGAATGAATTTGGGACAGCATATAATTTTATAAATCCTAAATCCTAAACCAAGCTGACATATCATTGCAACAGTTAATTTACATATTTTTTAATCAATGACAATAATAATGAGGAGATAGTGCTTATGATATTAATGATAATGATGTTATGGTAGCGACTGCAGTAAATCTACAGGAAAATTAGTCCTAATACAGTAGAAAAAGGTCAAGGCGCTCCCTCAGGAGCCGTCACAGCCGTCACTCTTGAGACTGGGAATAATCTTATCAACATGCAGGTTTCAATTCCTACGACGACAGATATTCAACCAAGCTCAGAAACAATTCGAAATGCAGGAGAAATCTACTGGTCTGGTACCAATTGGCATTGTAGGCATTGCAAGTTATATGGTGACAGATTCTATATGGAAGGTCATATTTGTAAGGGGTACATACCTGCATGATTCGACAGCTTCTAGCAAATAATATCTTTTTTTAAATGATCCAATATCCTGTGAGCGGCAACTATGTGGAGCACTATCTATGTCGTGCGCAATGATTACTGTGGATAGAGCATTCCGACCACGTCTTCACTTTCAGGTCTTTATACATTGGAACTAATATCTGGATTGATCTTGATACAGTAAGTGTTCAAGAATTTTGGTCATGAAATTGTTAGTCTAGTTGGCTAAATTAACTGACTATAAGAGTTAGTATCCAGATCTAGCCCCACTTTGAATACTATACTATACTAGTAAAGGGTATGGTATATCAAGTAAAATGTGACCAATAAGGAATTTAGTCGATCAATTACTATACTAGATAGGTTATTCGTTACCAGCAGTCAATGAATTTGTAAGCAAACTTGTATCAGCAAAGTGCCATACTTCAGTCAATTAGGCAAGATATGAAGAGTGATTCTCATAGTTACTTTTGCAAATCATTAACCCAGATATGTTGTATGGCATGTATTGGTACTAGTTCTCTGCGTATAACAGAGTTTGTACTCTCTTGTTTATATATCGTAATTGTAACAAAATCAGCCACTATTTGTACATTAATAGTTTCACAAATATCGTGAACCTTTAATGCATCAAATTCTTCGGTAATCTCCGTGATGGGTTTTGCATGTGGTTGTATATTATATTGAATAATCACGTTACCTACTTCGGTTCCATGAAATTTGACTATTACTTTTCTGGTAGAGTTCACGATCTTCTTTCACTTATTAATATCCATCCTATATTATTATATGATCCTCATAACGCTACTATACTAGCCCGAACCTAACTTATGTCCGCTACGTGTTGTTGGTGATCAACTCTGAAGCAAACCTCTTGTCTGGTGTCAAAAGGCAAAAAAATTATGAACATTAACAGACAAAACACTTTAGCAAAATGTTGTAAATTGACTTTACAGTCTAAGAATCTTTTACCTAGCACATGCTGACGTCTCCTTCTGACTAGTATGCAGGCAATAGGGCAGACTTATTCATGATAACCATCGTACCTCTTTCAGCGGAGCTTCAATTCATTAAATTGCTGGTAGGACTCAGTCCCCAGTATGGACTAGGATAATGAGTAGAGAATTGAGTGATACAGGTATTCAAAACTACCTATTAGCTTTTGTTGTAATTTCATTAACGTATGCTACAGCATATCGCTCTGGAGCTCAGATTAATCCGGCTGTTACAATAGCGTTGCTAGTTACAAGAAAAATTCGTGCAAAAGAAGCAGCACTGTTTATTGCGTGCCAATTATTAGGGGCTGCTCTCGGCGCAGCTGTAGTATATTCAATGTTTGGGGGCACTATGTCTGCTAGTCTTACACTTCCTGCAGATAATAATGCTATTAGAGCATTAATATTGGAAACTGTCATGACATTTACTGCTATATACGTTATATTAACAACTTTACACAACATTAAAAATAAAATAGCGTATGCTGTCGGACTTTTGGCGATAGGTTTTGCCTTCGGATTTAATGTCATTTTAGGAGGTAATGTAAGTGGCGCATCCATGAATCCAGCTCGTTCTTTTGGTCCGGCGCTAATTCTTTGGAACTTTGGCTATCAGTGGATTTACTGGGTAGCTCCCATTCTTGGAGGACTAATTGCATCCGGGTTGTCTATTGTATTACATAAAGACTTAGATATACCATCGGCACCTCCTCCAACATAGCCATTGCGAAATGAGCTTGGATGAAGTAGTCAATATTCTAGACAGGCAATTTGCTAACGATCACAGACTAAAACATATCACTAGTTGTCTATTTAAGCCCTCCCTCTTCAGATCAGTTGAAGTAATATGAATACAAGAATATAATCAAAGAAGGAGGATATTCCTAATGACTGGTAGTTTGGACTTGCAAGAACAAATGGCAGGAATAACCATCGATTAGAGTGAAGGATTAAAAATTGAATTTTTTATTCCATCTGCTTACGTAGGGGTTAAACTGCGTAAAATTGCAAAAATGATAGATTCTGTCTGTAGTGTGGAAAAGCACTTATTGGCGTCAGAACAGCTTGGGCTTTAAGTAATAATACAATTTTATCGACATTTAGGCTACTTATGATGATATTTATTGTCATTTTGCTATCCCAGCATTAGCAATTATGAGCTGATAATTGTGACAGTAGCATATCTATTTCAATGAAGGCATTTTTATATATCAGTTGACTTCAAGATATTGATTGACCATAGTTGGTGAATTAGCATTTTGTTCTGTTACTTAAACGAATTCTTAACTCAGTAATATCGTCTATGGCCTATTATTATACAACAATAATATTTCTATAAGAGGCTCTTCTACAACCTATTTTAAAGTTCATAACTGGCAAGACAATAGAATCATAGATAAGATTTGAATTAAAGTGATAATCTACAGTAATAAAATTTCTAATGGAATTATTGTTATTATTATACCGCTGTGAGCTGCTCTCTATTCAAGGATTTTAGGGTCTTGGCAGAATTTAGTATAATGCCAGCTATATATTGATCAAAACCGAATATTTCGACCAACTCATTTGACGACATCTCTGACAATAACTCAAGAGTCATGCCATGAGCTATTAGCAACTCCTTCAATCCTTCTGCAATATCCAGATGATGAATATCTGGGATATCAGCTACTTCAAATTCATGTCGTACTGAATCAAGAGACGACCTTAGAAGACTTGAAGGCTGAGGATTCACTTCATTGCATTTAGCAATTATACTCATTACCTATCTATAACCTATATATTATTTAACTGAATGCAATTGCTATATACTACATAATTCCATTCAACATGGAAAAACTGAGGCGGTTGTAAAATCTTGTTAATGGTATCGCATTAGATATAAAATGAAATCGAATTAGGCACTATTCTAGTAATTATTTAGCTAAATATTTTTATCTGGCATTAGTATATTTTTTGCAAATCTTAGGTCTGTAGATTGTTTGGGATATTTTCCGTTATTATTATAGTGCAAACACTACTTGATGCGCAGTTGTAATCCATCAAATAGACAGTAATAGATTTTTGCTTACAGCAAAGGCGAATATTATTTGGCTAAATCATTGTCTTTTTGGACTACAGAAAGATTGAAACAGGCAAGTAACTACTATTCCTCAAGTTTCGTTGGTGGAAGGCTGCCTGGATGACATTCACATTGGCATTTTGGATACTCATAGTCATTTTTTTGTTCTAGAGGGCACTCCTCATGTTGTCTATTCTCACAAAATTTAGAGATTCTGGCCATAACTGATGTACATAATATTTATATCATTATTATAGATTTTAACAACCGTTCGTGTACGATAAGTTTTCAATAGGCGAAGTTGGCTATGGGAGTAAATTAGAGCAGACCAAATGTTTCTCTAACAGGATCTGCATTATCTAACTTATACTATAAGTAGTCTCCTGTATCGTCTATGTCGTACTATATCAAATAATAATAATAGGACCACAAACATTCTGAAAAAGAAGACTATCTATCCGTCAATTTTTAGACAAATTTGTGGTATAGATGCATATACTATATTGATTTAGTTAAATTGTAGTCAGGATAGTCACAACAACTATGTACAACTTCTGCCGTTTCTTAATCTATTTGGTATACACGATGTTTGATGTCAAGTTATTATGAAGTAAACTTATGTATTGTATGGCAAGAGCGTTATAGCCATGTTGATAAACCTATATCAAGTTAAGTAAAGCAAGAAACCATAATGCTCACACATAACTTACTACTAAACGATGGCAGGACTGGCGTCTCTCTACTTACAATCCTCAGCCTACAGAATCCTTAGAATTAGTCTCAGTAGTTTAGTATTACTACTGATGATGGTGTCAGCAACTATGTCTGGTATTTGGTAATGAAAAGGCGGTGAGGTCTATTAGATACCTGGTTCTTCATCTTTTCTAGTACCATTGTTAGTGTCCATTAGGATGCTTGGGACACATGTGGTATATCTACACGGTTTACTTCGGCTCATTGGACTTATTGCTTAAGTCGACTGCTTTATTTGAATCATCAAATTTAATACAGGCCTCCAATAGTTAGGCTCGCAATTCTTATATACTATCCATATTCTTACGCCTATGTGGCCGATTCAGTAGAAAACTGGGAATCGATTATTCAGAAAACTGTCAGATCAAGTGAAGGAAATTTAATAGGGAATGTCGATGCAGTGGATGAAAGTTCCATATTGGTCTCCACAGAAGGTGGTAGAACAAGGTACAGGATACCAAAACATATTGTTGAGGGTTTCGATGGTCATCAAGTATCACTTAATATAGAGAAAATAAAACTTGAAAGATTCAAGGGAGGAGAGGCGGAAGGTTTTAGAGAAGTAAAGTAAGTAGCGATCACTTGCCAAAGTAATCGCATACTCGGTGGCTTAAGTAGTATTACGTTTCTATATGAGTATTAATGCCAATGCTTCTTCATCCAATCCAAAGGTTACCGTTGTTACGGGTAGCTCAACTGGGATAGCATACGAAACTTTAATCTAGGCAAGGAATGGTTTTCTTACTTATAGTCAATGAGAAATCTTAACAAAGGTGACAGCATAGAATAGATTGCTGCGACAGATACCATAAGTTAGACCATGGAATAAAGAATTTGCCTGCCAAATAATACTTCATGGCTAGAAAGTATTCACAACAAGACATTATACTGTTGTTATAAATTAATGCTGTTTGCCAAACTAAGGATTTTTAGCCTATGAAGATGTACTACTTAGACGTCAATATGAGTACAACAACACCATCTGATAGTGAAATACGTAAAATCTTGATCGATGATGACATTGAAAGATTAAGGAAGCGATTTCTATGCTCTATTAAGGATATGGATAATGATGCTAACTATAGTTACGAGTATAATCAGGTCTATGATTGAATGGGATTAGGTGGATACAACCTTCCACTTGCTAGCATAGTGATTCTGGATTACCTATTACCACAACAACTTATAGAAGATGATGGCGAAAGGGTCAAAATTACTAAAAAGGGCAGACACAGATACGACCAATTTGGGCATACTGATAAGGTAGAATGGAAACAAACTATGGATAAAATGAATAAGCTGCAAGAAAAGATAATGAAAAATGGAGTTTAACTCCGCGGGCTGAAATACAACATAGGGGCTTGATGCTGCCTGTTGAGAGCCAGCTAGTCTCCCTCTATATACAGTGCTCCAACTTATAGCAATCCCACAAATAAATTAGTTGGATTGCCCAAAGAAAAACGAAAAGAGACAGATCTAACGGTCAAGGAGGTTAAAGATATTATATACAATGAAATTCAGAAGAAGCAAAAGTCGATAGACCCGGAAAGGTTCAACATGCGGATTGTTGAGCACAACTTAGCGTAGGTAGAAGTCATGAAGCAAATATATTCAATGATATTAGATGAACTACGAAGAAAGAGAAATAATAATATTAGTCTGCCGACTCTAAAAGCCAGTACAGGACAACAGGACAAGTCTTTTAGGTGATATTGCCCTAGGAGGATGGCCATGTCTTATCCTCATCTAATCTAATCTGATGATGATGAATGATGGTGTTATGGGACTGGCATAACGAAGCTGAGCAAATTCAGTTGCTTTCGGCTGCTGACTCTTCCTATTTCAGTTTGGTTGGCCATCACTGCCGCCCTATCAACCGCATCTATTATCATCTGGCTGCGACTGTAGTCAATCTGCCTATTGTAGCCCTGTAGTAAAATCTGTATACCATATTTAACTACTAAATAGTAATTTGTACAATATTTATTTTAGAATGCATAATGATGAAAAAGAAAAAATAAATACCGAAGCTACTTTTATTCACAGTTTTGTACGTATGATAGGATCGTTTTTCTCTCTCGCCAGGGACAAAAAAGAATAACAATATAGAAATTGCGCAGGGGGAATGTTTTGTTTTTGTCCTAGCATCTGGATTCGTTGACATGGTGGTCTTTTTCAGAATTGTCTGTTATCTGTTTGTCTGCTATCTTATTTGGTTCAAAGACGATTATACAATGCTTGCATCGAATCTGTAATTTCATTTACTCTCTACTACTTCTAAATAGAATGTCACTGTAACAACAACGACATACAAGTAGCAGAGTGAAAAGCAGCCAATAATAGCAGATTGTCATAAGGTGATTGTATTAAACACCTAGAACCAACAAAATAATTAGGTTGCTTTGCTGGCCTGACAAACAGCCTTATCTAATATCGCACTAGACACCCACGACAGAGAATAACATGATTACACACTACTGTTGCAAAAACTTTCAGAGAGCAGCCGATTACGACAGTTTCCATTTTTACAGAGTCGAGGATGATAACTATCGTGCGATTACTAAGCCGGGTTGGTATATAAGAAATACAGAATATGACGGGCCGATAGCGTCACTGGAACCGTTCAATCACTGTCCTTGGTGTGCTAAAGAACTAAAAAAATGAAAACTAATGCATCACTGGTTTTTCTGTCCATTATCAATAAAATATATTGTAATATCGCTTTCTAGCCAATATTCTTCCGGATTTTATATTTATAGTTTAGGCTTCAACAAAACAAAACCTGTCATGGGGGACAGTTATAGCGAGGTATAAATTCTGCGGTTTTACCAAAAATAATAGCAAACATTTCCCTATAACCTTTGAGGATAGATGGTTAGATGAGGAAACCATTGAGGGAAAAGGTCGCCTAATGGAAGTGATTAGCCTATTTTCCACATTAGTCAAAATTCATCCAAATTCATTCCAACTATTTGTTACCAGAAATATTATAATTCTATCTATAAGTGACTATTATCACCGTTTACATTTACCTTTGACAAGAATCTCTGACTAATCAATTAATTACGTATCATTTAATTATCTGGGACTTGTAGAATCAGACTAGTTTTATATTTCAGATACTGTGTTATTCTAATTAACCTATCAGAAGCAACGACAATATCATCATCCGTTATGAGGTTTTGCACTGGGTTTTTCTAGCCTACTGATTAGTTTGGTGATGATTTTTTATTTTCTCAATTGACGATGCTTTATCAGCCTCTAAGTTCATTCGATTGCTAGTATTAAATTCTGTATTTGATGACTTGGCTGTAGATGATGAAACGGAATGTGGTACTGTTGCCGATGATATTTGTGGGATCATACTATCGTCAACACTAACATTATCCATAGGCTTTTTTATCAAAGGTGAACCAAGAGTCTATATCAGTATAATCATCCTTAGCAAGACCTTCGCCCAATCCTGATAAAATTCCAGAAGGTATCGGTTGTGATTTGCTGAAAAGATTCGATAAGCATAACAAAGCTCCAACTCCACCATGATGCACTCGTCGGTTAAATATGTAGATTTTTCCTGGATTTTCTTGAGAATTCCAAGAAGAGGTTATTAATTTAGCAATTGAAGAACCTAATCTAAAAGCTTCTTTATTCTTATCTGCTGATTCTTTGTCTGCTTGAGATTTCCTAGTCTTGTTCTGGGAACGGCATCTAAAAAACATTTTATAATATCTTCCTACTTATCTGATGAGATTAGATAATAAAGATATGTCTAAATGATTGCAGCAGTCACTGCCACGAAGCATGGTAGGAATATTGGCATCGCTACCCGGTCTCAAGGTACACACGGTTGTTATAGAAGCCAATCTTATCTTAGGGGATAGTTTCCTACCTATGACATACAGCTGGATTCATGTTAACGACTGCTATTGAGTAAACCGCTAATATTATTTTCATTCTATTTGTATCAAAGGTTTTATGCACGCATGGTTAAATCTGGATGGTATGCTGGCTTAACCCCTTCGAATTGCTACTCTAGTCACCGGCGCACTGGCAACTAGTGATTATCTTTAAACCCTAAGACGTAGGTCCCAATTAATAATCAATTAATCGTGAAAACCTCTATACGTTCCTAGGGTTCTAACATTGGGGCCACTACGAGGATCCAATTACTCAATGATGCCGGTAAGCGATAGAATAATTGGCACCATAATTCACAGCAGCTGACTATCCGCAAAATATCTGTCATACTATGATTGATATGCAGTTCCTAGGATATAATAAATATTTATTTACTAATAAAACATTAAATTGAATAAACTCGATAATTATCGCAAACTAATGTATCTTCTAAATATAATATTGAATATGATATTCCGGGTGCTGGGAAAAGCGCGACAATATCTATCAATGTTTGCGAGCAACATTATCATCTGTTCAGATCTTTGTACGCTCGCAAATGCCTACCTAGCCCAGCACCCACGTAACTATACCTAGAGTTCTAATAACCAACAAATAAAGTTAATTCACTTTTGCTATAGTCAATAAACCGCGTCTTGATAATGAAAGTTCTTTAATAATTTCGGTACTAAAACGAACTCTAGTAAAACGACATACTTTTAATAAAGGTCTTAACTGCTATCGGATCGGGTGGATATTCCTTTACTTCCTACAGTAATATGGCAAAAGAAGCGGACCGACATAATTCATCAGCAGTAATAATCAGTCAGTCATTCACAAACCTACTATCAGTACCGTAAATTGTAGATTAGGTAAAATTTTTTATTAAGTATAAAGGTCTTTTAATATGTATATTATGAGCAATGACGAGAACAAAGAGGAAGATATCGAATTACCAAATTCTCAGTCTACTAAACCTTCATCTAAAGCATCAACAGAGAAAGACGACGGGTTGGCCACAAAAAAACTAGCTAACGAAGGAAAGGTAGTGGTTATAAAGCCATCAGAGACAGAATATAAAGAAAATCGGAGAGAATATTACTCAGGCGAAGAACAGAATAAGGCAGAAGAAGGAGAACAATCGGTTACTATTGCCAAAGCTAAAGAAGCAGGACAATCATTCTCTGAGATGATAAAGTCACTAGGAAAAAAGACAATGACGAAAGTAGAAGATACAAGTAGAGAAATCAAGGATAAATCTATTGAAACACTTGGTACTGGCACAACACAGAAGGATGCAAGAGATATCCAAGCTCTTGGAATACACGCAGAAAATGTGGTTTTAGTCTATGAAAAAATAATGTTCGAAATAGAAAGAGAAAATTATGACAATCAGGAGAAGCTGCTAACAGGCTACAAGAAACTGTTAGAAGAGCAGGTAAATGTGATTGATTCTAAACTAAGTATTGCGAAAAGACTTACGAATATTTCAAAATGATTGATGCATACGCAAGGTTAACTATGGATACTCAATCTACTAACGCCAGCATACAACGTTCTTAATATGCTCTGTGTTAGTTATTCTTATTGCTATTCACTTTTTCTTTAACCAATTTTCTCTTTTCTATTGCTGGTCCTTTTTCTTTTTCTTCTATTTCTCTTTTGGTAGAATAGATTTCAGTAGATGGAATCTCTGTAGAAGGTGATTCAGCAGCTGCATTTGACGGTGATGATTATGACATTGCTGGCAATTCCTCATCATTTGTTACTTCTATATTCAGATCTTTCTTGGCGGCTATTTTATTTGAGGTTTTGATTTTTTTATTTTTTCTTCCTCAGCAGTATTAATTGTTTCAGGTAGCTGTGGTTGTGGTTGTGGCAGGAGTAATTCAGATTTCTTGTTCAACTGATTTTGCTTGGCTGGTATTAATTGTGGCTCTTTTATATCATTATTCTTGATGATGATAAGCGGTTTATCTACTGAATCTTTTAACTTGGCAGCTAATTCTTTTCTTGCAACAAGGAATTTACGTTGCAATTGTACTAACTTTATGAAACCTTTGTAAATCTGTTCTTGTTCTGCATATGTTCTAGTCAATGAAATCTCTGACGTAATATCGTCAAAAGAAGTTGAAAACTGCAATGCTAAGTCTCCCATTTTAGATATTTCTTTCGCGTCATTTTCAGCTTTTCTTTTCTCTGCAGCATCTTGTTGTTCTTTTATCTTTTCTTGTGTAACATCTTTCCCTTCCTTGATCTTTTCTTTGGCTACTTTGGCTCCTGAAATTACTAAATCCTTAAATTCATTTGCTGCTTGCTTTAGCTTTTTAATGATTTCTTCCTCTTCATTTCTTGGAGGTTGTCGTTGTCTTTCTACTTGTCTAACTTCTTGTTGTTCTGCAATCTCTATATTATTTTTTCTTGATGCCAGAATCCTATTTTCTGTGATTGTCTCCATTTGTTTGATTTCATCTTCTGATGGAGGTGATTCTCGTGTATAGGTATCCTTTGCTTCCTGTTCTGTTATACTAAGGTACAAAGCATTGGCAGAATATTTTTCAATAAGCGACTTTGGAATATAGAGTTTTTCTTTGCTTAACGTTCCCCTTTCTATAACTATAAATGGTTCATACAGACCCTTGACCTTGCCTAGATTTGCATCATCTATACTTCTCGTATCTTGATTTATTATTTCGTTCCAATTTATAGTGGCGATATTATTATTATTAATATCTTTACCAGCTGCCATTTATAATGATAAAGATAAACCACATTGGATTTAATACTATAAGATTACAGGGCTTAGCAGAGGCTATTGTCGGCAACAATCAAGTCACTACTAATTCTAATTTCAATATCTTTGTTATGGTGGTCCAGAAACTGGCTATCAGGTCTTGTCTCAGCACGTCTGATTGTAGAGCCCAGAAATATGGCCAAGTATCGAATACAATCATTTGTATAAGTATTATTCAAATGATTAAAGTATTAACAAATAACGCATTCATATGCAATAATAACACGATGATTTTCCATAGGAAATATGAGTAGCATAACATTAGGACTTGAATATTGTGGAACTAGAAAATGATGGTATCATAGAAGAATTGTTCTGCGATTCAAAATTAAGTAATCTCATCCCAATCTTGAAATCAGTCTACTTGCCATTATAACAAGTTTTATAGTCTTGAATCCATGTCTGTTTTATGATCTCAATTAGGTTCTCGAGTTCATAATCATCATTCAGATCGTTCGTTTTCTTTACGCTAATGCCAAGTGATTCAAGCTCGTTTACCGAATCTACAATAGTGACTCACCTCTTAGTATCCATACCAATGCAGTTATCTTGATGGATAAAATAGATATTGAATATACGTCTCGGTATAGGTTAAAGAGATATACCGGATCATCTGATTTGTCTATGATCATAGGTGTTATAGTACAGTACCCAAAACTATATAACGACTCAAAATTCCCCTCTTATCTTCAGTTTTCAATTGACCTAATGTTTGTCTGATGTTAATATTCTCTGTTAAACATGTAACCAAGCAGAGATTTGTGCAGCATATTTTTAATTAATATCACGAATAAACCAAACGATCGCAAACCGAATCCATTGTCCTAGAGGATAGTAACCACCAATCTATGACGTATCAACTGGATTCAGTTTAGGCAGCACTTTTATTCGCCGATAATGTGGCTTTATCAAATTATCCTTTTCGTGCACCTCCAATCTCTCGAAATCTCCAGCGTGGTAAGTACAGATTCTCTTCACTTTCATATCAAACTCTAATGGCAATGATAATTCAAATTTATCAATACATCTATAATATTTTGAAAATGAAAGAATACACCCATGTGGCAGGGACCGTTTTATCCTCCTAGTTTAGAGAATTCTAGATGATTAAGTTACTATTCCCAAGTGTTTGATTTAGTTGAAATTGATTCCCCTTCTTTGTATAGGATTCCTAATGCACTTATAGTCAAGAACTGGCGTAAACAGATTCTAGATCTGGATCTTGTTGATTAGCCGAAAGAAATAACATCATAGAACTGATGGATAAATCTTGTAACCGTTATCTGATCTCGGTGAAACTTGAACCATCGTTCATTATATATTTTTGTATACAGTGTTTAGGATCATTCTATTTTTAGAGCATTACCATGATGTTTAATTAATTGTTGCTTCTGCTTGTCTGAAAACTTGTTAAAATCCTTTTCGTGATATAAACAAAAGCCTTTCATATCAACATCAAATTTTGTTGGAAGTGATAGTTCATAAACAACAAGCTCGTATGCTTTGACTTGTGAGTATAGGCACCACCTATGTCACCTATAATTGAAAGACCATTCTTACCCATCTGCTTGGCATAATTGACTAAGTTTCTTTTAAAAAGAATATCTGGTTGTGAACCAAAATATTCTTTAAGAGAATCGATAATTACAAGTTCTTTTTCTTTTTCATATTCTGATATATTTACGCCACTTTTTGAAAGAATTTGTCTTACCGAGTCAGTAGTTTCATAAAATGGGTTTATAAGAATAATTTCATTATTATATTTGATTTGCCTTTGAATATACTGGGAATACATTTCTCTTAGCGTAGTCAAATCTGGATAAACTATCAGATAGTGAGAACAATATTCCGCGTGAATGATCTGGTTTACAACCTCATTAACATAATGATGCTCTAGCAAACCTTGTATCATACAATCCGTCAGTGAAATATTGGACATCATTGTATATAATTCGCTATGAGTAAATATCTTACAATAGATATTATATGGCTAATTATTATGTAGTTTAGATTTTTTTCCTGATTTTCTTTAATATATCATTTAGCTTGAATATAGTCAGCCTAACAAACAAACAACCTTATCGTTACCCTTATCTAACCATAGTAATCATCGAAATATTACGTATTGAGCAGAGCCATAAGTAGAGAGTCTAACATGTAGTTTTATAATACCTAAAACCGGCTGACTACTAATATACCGCTGTCTAATAAAACCGAAGAACGCGAAGTCAATAATAGGCCCTCTTAGGCTTGACTTTCTAAATAGTTAGAATATAGTTTCCTATCTATTTCTAATTCAATGTCTAGACGCGTTCAAACACCATTACGCTTGTTTGCTTGGGTCCATAAGAGTTCATAATACGGTCTAAAAGTGTTCGGAATTCAAAATCGGAATCTAATACTTTATTATCATCTATTGCTACCCATTGATTATTATAGATAGATTTCAATTCATTGTAATGTTTATGAAGCCATCTATAATTTGCTTGAAATCGTTCTAGCGTTTCTGATGCCTGTTTATCTTTTATAGGCTCTTCCATTTCTACCTACTACCATCAACAACTGTTGTTATTCGTCAGCTCCAAAGAAATTACAGAATGGGTAAAGGCATATGCGAAGTAAGGAAACTGTACTAGACAACAAATTAATCGGGCATTAAGACAAAATGACTTCATACAACGTCCAGAACAAACTGGTTCTGGAAGGGTACTGAATTCTTCATAGCATTATTTGTCTTATTTCTTATTCTCAATTTTACTTCATAATTCATGTTCCTTGGTTTAGTTCTTAGCTTGTAGCCGCAGCATGGACAGAATGATGAATTCCAAACCATGAATATTTCACAAATTTGGCAGCGTCTCTGTCCTATAGCATAACGACCAAGTCCCGGTAATTTTTGTGCCTTATGACGAATACATATACCCTTACATACCATGTTTCTTATAGTCTCTTTTCTTTATCTTTTGAAGTGCACTTTCGAAATGCCTCATTGAAATTCTTAATGGCATATTTACATTAGTTTTGTCAGTGAATTCACCTTTTGAATTTGAATTGGAATTTTTTATATCACCATCATTACTAATACTATTATCTATTCTTTTCACTGTTGCTGCATTCAAGGTTGAATTTGACGTATTTTCGTTTATAATAGTGAGGCGTTCCCTGATTGCAGATATTGCTGCAGCATTTACCATTGCTGCTATGTCCGCTCCGGTCCACATGTCAGTTAATTCTGACAATCTTTCCAAGTCTACCGTATTATCAATAGGTTTTCTTTTGGTGTGAATTTTCAGTATTTCTTTGCGTGCAACTTTGTTAGGAAGAGGAATCTCAAGTATTCTGTCAAATCTTCCTGGTCGCAATAATGCCTCATCTATCATGTCTGGTCTATTTGTTGCACCTATTACGACTACTCCGCGAAGGTCTTCTAGTCCATCTAGTTCTGTTAAGAGTTGGCTGATTACTCTTTCTGTGACGTGTGCATCGCCTTCAGATCCTCTATGTGGAGCTATTGCATCCAACTCATCGAAGAAAACTATACAAGGAGCAGCTTGCCTAGCTTTTCTGAATATCTCTCTAACTGCC
>JARBAU010000356.1 GCA_029237525.1 Nitrososphaerales archaeon | reverse complement strand
TTAGATCGTATAGAGGTATTCCAACAGTAGCTGCTCTAATATCACCATTTAGAACATATGTATTCTTTCCACCTTCAAATTCCTCAATTAATGCAATGTGATCGCCAGGAACAATAACCGTGTTAGATTCACTACCCACCATATCGAATCTGGTACAATCGAACATTATAATTGTTACACTATTATCATGCGGATCCTAAAACTAGGTCAGAATTTGGCAAAGCTGAGGAAAAGGGAAGTCAATCCGAATATACAAGATCGACCACCTCGCATCAATATTTTGCGGAAAATTGATATTCAGTAAAACGATCACAGTTGGTCCATGCCAAACTTGTGATAACATTGGTTGCACTTGAATTTTTCTCTACCCGCAGCACCAGATACTACCTCAAGTTGACTTTTAGTTCTGCAATTCGGACACTTCCCATATATCGTTCTTCTAGTCAATACTACTTACTTCGGCATATAACCTATTAATAACTTACATGCAATTTTAGATATGAAATTCGTGGATTGGTTCCCTTATTATCAGGATATTAGAATACAATTTGGATACAGCACTGAGACGGACCAGCAAGCAGGTGAAGTCCTATCCAAATTAATTAAAAGAAAGGCCCTGGATGTTAAAATACTGCGCAGGAAAATCCAAGGTAAACGAGTCGTTGTGATAGGAGCAGGCAAAAGCCTCGAAAATAATACGGTCTTTTTAAAGAAAAATAAGAGATCGATTAAGATCGTCGCGGATGGAGCAGTTCAAGCATTGATAGAAAGAAAGATTAAGCCGGATATTGTAGTGACCGATTTAGATGGTAATCTTCGGTCCTTATTGGAGGCAGAACACAATGGTGCAATCATGATCGTGCATGCACATAGTGATAATGTCGAAAAATTAAAGAGGATCATGCCGAAATTTAAACATGTAATAGGCTCAACCCAAATGATGCCGGTGAAGAATGTCTATAATTTTGGGGGTTTTACTGATGGTGATCGTTGTGCATTTTTGGCGGAAGAATTTGGAGCTAGCGAGATCATCTTGGTTGGCATGGATTTTGGAAGAGAGATTGGCAGGTATTCAAAAGATATTGTGAAAGATCCCAAATTGAAAATGGAAAAGATGAAAGTTGCTAGGCGACTTCTTGAAATGCTATCAAAGCGATCTCGTTCAAAATTATTTGATACATCAAAACGACCCATTAAGGGCTACGCACATATTTCGATCGAATGACCTTTATGTACGAGTAACTAGCAATAGTTCAAATTACTAAATATGGTCACTAAGTGGAATGATTTGTACCAATTAAGTACTACAAGACCTTAGTTGGAAGAAATTGATATAGACTCAGCAGAATATCATAAATTTTAACCACATAGGGCTCATGAAAACCTATTATATCTTTTTATTTCACAAATATTAGTCACATGGATGCGTACTCGGATGAAGATATCAGACAAGCGGCCGAAATTCGGGAGTGGCTTGTGAAACAGCTAGCTGACAAACAGGAAGAAATTGAAAAACTACGTTCGACACTTTTGCTCATTGATAGCTTACTAAAGCAAGGAAGCTTTAAGGCGGCTTCGAATTTTGGATCTTCTACTTTGCCCATCTCGACAGATGATGTAGTGCCAGGGCAGAAGAAAACCAGCCTACAATCCAAGGATGGAGGAATAACTTATGGAGTCAAAGCCAACAGTACCGAGTCCAACGAACAAAAGACAGTAATGAATACAGATTCTAAAGTCATCAAACCACTTATTCGCTTTAAAGATAGCATGCTCTTAGCCAATGCAGAAATATATCCAGACTCTGTTGTAATTATTCCCGTGAAGGGAATCATCCTCAACGTTAATACTCCACCATTCAAATCCTTTTTCCTGAATAGAATTTTGGATGGGATGAAAAAGAAAGATGAAGAAGCAGTGAACCAATCTCGAATCAAAGAATCAGATCTGATACAATACTCGGTTGAAGAAGATAATGAAGGTCTAATAAAAAGAATTAAAATAAACAATTACCGAGAGAAAGAGAGATTGAACGAGATTTTTAACACGTCAAGCTGGGTTTTTACTAGGATGATAGAGAAAAGTGGCTGATGATAAAATAGATAAAATCATAGTATTGGATTTTGGATCACAATACAGTCATCTTATATGCAGACGCATACGTGAGATGAATGTCTACTGCGAGCTATTACCATATAATACCCCTGCAAAGGTAATTAACGACATTAAACCAAAAGGTATAATCTTTTCTGGTGGTCCAGCAAGTATTTATTCCTCTGATTCGCCGATCCCAGATGGACAGATTTTTGGTTTAGGCGTTCCAATACTCGGCATATGTTATGGTCATCAATTGATAGTAGATAAATTTGGGGGGAAGGTCAAACGAGCTAGTTATCGAGAATACGGGAGTGCAGAATTGTTTATTGACGATACTAGTGATCTATTCGACAAAGTAGGAAGTAAGATCAGATGTTGGATGAGCCATGCTGATGCTGCCGAGGTTCTCCCAGAAGGATTTAGAACGCTAGCCCACACACAGAATTCGCCCTCTGCAGCGGTTGTAAAAACAGGGATGAATATCTACGGCATCCAATTTCATCCGGAGGTCGTTCATACAGAAAATGGATTAGAAATACTCAAGAACTTTTCTCATAAAATAAGCAAAGCTAGACCAGATTGGAGGATGGAGTGTTTTGTAGAAGAGGCCATTCACAATATAAGACTTAAAGTTAGGAATGAAAGAGTTTTGTGTGCAGTAAGTGGGGGAATAGACTCTACTACAGTCGCAATATTGCTACATAAAGCGATAGGTAGTAATCTTAGTTGTGTTTTTGTTAATCATGGTTTATTGAGGGAAGATGAGCAACATCAAGTTCCCAAACTGTTCAAGGACCATTTTGACATAGATGTAATCTATGTTGACGCAGAAGAAGTATTCTTGACAAATCTCAAGGGGGTTTCTGATCCTGAGATGAAGCGTAAAATTATTGGCAGTGAATTCGCAAATTCATTTCTTAAGGTCGCACTAAAAAATGGACCATTTCAATGGCTAGCTCAAGGTACCCTGTACCCAGATATTATTGAAAGCGGCGTTTCCAAAGGACCAGCTTCTGTAATAAAAACTCATCATAATGTCGGAGGCCTTCCTAAAGACCTTAACTTTAAGATAATAGAACCATTACGGAATCTCTATAAAGACGAGGTAAGAATAGTCGCGAAATTGCTTGGTGTTCCAGCAGTTTTACTAAACCGGCATCCTTTTCCCGGACCGGGATTGGCCGTTAGAATAATTGGAGAGATTACTCCCAAGAAACTGAAGATTGCAAAACATGCTAGTAGAATAGTGGAACAAGAACTATTGCGTGTCGGACTTTATGATAACGTATGGCAGGCGTATGCAGCGGTAGGTGATGATAGGGCAGTAGGTGTGCTGGGAGATGAGAGAATGTATGGCCACATTGTTATAATTCGAGTTGTTGATTCAACTGATGCGATGACTGCAAATTGGACCAGACTTCCTCACGATCTATTAACTGACATCAGTAATAGAATAACAAACGAGGTAGAAGGAGTTTCCTGGGTCACATATGCCGTGTCATCCAAGCCTCCAGCAACGATAGAACCTCAATGATATTCATAATCATTCAATTGTATGATCATGGCCTCAAGATGTTCTTTAGGGAATATTATTGATTGGATATCAGTGGTCGAATAGTGTTGTATCCTCAGATGTCATCTTCGTCATTATAGACTTAACATGTAACACATCAACTAATGATGATTCTAACTCATTTAGCTGATTAAGACAATAGAAGACACCCAACCTCTATATTGCAGATGTAATACATAATATGGTTATCTTATATAAGACGTACATGAAATCTATGGCAATGAGCAATGATAAGCTAGAAGATTATCCAGAGAAGAAAATACTAACGCTTTCAAACATAAAATATATTATAGAAGGATTGGACACCCTATTACTCACCGACCTCGATGGTGAAAAGCGAATACGGGTAATTAGACTTAGAGACGAACTAGTATCGTATATCAATAGCATTTTCAATGATTATTCTTAAATCCTGATTTTAAAAATTGGAAATACGACATAAACGCTCGATCAGCTACGGTACTAGATTCTAATGAACGTTTCTATGAGATAGTAACGCCATGAGTCGCAATAGAAAATCTAAGATAATCTGGGAAACGCCGTCAAAAATCATAAGACAGGCAAGACAAACACAATAATCTAACCAGTTTCCAGAAATAAACAAAAAAATTGGATATCGAAAACTTAATTACAAGTACAGATCTCCTATCTTAAGATAACTGGTTGCCATATAGAGTAAATAACGGAAAGATAGAACCAACAAATTTCACACCTGCAGATGTGATGCAGAAGCTCAAAGATGATCGAATCAAGTTTTTGGACCTGCAGTTTACAGGACTTACTGGTAGATTCCACCATACTACGATGGCAGCAAATATGTTCCAAAAAGAAGATTTTGAATATGGCTTACCGAAGCTTGATGGTTCTTCTATTCGAGGATTCACCGAAATTCATGAATCTGACTTGATCATTAAACCTGATGCATCAACATATGCTGTGATTCCGTGGATTGAAAAGGATTATACCGCAAGACTAATCTGCGATATCATAAGCGGCGGATCTGAAAGAGTAGCTTTTAGTCGGGACCCAAGATCGATTGCTTTGAAAGCAGAGAGATTCGTTAGAGACCGGGGCTACACTTCTTCATATTGGGGACCGGAGGTGGAATTTTTCGTTTTTGATAAGTTAGAGGTCAATACTATGACTCCATACCAAAGTCAAAGCTATAACATATCCTCACGAGAGGCGCCTTGGTCTACTGAGGGTGTAGGCTATGCGTTGCGATTAAAGGAAGGTTATCTTCCAAGTGCTCCCGGCGACACTCTAATGGATTATCGAAATGAATGTGTTGATATTTTAAGTAACAATTTTGGAATAATTTGTGATGCTCATCATCATGAAGTGGCAACTGCTGGACAATGCGAGATCGATATTCGATATGATACCCTTACCAATGCTGCTGACGCAGTACAGAGTTATAAGTACATTGTCAAGAATATTGCTAAGAAGCATAATATGATCGCCACTATGATGCCAAAACCAATTGCCCTTGACAATGGCTCAGGAATGCATGTGAATGTGAGTCTGTGGAATAATGGGAAAAATCTATTCTTTGACGCTAACGATCAGTATGCTGAAATGTCACAAGTAGCTCATTATTTCGGAGGTGGTATACTGGATCACGCTTACGCACTTGCGGCTATAGTGGCTCCAACTACAAATTCATATAGAAGACTCGTTCCCGGGTATGAGGCACCCGTATACATAGCATGGAGCACTGGGAATAGATCTGCAATTATCAGAATTCCTGCACATTACAAGGGCGAAAGGTTCTCAACGATGAAACGGATTGAATTCAGAGCCCCAGACCCATCGTGCAATCCATATTTGGCATTTTCTGCAATAGTTGCTGCGGGATTGGATGGTATCCGAAAGAAAACATCGATCGGCTCCCCGGTTGATGAAGATATCTTCAAAATGACAGCAAAGAAGAGAAGAGAATTTGGAATCAAACAACTCCCTGCAAGTCTGAGAGATGCCTACGAAGAATTAGAGAGTGATCGATCATTTCTAAAGCCTGTTTTCGGTGATGATGCGATCGACATGCTAATTGAGAATGAAGTTAAAGATCACAACGAGGTAGCAGTCAGACCACATCCACACGAATTCTCAATGTATGCTGATGTATAGATAACTGAGGAGTATGTATAGAATATTATCATGACCATGATTCTAGATTAATCGGAAATTTGTCACCTACATAAATCATCCAGCATCTATCCTCTAATATCCTCTTCAAATCCGGTTAAAAATCTCAGCACTTTTCCACAATAAGAACATTTACAATATTCACTAAAATCGAAGTCGTTGTACGTACGGAATGAAAAGCTATCAGTGTGCTTACAAAAAAATCTCCTTAGCATTTCAACATTCATTTAAGGTATTTATTGATCAGCTCATTTTTTACTATATCGTTTCAAGATGAATAATTTCGAGTGCCGTCGGTGAGATTTGAGCTCACGACAGCTCGGTCTTCAGCTTCACCCCAAAAGTTAAGGTCGAGTGCTCTCCCAGGCTGAGCTACGACGGCAGTTGAATATCGTATCTAGATTTAGCATATATAATCTTGCCTAGTGGTAATTGAAGCAATATTGAAGGAATCTTTGATTTATGCATTACTGAATATTTTTAATGCTAAAGTCTGTATGCTCACCTTGATTGGATTATATAGTACATATTTCTAATTGAAGTTCTCGTTATTCGATCGCTTGTTATGAGGATTGGCTACGACAGCCAAGTCTTATAGCTGGATAGTAGTGTTAATATCTAGCCCTTATGCTGATAACCTGGACAGGTTGGATGACTCAATGTCTTGTTTTCGTACCATTTTTTCTCTTGTGATATGAATGTAATAAGCAATGAAAAAAGGCGTTAGAACAAAGTTATGGTTTCAATCTCAATGTTGTATGATCTCAGAAGTGCCATGACTATCTCGAGCCACTTTTTCCAAGAGTTCCTATCTCCATAATAAAGACTGATGATCGTTAGATCGATGAATCGAATCCTGCTTGTTCGAGACGAGAAAAATATGAATCAACTGCTGCTAATAGTTTGCTGGCTAAAGGATATTCTGTTAGATTACCTCAGACAGTGCTAAACATCTCGAATACATCACGGGAATCGAATTTTGAAAATGTAACCATCGTTGGAATATAATGTATTGTGCTACTACTTTAGGTATTTTTTGACCCTTCTATGTATCTCCGTTCCATATTGTAATGCCTTCTTCTGTTTGAATGCAGACTCACTTGGAACATTTAATAGGCTTGCAACTTGCCTCAATATTTGCTTCCTGAGATAATCTTTAGAACTAAATATTTTTTCGTTGATGGGAACGTCTCTTGAAAATGCTATAAGTTTGTTGGATAGAAAAGGCTGCCTAATCTTGACTCCAAATTCGCTCGCTACC
>JARBAU010000355.1 GCA_029237525.1 Nitrososphaerales archaeon | reverse complement strand
TTTCTGCAAGTCTAACGTACCTTGATTCTTTCAATAGATTATTGGCAATATACTCTTACAAAGCTTTGACTGTATGAGATGATGATTTCTACAGAGCCAACAGCGATATATTCTCGCTACTTAGATTTAGATTTGTAAGAATGGTTAGGATTAAAGTTAGTGCTTGCAGCCAGTTATAAATAGTCATGCATACCATGAATGTAAAAGATCTATCATTTGTAATCTGTCATTCAAAATCACTGTTATGTACTATGCCATGAAAAGAATGCAATATCCGATATCGCATCTGATAATAAGTTGCCCAAGAACGTTATATATAACCTCTCTACGAAAAGTCTAAAAGTCTTTTCCTCCTATCAACAGCCAGATCTGTGGATTAATGAAAATTGTTTAAAGATTGATTTCTATAATCACAGGGTTGTGGTTTTGAAGTATTTCGCTCAATCCGTTTCCTGCAGACGTGAGCAAGATTGCAAATTCTGAGGGGTTCTTCTTCTCTTCTCTTCCAACCTTCCATCTATTACCTCCATATATCTATCTTACAACTGTTACTGGACACTTGGCATGCTGTATGACTTTGTGAGAGACACTACCCAAAAGAAATACTTTGGCCGTACTAAGGCCTCTGCTGCCAAGTACTATCATATCTACCTTCTCTTTATCTGCCACCTTCAATATTTCTTCAGCAATATCACCTCTTTGTTTTATTGTGCTTACATCTTTTACTCCCTGCTCCCTAGCTTGCGATTCGAATTTCTTAAGCATCGCTTTATCATCAATTTCTCCTTTCTCAATCTTTTTGGCAATTTCTTCTAGCTTTTTACTGCTGCTTCCAACTCTTTCAAATATGTCTGCTATATTTACAAGAAGCAGAGATGCATTGCATTTTTCAGCTAAAAATGATGCATACTCAAAGGCCCTTTTTGATGCCTCTGATCCATCAATAGCTGAAAGAATCTTTGATAACATCATTACTTTCAATTTCTAGCTTGCCATATTAAAATATTTTATATCTCAGTATATTGCAGATCAGTGACTTATTGAACTGTCTGATCGCAACTGTTACTGATTTGCACTCTCGGTTCGAACTGTCTGGAGGTAGTTTATTTATGATATTATTTGATATTGAATTTTCCTGTCTGCCCTAGATAACTTCTCGCATTTGCTGAGGTCTGCAGAATTATTTTTAATAATACTTAATTACATTCTCTAACTACATATAATAATAAAAAGATATTGCCCATTATGACCAAATTGTATTCTAATTGTTAGAAATAATGTCTGGAAGATATGACTAGAAATTGAGTAGGTATTTTCAATATCTTTACAATCTAGGAAATGATACTACATTTCCTAGAGATCCAATCTATACTAAAGATTATAAACAATATTTTTATTAAAGTCAGAGAAATAAACCCATGAATCCTTCATTGTAATTTTGTTATCTGTTTTGCTAGCTACATTTATTGTAGTAACAACAAATACCCATACTGTATTAGCAGCAAAGCATCACAAAAATGCCAGCAATGACAAGAAGAGCAACAGCAGTGGAAGCGGTGGTAGTAGTAGCTCGAGTGACACTGATAACAATAATGACAGTTCTAGTTCGTACAAAAATAGTCCCACGTCTAATAGTACGGTATCCCCAAGTAGTGGGACAAGCTCAACAACCACACCAACAATACCAATAGAAAATAATAAAGAACAAACAATTAAAGGGGGACCTGTAGGGATATGTTTAGCAGGGGTAAAATCAGCTTGCAATGGACCAGCATTTGACCATCCATGAAAACACCAATGCATGGTTCGCTGCGGTATGTTACTAATACCAAATTAGTTCCTAATATTTATCTTTAATCTGTGTCCGCATATAATTCAGGTTAAAACGTACTATACTTCAAAAGCTAAATAAGTAATACAATATGGGCTCGCTATATTTATTTTATAACGTGTGTATTACGACAATTTGATTATAAATAATACCCTAATTCATTACATTTATTGAATGATTTCTGGCAATCTTAAAAGATGAATTGCATTTGATATCCGAGGGTGCCAACAACATTGTTCAGCGACTTGCTCTGCAATCATTGTGTGTGAAATACCCTTTTGCTTGCACCTCTACTTGTCATAAATATCTTACTGTACTGTCATATTCATCGTCATCATATTTCGATATCATCAAGCGGAGAAGATATCTGAATGAAGATTAGTATTATTTGCCGTTATTGCAATGATAGTAGCATCTACAATAATACTTTTTTTGTAAGTAAAGTAGGAGTAAGACATGTTCAATTATCTAGAAGGAAAAAGTAGAAGCAATAGTGGTATTTAGAAATATTAGTGAGGTTGTATATATTATATTGAAACCAGCAATGTAAAGTAGCTTAAATTATATGTCAGGATGTGAACTTACACCGATTAGATTATGAACTAATTATACAAAAAGGCTAGATCTTTGGCGATTGATCTCTTCGGCTTCCTACAAACTCTTCTTCTGTTATTCTGCCTCTTTAGGGTATGAAATTGCAATCACCATTATAGCCGTTATTCCCGTCATGAAGAACAGATTGAACAGAGTCGGTATTAATGATAACGCTAAAAACGCAAAGGCACAGAATAGTATAATCACTCCCAAGATTTTACCTGATGTCTTCAGTATTCCTTTTGTTGTCACTGTTGCCATTATACTCTTCCAAGGTATATTCCCAAGAACCACTAGTATAAAGAGATGGTATGCAGTGTAACGCGTTGAGCCTCTGGTTGATTGGATTTAATTGTATATTCCTGATATCAGGAATATTGTATACCAAGAAATGAGAGTTTGACCGATAATTGAATACCAGTACCATAATATAATTCACAATAACACAAAACGAATCAAGATATATGTGTAATAATATTAGAAATAATAGTTACAAGTATGACTGATGAACATAATAATAAGATAGACAATATTGATAATTATCCTACTAAGGGCTTATTCACCAGCAGATTTGGAGTAAGATGAATCAATGAAGGTATGTAACGGAAGAGATTATAGCTAAAATGCCAAGGCCGACAAGCCCACTTCGTTTCCAATCTGTAAATGTATCATTCATTTATTAGTACAATACCATAAAGAGGATTAGTATTTAAATTGACAGCACCGCACCGCGTTCATATTACGGCAACGTATGCATACTGAGTTACTCGACACGAAACTAATTATTTACATCAAGTTCTATATTATTGCTCAGATAGTCTGTTGGTAATACGAATATTTATCTTTACCAGGATACAGATGAGAAAGTACTGAAGGAAATTGTCAAATAAAGAAATAATCAGTATCAACATGGCTCATAAATGGATAGTCGCTGCATCAAACTTTTGTCTTTGGGCAAGTAGACAAGATAAATTCCTATCTTGATATACGACTACTCTATCAGAACCTGCAACAGGGCTTCGCATCTATCTAACAATATCTCATAGAGGGAATGCGCTAGCATACATACAGGTTACGCAAGACTTTACCATTCATGCTGGAAACGAAATTAAGGGAGGCGAATTGATTGCTAGTGGACGGTGGTGAAGAAAATAGACGAGACGATTATTCATTTGCCAAAAAGTTACTCCGTTCTAGTATTATTTAATCATAGTATATGATGAGATTAAAGTTTTTTAATACTGCCTTTATACTAATGAGGTCATGGATTTTAAAAAACTTAGTGATAAAAGGACTGAGCATTCCTTCGGAGGTGGAAAAGAGAAGCAAGAAGTGCGTAGAAGAAAAGGAAATTTGACAGCCTTTGAAAGGATGACCACGTTATTTGATTCTCAAACTTTTATAGAACTTGATCAATTTGTGACTCACGAATGCACCGATTTCGGAATGGAGAAGAAAAAGTTTCTTGGCGATGGGGTAATAACAGGTCATGGCTTAGTTGACGGCAGGGTGGTGTTTGCATTTTCGCATGATTTTACAATATTAGGAGGATCTTTGGGTTGGGCTTTCGCCTCCAAAGTTGCAAAGATGATGGATCTTGCATTGAGACAAGGGTCTCCAATAATTGGTATAAATGAATCTGGAGGCGCTCGTATTCAAGAAGGTGTAACTAGCCTAGCTGGCTACGCTGAAATTTTTCATAGGAATGTGAAAGCTTCAGGTGTGGTCCCTCAAATATCTCTTATAATGGGGCCTTGTGCTGGAGGAGCAGTATATTCTCCAGCTTTGACAGACTTTATAATCATGAACAAGTCAGCATACATGTTTATAACTGGCCCAGAGGTGGTTAGGGAAGTCACAAATGAGAAGGTAAGTTTCGAAGAACTTGGCGGGGCTCAAATCCATAACGAAAAGAGCGGGGTTGCTCATTTCATTGCTGATGATGAATTTGAATGTTTTAGAATTCTTCGGTCACTTCTCTCTTTTATTCCATCCTATAATTTGGAAAATCCTCCTCGCATATCACCAACCTATGTTCCCTAGTGACAAGATTTTGAACTCAACTCGATCCTGCCTTCAAATCCAAATCTATCATACGATATGGGATCAATAAT
>JARBAU010000354.1 GCA_029237525.1 Nitrososphaerales archaeon | reverse complement strand
CTATTAGTATTTATGATGGTTTCACTGGTTCAGAAACAATCTGGCGACGGTACAAATGATGATATCTATAGTTAGTAGCAAACGGTTGGTACTCTAACTCTTTTAACATATGATAGGTTTACATAATAGATAATATCTGATTCTTGGTAAAGTTCAGTATAATTATATAGAAAGAGGTCTCTTATACTAAAGATATGAAATACATTACTTTAAAAACACTCCTCTAAAATGAGATACCTATCGTGAGACGCATTATTATCGCCGCTAGGCTTGTACGGAATGCCATATGGGTTATTAATTAATAAAATAGGGCCACGTGTTTGTTTGGCATAGGCAAATCAACAACATCATGGATAATGCCGATTAACAAAGATTTAATGACAACAGCCCCCGCAGATAGCAACAGATTAGCGACCAAGCTGAACAAATTATGACGCCGTTAACATTAGTATGATATTTTAGTATATTTGTCGTCATATACATGCCAATTTCTTGCTACATTATCATGAGTTAAATCCTGTATAGGTACCTTGAATATAAGGATAAATTACAAGCTATCTATATATACTCTATATCGGAAACCTTCTGTACTGCTATGTTGAGAATTAAAGGTTATACTGCAATTCTAGTGATATTCAGCGTGGCTTGCATAGGCATGGCAACTATTTCCCATCCTAATCATATTAATGCTATTAATAATAATACTGGCAATAGCAATAGCACTATCTTTGCTGCAACAACTATTGCTACTGATAACCTAATCACAAATATCCTGGCAAAGAATCTTGAAGATCATCTTAAAAAAGCTGGAGCTATCTTAGAAATAACAAGCAAATTACCTCAAGTGAGAAATGTATCTTATGCGAATTTACTCAATCAAACATTAAACACATTACAAGGAATACCTGAATATGCAGATACAGAAAAAAGACAGGTGGCTAAAAACATAGTACACAGTAATAGTGACTTGCGTGAAGTTTTCTTTATCATGCCAAATGGAGACGCCTATTTATTTGAACCTTATTCTACACAACAGAATCTTACCACAAACAATTTTGCCTTTAGAGATTATTTCCAAGGAGCAATTAAAACAAATGACACTTATTTAGGAAATGTGATCTATCCTAAGATCGCTTCTAGTTTTAGAGCAGGCGCGATAGCTATTCCTGTATATTCTTCTAAGGATAGCTCCAATATTGTCGGAGTATGGGTTGGTGGAATTGATTTTAGAGTCTTTGACAAAGATCTTCAATCACTTAATCTACCATCAGGTGAAAGAGTTGTTTATACAGGCTACAAAGGACAGAAAATTGCAGATTCTGATATAAATAGAAGTAAAACTGCAGAATCTTTTGCTACTCTCAATAGTTTTAAGAATGCTATAAATGGAAAGTCAGGTTCAACAATAGATACTATAGATAACACAAAGATGTTAGTAACATATAGACCAGTGATGGCATTTCATAATACTTGGACAGTTCTTTTGATGCAACCACTACCACCATAATAATAATCAACTATCACAAACCCAAAGCTTTTGACAGGTAGTGTGTATGTTTCTATCATGAGGCGCGCACTTATTTTGTTTTCTTAATATACTCTCTTTTACTGAATTCGAAATGTGTTGCCGCTCTCTGCGTTTAGGCTCAAAAAGAGAAGAACGACAAATTGTCGTTCTCTAAACAAGAAGATGAGATTATCCCAATTATAATAAATGCTCATGGAATTTCAATAGTCGAACGAGCAGCAATACCAGCTTCTGATTCGAATATAACGATAGTGTAAATAAGGAAGGATCGCAATTCAATCAGGATGGGTTTGTTCATGCCCAGACTATGCGCGTCACAATGCCAAGTGCAAGCATGGGTATTCAGTTGAATTTTGTCGCAGTCAAAGTGCGACATTTTAATCTACTGACTTAAGCAGCTAGATAAATTACCATTTCTCCTATTACTATCAATCAGTCTCTAATTCTTCTAAATCCTCATCCAGTTATCTTGGAAATAGTATTTCTACTTACGTGGATTCACATATCTACATACACCCAGATAGTCAGATTTGATCTTATTAGTCGAAGTAAGGTCTAAACTGAACATCATAACCAGGAGAGTAATTTGCAAACTGCTTTATCGTGATCATTTTGCATATTTTATCTTGAAACTCAGAATGTTCACTCATTTTCTTTTTACAAATTGGGCATGATGCCATATGCATTATAACATAACAACAAATTAAGAGGTATCTATTAGATCTATTACGTAATTAGAAGGTTAGCTATCTATCAACGTGTCCACCTTTTGTTTTCTTTATATGTCCACCTTCTATATTTGGTATACCAAATAACTATCAGAATAACTCCTATGATTACTCCGAAGAGTGAATATACGTAAGAATTAGTGATGATAAAACAGTTCCTTTCAAGATCTGGTAAATTTTCAACTATAACCTCAGATCGCTGGACTTTACTCAATTTCGACAGACAATCGAAACCTTCGAGATCTAAATAGATTGCAGAGACTCCGGATGCAATTACCATTAGAAGACCAATTTTTAAATATTTATTAACCAATGTAGAATGGCATTCCTAATCTGATTTATACGATTCTATGTAGTATAGATCCGATGTAATAAGGCATTGTCTAGCGATCGATGTATGTGTGGATGTCCGCACATAAACAAACTCCATATTTGGCATGATGTCATGAAATCTGGCTATTTTTCAGGCAGATTATCTCAATACATACAACCAAATAATCCTGTTCTATCAAATGCGACAACCAGAAGAATTGTTTTATTGTTATAAGGATAAGTAATATGATATAACATAATGGCTGATAATCAGTTTAAGTCTATTTCAGAACTAAAAAAATTACTTGATGCCAATTGCATAATAGAAAAGGTTCATCCACAAATGTTTGCTTCTGACGCAGAAGTTAATATTATAACAGTAACGGTCGTATGTCCAGATGGTAAACGACAAACAATTAGGGCTTACAGAGAGGAAGCGCATGCACTAAGGGAATTTATACGAACTAGCTAGCAAACAAACTCCAATGTCATGAAAGAACGAATCAATAGCCTTATT
Organism: Nitrososphaerales archaeon; assembly: GCA_029237525.1. Taxonomy (GTDB): domain Archaea; phylum Thermoproteota; class Nitrososphaeria; order Nitrososphaerales; family Nitrososphaeraceae; genus JARBAU01. The sequence goes on along the minus strand of JARBAU010000354.1, from coordinate 2,485 downwards.
ACCAAACTATCTGGCTACCCCTTAGTGGCATTTAGAATTAATTGGGCGACTTCTTTGGGTGAGATAGAACTGAGAGATGACTAGAGGGAAGTGAGATAGTAGTAGCATTCATCTGTTTTGCGGAAAAACGTTCGATAGCAATCGCAGTTCCTATTTGCTGATTAGTGTTGTAGGATATCACTGAACTCAGCCCGATCTAGTCTATATGATATATGTGAAGAGAATGCATTAAAGTATGAACAATTATGCTACTATAAAGGTGGAGCAGCACAATTCAATGCAGTTATGGCTACCTGTGCTATGCTGTTGGCAGTAGTTAATGATAACCAATAGGAATATGGGATATCATCCTTTGATTTTTACTTATCAAATATCTCAACATCCTTTGCACCATTGAACTGTCCTTTCTTTTAAATATCACTTTCTATAAATACACATGAACGGAATTGAGTCAAGAAGACGAGGAGATCAAAAGAATAAAAGCGGAAGGCGAGTTTTCTAATGATTCTGAAACAATAAAAAGATCGATAGATGCACTTGCGGGTTTTGGGCCAAAGGCAATCCCTGATATCTTTGAAGTAATTGATTCGAGTCTGCATTCAGAGGTTGAAGCATATGGATTAGCAGTTATTGAAAGATTGAAGAAATCTTCGCCTAAATGATTTAAATTAAGATAAGGCTATCTGCCAGACCAATGTGAGTCAACCAGTCCGACAGACAACCTTGTATGCAATTTTTGGTTCGGTATAGATGATGTCTTTCAAACTTTACTGTGTCAAATCTACTATATACGGTTGCCTCTTTAACTAGTCTGAACTTAGTAGGACCAGCAATAATTCTTTAAGGGTTGATTGTCAGGCTTTGTTGAGGTTGAATCTCTCTAATTCCAGCATAACATATTGCTGAGACCAAACCTAGGACTACTATCCTATGTTCTTGGTCATTTGTTATGTTATTTTGGGTTAGAAAAACATGACGTAGAATTTGATGCAGCGCTGACGTTCGAAGATGGTGATAAAATTTATGTATGCTGTAGCATGAGGTTCACGCCGATAACCTTCCCCGTTATCAACCAAACTAGCTATACACATAGAAGGCAAAATTAATGATCTCGATAAACGCTAAGCTATCTGTATTTATGATAGATTCGCTGGCTCAAAAGATCTGGCGACAGTACAAATTCTGATATCTATCGATAGTAGCGATTAATGAATGTAAACTGAAGTATTTAGTTTCGTCTAGTACTTTTGGCTCATCCGACAATATGATAAGATTAGTTTGGTTATCTCAGAAAGGGTACTTCCAATAACGATAGTCAGCTTGCCAGACTTTAAACATACTTGAAAATGAGACATGCTAGGTATAGATGAACTGTTTGATATACATAGACATTGATGAGAACACTTTATTTGTAACTAAGCCATGACCGTGTGAGATGTCATGCTTGCCTTCCATCAGATTACGCTAAGTTAATACGTGATTGCTCTCATGGCGCGCGCCTATTCAATGCGCTCGCACCGTTTCAATAATCGTCGCTATAAGTAATTCAATCGTTAACACGCCTGCAATTCCGCACCCAGCACCTAATAAGTATTCTATCATACTCACCATAGCATGTGATGAAAAAGCAACTACTCTCTTTTTATACTCCCACTGACCTTATGTATATTATATAAATGCAAAAGATATTCCCTGGTGATATCTTTCTTATCTTTGGAGGTTTAGTTATAGGCTTAGGCTTAGCTCATACTTATTTCTCTAGTACTGCGGTGCGCGCCTGTCCTGGTTTATCTTTAATGAAGCAGTTGCGCTGTCATTTTTAATTACTTCCTAAAGGATGAGGCTGTTTGTCTGCTAGGCTGAAGTTGAGTTAGAGCACCTAATAAAAACAACCTTGGTTCGTATCGGTACTTTCCGTGCTGTAGATTTGTACTGCAATCTATTTGCAAGTTTTATAGAATATATTTTGTTATACAATTGTGTGTGCGATCCTATACTGACTGGGCAAACTTATTCCTAATCCACCTGCTATTATAACAGCTATTTTTAAAGCCGACTACTAAGAGACCCCAACCTTAGTAAAGTCCCAAGATATGATCTTTGTTGGTTTGACTACTATCATATATCTTGGAAGGTTCACACTAAATTGAACCTGGGGATTGTTGAGCGCACTCTTACCAGCATACATTTCATATGTCTTTCTTGCAAAGGAACTATTAGTGTCGTCTTGCAGTTCTGCGATACCTTCTATTATTACGGCTTTGCTACTAGTGGCATATGATAAGTCTTCAACCCTTCCATCAACGATATCTACTATAATTGAAACATTTGGATTATCTTGTAGATTCTTCGTTTTCTTAGTTCCCTTCGGAGTTGATATGATAATATTTGTTCCATCGTAAAAAATACCACACCGGGACCAGGTGTGGCCTTCCATTTTGAATCGTTGCCATTCTTGCCATCCTAGGAACTGAAAGAAACTCAT
>JARBAU010000004.1 GCA_029237525.1 Nitrososphaerales archaeon | reverse complement strand
GATTGAGCGAACAGATAAAGCAAAACATTTACTACTTATATCTATTTAGGAGATAACTGTACCCTTGCAACTAAATCGTTAGTGAATGGGGGGACATGTGACGGTGTACTGACGTTAGTAAACCCACCTTTTTCAGAGTAAAAAAAGTTATTTCATTAGATTGACTCGTATTTGTTTTTGATCGTATGTGTAATGTCATTCTAGGCAATCGCCGTTTCTTTGCCAGACTGTCCCCCTCTTAATATGTGCCTTATATCATAATAATTGCATTATACCTAATGTCATGATCTAGATGGGCAGAACTATACCTTCATTCAGAATGACAACTGTAGATGAGTTAAAGGAATGGAGAGAATTCCGAAATGGTTTGGATAAATCTGATAAGAAGGTATTTGACAGAATGTATGCAACGTGTCATCTGTTCAATTCTGCTTGCATGTGCGCCGCCAATCCTATAAGAATACAGCCAATATTCATGTCGATTATCTTTAATCACTATCAAATACTCAAGGAATTGGAAAGCAAGTTAAATAATAAGGAGCTAGCCAATAATACGGATAAATAGGGATACTAAAGATTGCGATAGCGGAGGACTTGGGTTAGTAAATACTAATTTGAGAGTTTCACTAAAAATAAGCAAAGAGAAATATGACAAATAGTTATCAATCAATCAGTCATTAGTAATTCTAAGTATATCTCATTGGTGGCCTAAAATGGGCTGTGGTAATACTACTAAATACTAAGTTGTCCAGTCATATGACGAAGATTCACTGAACCCAACTAAATTGAATACAGCGTATGTGAGGTTGTCTGCTATACTCCATTTCGACCACCGCGGTAAGCATAGCGATGGCCCTATTTTATTAGAAACAAGCATTATAACATTAGAGGCAGATATAAAATCTCTCTGCAATGTCCTATCAGTCTACCACACCAAAATGAAAATGAAACTAGGATAAAAAATTAAATGAATCTGGTGACTAAAATATGGCCATTGGGAATCAACCTCCTCCTACAAAAAAAAGAATAGAAGAAGAGAAAGAAGGAGAAATTAAAGGAAATATCCACCTAGGTCTAACAGAAGTTATCGATAACCCATCCAAGACTAAGGCACTCTATCGATCTAATAAAGTCTGCAAAATCCGAAATACTACTAATTTTACCTACAGTTAACGCATTTTTGCGAGAGTATAGAATAGGTGCGCTGCAACTATTTAGAGAGATTTCTACAGGAGCTGGAACCGTCTACCCGGAAGACATTGATGATTATGAAGGCGAAAGTAAACGCGAAGAAATAGGTAATACAAAAAACCAGAGGATTAGCATCAAGATTTTGACTCCTACCGATGATGTGGCCAGTAAGATAATTGATGAACTAATCACTAGCACAGACGGTAATAACAACGATATACAAATCAGATACGTACAACCAAAGTATCACATCACTACTGCTACAATAATGATTATAGACAGAAAGATTTCGTTGGTTCTGGAAAAGGTTGATGATGCTAAAGAAGAGTTCAATGAAGCAGTAGGACTATCCACATATTCTACCAGTAGTCCCACGGTAGCCTCTTATGTTTCTATAATTGAAAACTTTTGGGATCAAATCGAACTATATGAAGAACATAAGGCAAAAGACAGACTTGAAAGAGAATTTATTAACTTGGTTGCCCATGAATTGAGAACACCAACACAAGCAGTCTTGGGATATATGGAATTAGCATTGATGGAAGCAAGCAATAACGACACAATCAATAGTGAGAAAGGCGGATATATAGCAGCTGCATATAGAAATGCATTAAGACTTCAAAGATTGACTAAGGACATTTTAGACATAGCAAGAATCGAAAGTAATACACTAAAGTTAAGTAAAGTCAGGTTGGATTTAGTAGAAAAGATTAATGATGCTATAAGTGATATAAGACATGCACTAGTCGCAGATAGGACAACAACAATACCAACAAAGGATAATACAAATACTAAAATTGAATTTATCAAACCAGATAGGCTCATATTTATAAACGCCGATGGACTTAGAATACAAGAAGTCATTACCAACCTACTAACTAACGCAATTAATGCGACTAGAAATAATAATAGCACTAGTAGTATTACAGTATCTATTCAAGTCGTTGAAGGTTCAAAAAGTAACGATACAGAGAATGGCAATAGTACATGCGTTATTGTTCGCATAAAGGACAACGGCAAAGGAATTGATCCTGAAATAATGCCTCGACTATTTACTAAGTTTGTAACGAAGTTTGAATCAGGACTAGGTCTGGGGTTGTATATCTCAAAAAGTATCATTTTAGCTCATGGAGGTAAAATATGGGGAGAAAATAATAAAGATGGAAACGGAGCTACATTCAATTTTAGTTTGCCGCTAAGTAATAACTAAAACGGCCCATCCTCTGCAAGAACGCAAAAATCAAAAAATAGAATCCTCTCGGTTGATGATGAATTTCATATTATGTTTAATTCCAAAAGATTTTGGTATGTGGAGGGATCAATGCATTACCGATACTTTCTATGCATAATATAAACACTGATTATTTGCTAGAGATATCACTTACTATTCATTTTTTCATAATTTAGCCAGAAGTCCTAAATAATACAATATTTATTGGTAGATGGCTTGTTGCTAGTAGTCGATGATGATAATGATATTTTATCTTTAATTAAGATAGGTCTTGAAAAGATGGGTCTTTCTGTATATTCGTTTACGGATCCCTCTTTAGCCTTAGAAGAGTTTAGTAAGAAACCCTCAGATTATGAACTTGTAATCTCAGATATTAGAATGCCTAGCATGAATGGCTATGAGTTTGTAAAACAGATAAAGAAAATCAATCCAAAGGTAAATGTAATTCTTATGACTGCTTTTGAAATAGAAGACAAGGAATTTCACAGTATCTTGCCATTAATCACGATAGATGGTTTTCTTCAAAAGCCATTTACTATGGCCAAGTTAAATGATATATTAAAGGAAATCATGTAAAATACCTATCTATTATTATCAGCCCCATTTGTTTATTGTAAGGTATTTACTCATGGCGCATTATATACAATGCTGTCCAATATTTCAATGATAGAGTGTATGAGACAAGATTTGCTAGAGTATCATTATGTTAATAATGCTGTATACCAGATCATTCAAGCGGAATACGGCACTCACTATCTAATAGTTTATCCAGATTTGGCTACGCAAAGAGAGATGTATTCCAAGTACGTTCGAGAACAAATTAAGGAAAACAATGAAATTATTCTTATAAATCCATTTTATGAAACTACCGACTCTGTTAGACAAGTTCTTTCAAAGAGTGGCGTAAATGTTTCAAAATATGAAAAAGCAAAAGAACTTGTAATTATTGATTCTTTAAAAGAATACTTCGGTGCAAAACCAGATATGTTTTTTAAAAGAAGTCTCGTCGATTATGCAAAGCGAAATGGAAAGACAGGTCTTTCGATTATAGGCGACATAGGGGCATATTCTTTCAAGTCTAAGCATAACGAACTTGTGGATTATGAACTATCACTGCCCACAAAATTTGATGTAGACATGAAAGGATTTTGTTTATACCACGAAAAAGATTTTAACCACTTTTCAGATGAGCAAAAACAACAGTTAATTAGCCACCATGGGCAGGCTCTAAAAATAGTAAGATCCTAAACTCAGTCTACGGACATTAGCTCGGTAAGTAAAACTAGAACTGAACTCAATTGTTGTATCAACAGACAATTTCTTCCATGCATTCATATATACATGAGAAGAAATCATTCTTAGATTCTTGCAGTTTCTTAATAACAGGTCTAGGGATAGATCGTTTTATGCATATGAATCGAGACGCTTAACAAGCTCTACAGAAAATTCTAAGGTGATATTTTCTTCTACTGCCTGATATAAGTTAAGTCAATTTGATGCCTGTATGACTTTGTTATATAATGTAGTTAATCTTATTATCTTAATCACATAAGTCAGTGATAGTGACAGTTAAAGCAAAAAAATAATTTTATTGATTAATAGCGCATCTTCTATTACTAAATTTTTTATCGAAATTATCAAAAATAAATTTAAATAATTCTATGTTTATTATCTTTGGGGGATAGCCAATGATTGTAATCGTAGATGACGATTATGATATTGCAAAACTGATAAAGATTAGTCTTCAGAAGGCAGGTCTATCTGCAATTTCCTTTACTGATCCATTAGCAGCATTAGAGGAATTTAGATCACATACCGGAGATTATGATATCTTGATTTCAGATGTTAGAATGCCTACTATGGATGGGTATCAATTAGCATGGCAGGTAAAAAAGATAAAACCTGAAGTGAAAGTCGTTCTTACGAGTGCATTTGAATATGATAGTATATATTTTTCAAAAGACCTTTCGCACGAAAACATAACAGCAGGATTCATTGAAAAACCTATTTCTATGGCTGAACTAAGCAAAGTAGTACACACCCTGATCGACAATAACAAACCACTCCAATATCATTCCAATATCGATCCGCTACAATAATTTAGTTCAAGCCCACTCTATCTGCCTTAGCATTGGCAGCGACTCCGAAATAACCAATAATGGAATAGACTTTATTCTATGTGATAAGTGTCCAAGGCACTCTGAGTAGATAGCCTGAAATGCAAATGCAAGGCACTGCACAGTACACCTAGACCATATCAGATACTGACTTGTAGTAAGTATAAGGAGTGACCCAATTGATTACTGTTAAGTTAGGTATACAATGCCCAACAGATAGCGATGACTACTTTATTTGCAGGCTCTGTAGTAAGTTGGTAAATACAGCCGACATGGTACGGCACTTGACGTGTCGTACAATCTAGACAGACGTAGAGAGAGTGGAATGAGTAAGCAAGTGATATAGAAGTGACTAGTGTATTATTGCAGCTTTGTTCAACTCGACTTAGGACAATCAGTACATGTCTTAAATTTAGCAGAACTCACTTCCAACAGGAGTGCCCTCAATTAACGCGTGATATAGATAATACGCTTAAAGCAGTAAACGAACTTATCAAAAGTAGCAGCTGGATCAATGAGGAGTGCGAACAGGATTGACCAACTGGGTTAGGTGGGATGCAATATACGAGTGTATATAATACATTTCTATATACAACTGATGAGGAAGGTTAAGAACGAAACTTCATGAAATCAATTTTGGATCGTCGCCTCCATTAATTTACAGTCCTGTGGTGGACACTTTGAACTTGAACTGGATTTGTGTCTTAACAGGCAGCAAATTTAAAAACAATCAATCGATATTATGGAATAGATTCGACCAGTCAACCTCTATATGCCTTCTCATTAGCTTTTTTGCATTATTAACAATTTTTGTTGTGTCGGGGTCGCTCTTTATTAATTCAGCTAATTCATTTTCGTTCCCTACAGCAAAACAGTTATGGCCTTCTCTAAGATCGGAATATTTAGGATCTACATCTTCAAGCCAATTACGATGCACAATTATTGCACATCCATTGTGAACTGCTTCAAGGAAGGTATATTGAGTTCCTCCACCGTCATTTTTAAGTACTGATAAGTCTACAACAAACTTCGCCCTAGACAGTATTTCGGATAACTTATGAAATGATTTTTCAAATTGACCGTAGTAGTGTCTATAAAAATCAAGATTTTGTCTTCGCAGAATGTAGTGCCGTCGCCTCCGCGCCCCGTATATCTTTATAGCTTGGTCGTGATTCAAAAACTTGTTTGCTCTTAATATAATTTCTATATTCTTTTCAAACGCTATTCTTGATATAGAAATGGTGGAAGATCTTGTAATATCCTGTTTGGTGACAGGATAAGGGTAAAACGGATGATATAGAAAAAGTGGCTGAAGGCCGAATTTGTTCTCAAGGTAATGCTGTACGGCTTTTCTAATCGTGATTATCTTCCATTTTTTTACATGTGGCACTATTTTTCGTGGAATATTCGTGGGATCATGAATAACCAAATTTATGTCATCAAAATTATTTGTCAATTTGTTGAATCTGGGTAATATGTAAGAATAGCCCGGTGTGAATAAGGTTATGAATGGATATCGTATACCCTTAAGGAAATCTGAAGTTACATTTTGGTAAGTAAGTCCATATCCAAAATCTCTTAGGTTTTGTTGAGATCTATTTGATTCTCTTATTCGCGAGATAACTATTTCATTTCGTTTCTTCAGAGTATAAATTAAGTGAGCGGTAAAAGTCGTCCCTCCACCATAGAGGTATCGATGCAAATAAAGAAATTGCGTTTTTTGATTATCCAT
>JARBAU010000353.1 GCA_029237525.1 Nitrososphaerales archaeon | reverse complement strand
GTTTCAGGTTATGGTGGATATGTATTCAAGTATGTAGGAGACGCTGTTATCATCTTGTTTCCCGCAGGACACGATCGCAATAAGGCTTGTATCAATGCAATTAATTGTTCTAGGGCCATACTAGGTATCATCCAAGAAATCATATCCCCAATACTCGAGCAAATGAAGTTACCAAATATCAAAGTAAGGATTGGGATGGATTATGGAGAGGTTTTAGTAGTTGTTTATGGAAAAGATATACAAAAGGCACATATTGACGTATTAGGTTCCGCAATTAACATTGCAGCAAAAATAGCGTCCATTACTCAGGCTGATCAAATCCTAGTCGGGGAATCCATCTACAACATTTTGTGTCATCCCACTGTTGAAGGAGTTTGGGTCGATAAAGTAAATCTTCGCGAGATTAAACTTGATACTTCAAAATGGAATTACCCATCCTATCTGAACGTCGGTAGTATATACAGGGTTTATGAATACATATGCTAAGAAAAATTAGGAAATGGTTTTCATATCCGAGTATGAATACTTCGTACCTGTACAAATAGTCAGTCCAGGGTAAGCATAATTATAATATTTCAAGTTACGTGCTTTGAAAGGTCTTTATAGCTCAGATATCCAGTTACAGTGGTGCCAGTTCAGAAAGGCGTTATTCTATCTTTGGCTATAATTGCATGCTCAGCAGGCATATTTGGCTTATTTATGTCTTCTCTGCACTATTCATTTTTTTTCCTTTTAATGTCGATACCAAATTTTGCTATTGCCTCCTTTTTTGGTTACAAGTATTATTCACTCAATAGGGCATCTACTTACAAATCTCCCCGTGCCAGGAAGTAAACTTTTACGCCTTCAGGTATTCGAATAATAGTCAATCAAAAAGTCGGAATATCCAAGATTATTCAGAGGAACGTGTCTGAGGAAATCTTGATTTCCAGTCCATCACATTTACACCATCTAAATTTAAAGACAATTACAATTATATTAGTAAAACTATTGCTAATATTTGGTTCGAAGCTGTTGTAAGCACTTTACGATGTCTGACTCATTCTTGTACTCTATGGAAAATATTGAATCAAGATAACATGTTTCGAAGCAATCACACTAAAGTTGGAGATATCCTCTCCTTTCTTGCCAGATATAACAAAATTAGACCAAATAATAAAAGCACCAAGGCAAGCCCCTGTGCCCCGCCATTTGGTATAAATATTAAGTAAATAATGGCAAATATTATGCTTGCAGCAGCTTGGATTGCGTACTTTAATGATTCACGCAAATTTATTTTCCTTGCAATATATCCTATGGCAAAAATAACTACAGTAGGATAAATGGTAAGTAAAATGAACTCATCTATATCAATCCCGTTATGTGACAAGGTAAACCTAGCTAAATACCCAAGCGTGTAATATTATACTTTACTTTGACAATAGCTAATATGTGTACGACCAACCGACAGAACACAATTTAAATTATATGTTGGTTATCATCCAACGACATTGTTACTTTATATCATAACCTAACTAATAGTCAAATATTTTAGATAACTTTAGCAGTACAAGAAAATTCCGGCCACCAAATCCTTAGATCGTAAGCTTCGACAGATAATAGGCTAATGTACTGATCTACAGTATCTTATACCCTTGTTAATGTACGCGTCAATTGATGGACCAGAACTTGATTTGATCCCCTCCCCCTCTGAAGAGTATTACATCCTATAATAAATACAAGTTAATAATGTGGGTATGCAGAAAAAGGGAAGGGCTACTTTACCGGTCGGACTAGATTCGTTGCATTCTTGTCGATTGGACAATATCGACTTGGATGGAGTATCGGGAGATACATATCGTAGAATGCAATGTCCGAATTGCCACCTAGTTATGGCTTCGTCGTCGCAGCTTAATCGATTGGATTATTTGTGCTGCAATTGTAAGATTATGGTACATTTTCCTAAAAAATGGGCTCAGCGGTATCTTCATTTACGCTAACTAGGCAGAATTAGCATTAAGGGAACGAATTCCAAGGCGCAGTTAGCTCAATGGAATCAAGTTAAACGTTATCTGCGTACTATTGGTGCACATCAATCAAGGAAAGCTAACTTCGAACTTTTCTCAAGTGATTGAGTAGAAAGACTATAATCGGATCATAGAATTAGGCATTATTTAATAGGCAAGTTCTATTTCAGTTGCAACTCCAGATTCAATCAATGAACGAGCATTTTCGAATGGTAATACTGCTATATCTTCAACAAGGAATGGACCATATCTAGACAAGTCAACTCCTAAAAATTGTCCAAAGGGCTTTACAAATCTGATTGCGACTTTTTTAGAGCGGGTCTTCTCCGATAGCATTTCCATCATCAATGCTCGCCCTTTAAGCATGCTAGACACAATAATATTCTGTCTTTTTGAGTACTCTGTTTCAGCATCCAAGATAAATTTCTCCTCCTCAGTAAGTCTTGAGTAGTCCAAGGAAGGGCCAGATTCAGACGATGATACGTTGTTACTAGCAGAATCAACTATTTTGCTGTTTCGAATATCAAATAATAATTTTCCTGTCATGGACATGAGTTGGATTAACCTATCGGTCACGACTTTTTCGACTTCATCGGATGTATTTATTCGTAATCTTGCCAAAGTTATTGCAATCCTTTTGTAGGTATTCAGAGGAATCGGTTGTAGGACTTCTATCTGAGTTTCTTTTACTACAAGATTGCAAAGATCATTCAGAGTTAGTGGTGCCTCTTCGCCTTCATTATCTCGTTTTTTACTATTTGATACACCTAATCTAATTTCTCACCACTGCATGGGTTTCAGATCTTTACACATACATATATTTCATCTTATTAAAAGATTAATTGTGAAAGGGAAAACTATGTTTTGATCTCGCCAACTGTATTGTCAGAATAACTTGAGGCCACGAGTTATTTCACAGTTACTTGCATTGCTATAATTATTCGGTCTATTGATCATGGACGAAAAAAACTATCTGCACTATTTCGATTTCCTTTCTAATTTTTACAAACGGATCTTTTGAATAGTCAGTTATGCCTGTAAGGTTTGAGAAACAGGAAGATCATTCGATCTAGATTATCGAGTTAAAATTTTTGCTCTTTTAATTAGTCCATACTTTCATATATGTACATTCAGAAATCCTTTCCTTCGGTACCTTGATCTATCCTAATCTCTCCAATAACTAAACAATGGCAGGTCCATTTAATCCATCAAATTTTCGCGATTGGTTTAAAAATAGTAGCAATTACTTATACGCTTGACACTGGACTAAAATCGTATTCTTAGTTAATCCTTCTACCCAACTTTGGGCCGTAGTGTGTACGTTTAAAAGAGGTATTGAAAAATTCTTAATTGAGGGGCTATCGTCTAGCTTGGTCAAGGATACCATCTTATTTTAGG
>JARBAU010000352.1 GCA_029237525.1 Nitrososphaerales archaeon | reverse complement strand
CTTTAGAATCTGCACAACATTTCAAACCACTATCTAAATTCTTAAGTGAATCTAAACGAGTTCTAAAACCTGATGGTTTGATTGTAATTGCACTACCAATTATAGGTCCAAAGCTATCACACCATTCATCTTTACTACAATTTGCAAAACTTGGGATTCTTTATTTCACTTGGGCATCTGAACACTATAGCTTAGAGAGGATTAAATCAAAAATAAAAATAGAAGGCTTTGAGATACAAAACATTCAACGTATTGGACATCATGTATATGAGCCATGTGCAGACTACTATATTCAAAATAGAAGTGAATTAAAAAAGAGACTAAAAACAAAGGCATCTTCACATGCAAGATCTCTTCTCGTCGAGTTTGTCGAGAAAATCATCTATATTTCCGCAATTAAGATGAAAGATTTATCTCAAAAAGAAATAATTGATTATGTCTTGATAAAGGCTACGTTGCCAACTTCACAGATGATCATAAAATAGTATTTAACGATCACTATACTATGCGGAAAATTAGAATGGTTGAATCAACAAGCCAGCAAACAAGTATTGATAATGATACCATTAAAAAGTTGTTCATGAGAATAATTTAAACATAAATCCTACTAACAGCGCAGAATCGTCTTTACAAGAAAGAGATGATAACAAGACTGAACCAAAGAAAGATGACGCAATGTTAGTGCAAGATGTAAAACCAAATATTCATCAGAATCACGTTTAATACGAAAAACAAGAGCAGTTAGGCGAATCAGTTAGATTCAGTGATGAATTGAATAAGGAATATCATTCTACTTCACTCACAACAATGAAAATAACAATCCATTCATCTCTAGAATAAAATTATGGCAAGCATATAACTAAATATGGTTCAATGCGTACAATGAGTATACGAAAACTTGAAGTATGTTTAAAAGGATTTGCTAGACAAGTTATAAGTATATTGTATAATCTGTCTATGGTTGATTAGTTACTACATCAGTGGTTATATTATGAGCTCGAAAATCTTATGAGATTATAATTAAGCCTTAAATGTATACATCGATAGTTCCTAGTTGATGGTATTTGAGAACGAATGGAACAGGAAAGAACATCAAAAAGTGCATAAAAACATGATGTTCTTTTTCTGTTTAAGAATCTTACTCAAAGGGGATCATCTCTTTTTTTGCTTTTTGCACCTTTGAGGGTACTACGTCAACAACTCCAAGTTGCAGTGCAAGACCAAGAGCATCAAAGGCAATCCAGGATTCTTTGATTTTGTCATCTTCAAATTGAAAAATGCTGAGGCCCATAGTTCGTAATTTTGTATGTTTAGTTGGTTTATTTTTAAGTGTAGCTAGCAATGTCCATCTAATTGCAACCTTATCATGCTCTGTAACGTTATCTAATACGCTAAACCGCATATCGGGAAATAGGCTGCGCTCTAGCGAGATCCATTTCTTAAAGCTCTTGAGACCTTTAACTTCTTTATACTGTCCGTGCCAAATGATATTAGGAGAAACAAAATTCTTGATTTTATCAAGATTTCCTTTGTTTAATACTTCTTCAACAAATTGCAAAGCAACTGACTTTTTACTATTAAAAGACATAACCAATAATAGGGAGCCTCACACGTTATTAAATATTCGTTAAAAGGAAAATAATGTGAGATACTTCAAGAACTAAGATAGGCAGTATTCTGTGTCAAATTCAATTATGCTATCGGATCTTTTTGGAGCCGAGAAAGTGTTAAATGGTAATGATGACGTGTGTTACCGCTGGGACTATCTTCCAACCATTTTCTCTTAACATATCTACTCTTCTTGTCGAATACTTCAAAGAACAGCGGTAGCTAGAATCATCGATGTTCACCATCTCAGAATTCCACGCCAAAACAAGTATCCTACGGCCAAGGCCACTACCAATCCGACGATACCTATAATTATGAGCGCAGTCGAGCTTTTGTCGTACTTCCCCATAATCCTTAGCAAGATCTGCGTTCTATTTAAAGATCATGCTCAAAACTGGGTTTTAAGCACTATATACTCTCCTCATATGGAACAAGGCTTGTCGACGCCTTTATTTATCATAACATGCATTATCAGATATCTATTACACCTAATTATAAGCCGTGTTAATAGATCAGCTAGGAATTATGATTAAACAGCAATTAATTGGAGAATAATATAGAATTGACAATTAACAAGGGCACGGAAAACCTATCTGATACTAATCCACAGTAAAGCATTGGGTGAAGCGAATAGTAGAATGACTACCTTTAAGACTGGAGTAATATGCCTCGAAGACGCCAAAGACTTTTATTTTTACTGATGCAATTTATCTTTTTTGACAATCGATAAGATCTTACTCAAGACTACAGATTTTTGATCGGTCGCCTTTCTTTTTAGAGATATCATAAGAATAGGGTAATCTTGATTATCTAGCAAGAAAGTTGCTCGTTTTATTTTCTCATATAACGTAAACGAATAGATTGGTTTCCTTACAAGTTATAAACTAGTAATTTGGGTCGAATTTGAGGTTTTTATTGGAGTTTAGAAAATATTGAAAAAAAGAGTGGAGTAGGATCTATCTATACATTAGTTGATCAGATCTTCTATTTTTGTTGATTGTATTTGTAGCACCAGATTTTTGTTATCCTATTTATTCTTGGAGAGAGACTTGTACTGGTGTGGGATTAGTGAATATGTCAAATACAGGGGATCTCCTTTGTGCCAGTTCTACAAGTTCTCTTATTTTTTCTTTTGGAGCATCGGATTTGACTTTGAATGTAACGTTTACTTTCTCATACCCGTTTCTAATGTTTTCAGACATTCCAAGATAGCCTTGAAGGTCTATGTCACCAGATAATGTGGTTTCTACCTCGTCTATGGCTACGCCTTGAGCAGCTGCATGGTAGATGAGAGTTGAAGTCAAGCAACTACTCAGAGCTGCAAGTGCATATTCTCCTGCATTGGCTCCATGATCTTCTCCTAGGAGAACTGCTGGTTCATCTTCGTCATACACAAAAGGTTGGCTTCTGGTATGAGTCTGGCCAGCGCCATAAAAGTCGTTTATGGTTATTTGGTTATGACCACCCTCAATCCACTCTCCTTTTGCACGGAAATTGAATTTTGAGAGTATAGGTTTGCTCCTTATTGCATCCATCGTGCCAATAAGTTTTGTGACATTTACCCCATTTACGATCTGTTGTTCCTGTTCTTCCACCTGTTCTATTTTGTTTTCCATTTGATTTATTTTGTTCATTATGCACGATATCATGATAGCATAATATAAATCTTCCCACCGGTGGTATCATGATATCACTCTATGTCTATTTGACACTGTTAAATGAGGCCAAAATTTGGGTATGTGAAAAGTTATTAGAATTAGATCTTGATATTAGAATGTTTTTTAGGTCTGCATTAGGAGTAAATATTCAATCATAAGAGAAGTATATCCTAAAGTAATTTTAGGATATTATATCAAAAAGCTGATTTCAATAAAATGTTAAATTAAAAGATTATCAAAGGCCGAGTTAGATTAGTAATATTAGCAATATCAATAACACTCCACTCATTCGCTGTGACAATGTTAGTCAAATCAATGCGGCGCTAGCCATTTCCAATATCGATTGAAAACGCTACTGTGTTTTCAGTTTTGTCAAATTCTATCCTATTGTTTTGTACTAATTCGTCAAATAAGAATTGATATAAACTAGCCAAATACAATGACACCTTAATTCCCATGTCATGTTGTATAACGTATGAATGTTTGTTCTGATCATTATCAGTCTCTTCGTGTCTGTACGGATATTCAGATATTTTTATCCAGGATTCTAAAAAATCTAGAGCTGATCTTAAAGTATACTCCTTCCTCATAAGTAGTAAAGAATCCTTATTTGCTGTTTTTGCCACGTAATTTGCTAGAGAAATAATTTCTTCTTCAGGTAGATATTTTATGACCTTTGATACAAATGGTCTTCTTACTGATATAAAGCCAGCTTTTGCTGCATTAGTATGCCAGTTTATGTGATCTTTTATTAATTTATTTACTAGCGTATTGGCACTGATATCCTTTTGTTCTGCCTCACGTCGCAATTTCTCTAATGCCTTAGACTCAATTCTAAACGTAACACTTTCACTTTTCTTCCTTGTTGATGATGTTGTGGTCTGCCCTATGTCCCCCCTAGTTGAAAACGATTTACCAGTCAATAAATATAAAAATTGGTTTTTCTATCTATATAAAGATTCTTTAGACAATAATTGATATAAAATACTGAAGATCCGACATATTTATTCCCAAGAATAGAAATTCATCAGAAAGTGCACTAAAATAATTGCATTGTACCTACTATTCACATCATCAAACACAATGACATAAAAAATCCTAGTTTTTTTATACATGATTAGTCTAAGGATAAACAACACCTATTCGCAGTGGAAACTGATTTAACTATGAACAAAATGAAGAAAATCATGATTGTAGATGATGAACCCGATATTTGTTTAACATTAGCTAGTGTTTTGGAAGACAACGAATTTGTAGTTGACACGTTTGATGACCCCCTTCTGGCATTGGAGAATTTTAGAAAGGATTCGTATGATCTTTTAATTCTTGATATTATAATGAAAAAGATGAACGGCTTTGAATTATATAGAGAAATTAACAAGATAGACAATAAAGTTAAAGTATGTTTTCTAACAGCCACTAAATTTAATCGTGGAGAATTTATGAATGTGTTAAGAGAACTAAAGGAAAATCAATTCATTCAAAAACCTATTCTAAACCAAGAGCTGCTCAAAATAATATACGAAATAACAAGTTCTGTTGTTCTTAAGTAGACAGTTCTTGTACGAGAGAACTCTACGGCGATTAGTACTGATTCCCCTTGCTTAATTGAGAATCATCTGGGTACCATTTACAACTATTTGTAGAGTCATAAGTATTAGTTACACAGCTAATTTAATGTGTTATTACTATTACTATTGGTTGAGACATTGTTGCTTTTTCACTTCCAATATCAAATAACGTCTTTTTTACGAAGTCTCAATTTTTCTCAAATGTATGTGCTCTATAGCATGACGCTGCAGCGGCGGGAATAGCTGCTACGCCTGCAGTGAGAGCGTTGCATTATTATTCGATATGGACTATCCCTATTCAGATTAAGGTTCGTGCACAGCATCCTCGTTTTTCATTAGAGTAGTAATATTAATTACTTGATCTAAATTCGATACAGTTATTATACCGTCCCCAAGTTCACCAGTCCGAGTGTTATCGGTTATTACCTTGAGAACCTGGTCAACCATATCATCTGGAATATAGACTTCAATCTTGGCCATATGGACAAGGTCATATGTTACTGGAATTCCCCTTCGTTGTAGCGTAACTTTTCTGTACGAAGTCCAAGCAGTAATGTCCGCTATAGTCATCGCAACTATCCCTGCCTTATTAAGCTGTTCTTTTAGCTTCAGGGCCTTTTGACTCCTAATGTAGGCAGTTACTTTTTTCATTATACGCTGACTCCCCATTCGTCACCGTATGCTCGCTCACCATGCTGAGTAGAATCTAGACCAATTTCTTCTTCTTCTGGCTTTACTCTTAGGCCAATAACTGCATTAATTACCTTCATTATTACAATAGTTCCTCCAAAGCCCAGCACAGCTGCTATCACTACACCCAAGGCTTGAATACCTAATTGTGCCGCGTTTCCATATGCAAGACCATTTGGTCCTGAGGGATTAATTATACTACTTGCCACAATGCCAATAGCCAGAGAACCTATAATTCCACTGATGCCATGAACAGAACTTACATCAAGTGCGTCATCTATTTTTAGCCTTTGCTTGATAAGTAAAATTCCATAATATGACGCAAAGCCTACTATGATCCCAAGAAAGAACGCGCTTTGGGAGCTAATAAATCCGGCAGCAGGTGTAACTCCAGCCAGACCAGCAATAGCTCCCGTTATAACTCCAGTAACAGATGGCTTCTTGGACTTTTTCCAGGAAAGTAAAAGCCAAACCATCCCTGCCGTTGCGGATGCAATCTGAGAGGTTATTAATGCGTTGGCTGCTAGAGGTCCAGATGAAAGGGCACTGCCTGCATTGAATCCAAACCAGCCGAACCATAACATCGCTGCACCAATAACGGCAAGAGGAATGTTATGTGGCACCATTATGTCTGGACCAAAATGTTTCCTTCTTCCCAGAACAAGTGCAGCTGCTAATGAACCCATACCCGCACTTGTATGAATAACAATTCCACCTGCAAAATCATAAACACCAAGCTGAGCAAGCCATCCTTTTCCCCAGACCCAGTGTGCTAGTGGATAGTATATGAAAATACTCCATGCTATAATAAACACAAAAAAGGCATCCCACTTCAGCCTTCCAGCAAACGCACCCGTGATCAGCAGCGGGGTTATAACTGCAAACATCATCTGGTATGTAGCAAATGTGACACCAGGGATGTTGGGTGCATAATCAAGTGAAGTATTGAGGGGCACTCCATAATAAAATGCCCACTTTAGACCACCGATTATCCCCCAAGGAGACGGTGCATACACCAGTGTAAATCCAATAATAAACCATAGAATTGATAGAATTATGAGGCCTGAGAAGGTTTGCATAAGTGTGGAAAGAGAGTTCTTACTTCTGATTAGGCCTGCTTCGAAAAAACCCAAAGCAGGTACCATTAACAGCACCAGTCCGGTAGACATAAGCACCCACGATGTATCTCCCGGATTTATCGCCATTGTTATTAGTATTGTTCAAGAATTGCTCAACAGTTTTACGCGTTTATGAATAGTTCTATGTTAAATATTATTAGATGATAGATTCTGTAGATACACTTGCAAGAATCTTTTTGAGGTCGAATTTTTTATATACTCACACCATATTTAATAAGCCAATATTTTTTATTACTGAGACTCACAAATGAACCAACTCGTAATTAGTCTGAAGTAGTGAACTTGGCCTATCTACTTTGATAATTTCACTAGCTCTATCGAAAAGGGAATATTATCTTTTATCGTAAATGCGAGCTGTCGTGTGCCCTGAAGAATTCAAAGAAAATAAAGATGGATGGAAAGAAGGCCAAGATGTAGGCAATTTGAACTGGAAGCTTAGAATTTAAAGTCAACCCTAGTGCCAAGGACATTGCTAGTGTTACACAAATAATACCTATAGTATACGTCAATCCTGCCTATATTCATTTTATATAAATAGATCTCATTGAGTTCACACGATCCAGATTCTACCTCTTAGAATGGTAGTGGTAATAAATCAAATCACTTCCAGTGTATTACTAGCAATTCTTTCGTCAAGTCTTGAACGCACATACACTAACTCTGCAAGTAGAGTTGTACTGGCTTATACGGCAGCAATTGCCATGCTTTCATTGGTGGTATTTTCATCTTCATATATGTTGACAACTTTAGGGAAAATCAGAGTGGATAACAGGAGTGGATTATGATGTTGTTAAAGCTGTCTTATTTGCTCAGATGTCATATTTGGAAGGAAATAATCACCACGTGCGAGGCAGCAATTAGTTCCTCGACGGAAATGTTCTTTCCAGTCATGACTTGGGAGATCATTCGTTTGACTATGGGTATTCGGTAAATCATTCTTATCATTACCTTCCGATATGGTACATCTCAATGAATTTAGGTCATTGCTGCATTATCATCATAAACTACAGTATCGTCGTCGCAATCATCTCATGAATAGTCTACAGACGTCCTATGTTTGATTTGTAGACACAACTGATTACTGACATCTCAACTAAATATCACGCATAACATTGAAGATTAATTGTAAACGTCTTATCAATTGCTATATATACACTATCCTTGATAATATTCTATATCTGATAATATGGTTGAATAGTCAAATGCAAGCTAAACCTATTTCTAGATATATTATAGCATACGATGCGGATTGTGGACCATGTACTAGATTCGCGCATGTAGTTGATATCCTTGACAGATATGAAAAAATTGATTTTATCTCATTAACTAAAGCAGACCAACAAGGTCTGCTTGATAAGATTTCTGTTCCTCTACGTTATAGGTCATTTCATCTTATCTCCCCTAATGGAGAAACAAAGAGTGGATCTGAGGCCGTTCTTGAATTGGTAGCCATACTTCCAGGAGGCAAAATAATATCTCCAATAATTAATTACTTTTCTGGCTGTAAATCTATTGTGGGATCTATCTACAATAGACTTTCAAAACAACATGACAGGGGATCATGTCATATTAGCAGTCATGTTAATAATATTGATAACAACAACAGCGATAACAAGTGATGATAAATAGTATTGGATTCTGCATTTGAATTATTTACGAGATAACGAACTGATGCAATTTATGGCATTTAGGTCATCTAGTTATTTTTACATATGTTACTGATGCAGTTATTTTTACATATGTTACTGATGTAGTTCAGTATAGCTTTAGTTTATCATTTCATTTATTAGTTTGATTAGCTCTTCGTTTTCAATCGGCTTTTGAATAATTTCATTTTCATTAAGACCACTCAATAAAATTCTCCAACTTAAGAAGGGGGTCATCAAACGTGTCAACTACAAATTCGTTGTCTTCCAAAACACTAGCTAATGTTAAACAAATATCAGGTTCATCATCTACAAGCAGAATTTTCTTAACTTTATTGTTATGCATTATTAATCCGTTCCCAAAATTCTATTAAGTATTGTTCTCATTGTTGTATGGTGTATAAAGAAATTGTGATTTTTTTGTAGCATTGTATTAGCATTGTATTAGCATTGTACAATGCAATTATTTTAGTGCACTTTCTGATGAATTTCGATGATTGTGATTACATCTTGAAAATGTAGTAATTATTTGGAATTATCCCATTAAAGAATTCTATATAAGTAGAAAACCCAATTTTTATTTTTAATGACAGAATGCTTGTTGTACTTACTTTACTTCTGCAATATAACATACTACTTCTATGTAGCAAAGGCAAATTCTGCATTAGAAAAGAAGAAAAAGAACTGATTTCGTCTCATAGAACATAGGCCTTATTACCAGGCAGGCTTGGTTGATTTTGGCTCACTTCATCACAAATGAGAGAAGTAGTTGAATTCAACAAGTACTAAACTATTAAATTATGATTTGTATTTCTTAGTGAATTCTCTTTAATGGTCATAAAAGATATATCAGTAACACTAAATGCAAACATCAAAGCTAGAGAACAACATCTCAGTTAATGTTTTATACTTACAAATTTATTAGTAGGTAGACGGCTCTTTGGTCAAAGCAGCATCATCAGAAGTAATGGGTGGAAGGACTGAGGTATTGCATGGAGAGCAAAATGCAGTAAACACTTTATTACAATTTGCTTCTAAAGCAAAGAATAGAATTGATGCGTGTGTAGATTACACAAGGCCATCATTAGTTGTCAAATTTGAACAGCTAAGAAATGCGTTTCTTGCTGCTAAGAGTAGGGGTGTTGAATTAAGATATGTTACTGAAATCACTGAGGATAATGTCGGCCACTGTAAAGAATTAATAAATATGGTCAGTGAGCTTCGTCATTTAGATGGAATTAAAGGAAATTTTTACATAAGCGAAATAGAATATATTGCTCCTGCAGGCTTTGATGAACAAGGGAAGCCAGCATCCCAAATTATCTATAGTAACGTAAAGGAAATTGTCGAACATCAACGGCAATTTGTATTTGATAGTTTTTGGACTAGATCTATACCTGCTCAGCAAAAGATTAAGGAACTAGAAGAAGGGATAATACATTATGAAACTAAAGTATTAGAAAACAAAGATGAAATCGTCCATCATATGAAATCTGTTCTTCAAAACGCAACTGAAAGGTCGGTAGTTTCTTTGGTTGGTGGAATGCAACTAGTCTATAATAATTATTTTGAAGAGTACAAAAGAATAGTAGCTGACAAGCAAAGAACAACAACAGCAGCAGCAGGAGAAAAAGGGAGTGTAAGTAAAGGAATACGATGGATTACTTCTATAGAAAAGGATAGTGTAGAGTTAGTTAAAGTATTTCTAAACGCAGGTATACAAATAAGACATCTCAAAAACTTGACATTTATGAATTTTGCTGTTGATGACAGGTATTTTTATGCTACAATAGATAAGATGGAGAACGGTACCTATATAAACAGTCTTTTGACTAGTAATGAACCAGCTTACATTAAGCATTATAATTGCATTTTTGAAGATCTATGGAAGAATGGAATTGACGCTTTAGACAGGATAAGAGATATTGAGGCGGGAGTACATTTGTCTGATATTGAAGTTATTTCAAGTTCAGCTAGAGCTCAGGAACTGTATTTAGACATTGTTAAGACTGCATCAGAGGAGATACTATGGATATTTCCTAGCATCAATGCATTTATTCGTCAGGAACTGATAGGAGCAATACAATTAGCAAAAGACGCAGCTAAAGAAAGAAATGTGAAGGTTAGGATAATGATACCTGCAAACAATGTAATCGAGCAAAAAATTCAACAACTTAAACAATATTGTTATCACAGTAATATGATAGATGTAAGATATATTGTACAGATGTCAGATACTAAAGCCACAATATTGGTCATTGATAGAAAATCTTCATTGGTTATGGAACTAAGGGATGACTCAAAGTCAACTTTTATCGAGGCGATAGGATTATCAACTTATTCTAATAGTAAAGCTGGAGTCGCATCTTATATTGCTATATTTGAAAATTTGTGGAAACAAACTGAATTATATG
>JARBAU010000351.1 GCA_029237525.1 Nitrososphaerales archaeon | reverse complement strand
ATATTAAGAAAAAAATTACCAAAACCAAACACAAAATATCAAAATTAATAAAAATAAGTCTCCATCTATAATATTAATATATTAAATATATTACATAGCTCAGAAAAGAGAAGAAGTAACTGGCGAAGTTGAGAGAAGAGTGGTTTCCCAGTTGCTGTCAATAATGGATGGATTAGAAGCAAGAGGTAAGGTAGTTGTTATTGCAGCTACGAACAGACCAAACGCGATAGATCCTGCATTAAGAAGACCAGGTAGATTTGACAGAGAAATAGAGATAAAGGTTCCAGACAAGCGAGGAAGACTTGAGATATTGCAGATTCATACTCGCAATATGCCATTAGATACAGATGTTGATCAAGATAGAGTAGCAGCTGTGACCCACGGATTTGTAGGTGCAGATTTAGAATACCTATGCAAAGAAGCTGCTATGAAATGCTTACGGAGATTGCTGCCAGAACTCAATCTAGAAGATGAGAAGCTTGCACCGGAAGTTCTAAACAAACTAATAGTCACGATGAGTGATTTTGAAAATGCGGTAAAGGAAGTGATGCCATCGGCCATGAGGGAGGTTTATTTGGAATCTCCAGATATTCCTTGGACAGCTATTGGTGGTCTGGAAGAAGTAAAACGTGAATTACAAGAGGCAGTAGAATGGCCCTTGAGGTATCCCGATTTGTATACTAAACTCGGTCACTCTATGCCAAAGGGGTTGTTGATGCATGGCCCTTCTGGAACTGGAAAGACCTTGCTTGCAAAAGCTGTTGCAACAGAGTCAGAAGCTAACTTCATTAGTGTGCGGGGACCTGAATTACTTAGCAAATGGGTGGGCGAATCTGAGAGAGGAATTAGAGAAATATTCAGAAGGGCAAGACAAGCAGCCCCTTGTGTAGTTTTCTTTGATGAGATAGATTCTATTGCACCAACTAGAGGTATGGGCGGAGATAGCATGGTGACCGAGCGCGTCGTGTCTCAATTGTTAACCGAGTTAGATGGTATTCAGGCATTGTCTGGAGTCGTCGTTTTAGCAGCTACAAATAGAGCTGACATGATCGATCCAGCATTACTTAGACCAGGAAGATTTGATAAGATTGTCTTCGTTCCAATGCCTGACAAGGCAGCTAGACATAGGATATTAGATATTCATTCGAAAGACAAACCAATTGGTCCAGACGTAGACTTAGCTAAAGTTGCTGAACTTACTGAAAACTTTAGTGGAGCTGATGCGAGCTCAGTAGCGAACACTGCGGTATCACTTGTCTTACATGAATACTTGGCAAAGTATCCTACCCCAGAGGAAGCAGCTAAACATGCATCAGAAGCGCATATAATGATGCGTCACTTCGAGGAAGCAGTAAAGAAGATAAAGACTCAAAGAGAAGGCAAGCCTGGAGAAAAAGTAACTGTACCTTATTATAGATGATATCTCCAATTCTTTTTTCCACATCCTCAATCAAGGAAATGTAAAACAATATTAAAATATTTATAATAGGCGTTTTCCTTTATACCAGTCAAGTGATCGATCGAATTCGGTAGATCAGATCAAGATAATTTGTTTGAACTATTTTTTCTCCAATTCTTCTGTCTCAGGATAATTAAAAATGTTTCCATACAGGGTATCGATGATTTTTGCCTACCATTCTTTCTATCTGTATATCTTTTTGAAATTGATGATGAAATAGATCATATCTGGGGCAATGTTTTTAAGTTATATGTTTTACAACTAAAATAACAAATACAAATTGGTGGAAAATTCTCAGATCCAACTGGTGGAAAATCTAAACTTAACGACACCAGCGTTAAATCGCTTTGCAAAACCTGATGACATCAACAGACTGGTAAGGCAATATGGTACTCCTCTGTATCTAGTCGACGAAAATACGTTACATAAGAAGGTCAAAGAATTGCACGATGCATTTATTAAGTTCAATGGCCATGCAAAAATAGCATATTCAATTAAGGCGAATTTCAGTCCAGCAATATTGCGCGCGTTCATATCTGATGGAATCACATTTGATCTGACGTCAATTGGTGAACTTCATTTTATGACTCAATGCAAAGCAGATCCTGCTAATATCATTTATACAAGTGTAACAGAGGAATATGAGGAATACGTTGAGGTCTTGCAATCCGGGGTACGAAGAATTGTTGTTAGCTCATTTAATGGCATGACAAACTTATCCAGAGCAGCTGCTGGACTAGGAATAAAACCACTAACTCTGATTAGGATTAACCCTGAAGTTGGAGTAAAGGCTGAAATCCGAGCATCGTATAAAAACGGCAAATTTGGCGTGCCATTTAATGGCGGAACATTTGATAGTGCTTACCAATTGGTGAAATATATAATGAGAAATGATCTACTTAAATTCGAAGGCTTTCATTTTCATTTGGGATCACAGATATTAGATTTCACATGCTACCTTCATGCGATAGATAGAATAGATGCATTCATCACAAAAATGAAAAAAGAATATTCAAATTTCCAGGTAAATACGCTTGATATAGGTGGAGGAACACCAGTATTTTATAGCGAACCAATCCCTAAACCAACCCAGATGGCTGCAAATTATATATCTAGACTAAATGATCTTGTCAAAACTCACGGCCAATTTGAACTAATGATCGAAAGTGGAAGATTTCTAGTAGCAGAATCCTCAATTCTAGTATCAAAAATAGTAAATACAAAGGAATACAATGATCATAAAATTGTTATTGTAGATGCAGGGTATCATTTACTACTAGATGCCGCACTTTTGAAACAAGAGTATCCTCAAGAAATATTAACCCTGTCTAAAAACGAACATATAATTTCGTCAACAAATCAATTTAAGAATACGCATTTAGCCGGTAGATTATGTGATACGTATGATGTATTTCCATTATCAAAAGCATCTGATCTTAAGGACGCAGGAGTCGGTAAATATGTTTCATTTTATAACGTTGGAGCGTATTCCATCGTGTTTAACATGCCATTTCACTGTCAAACTAAACCACCCATAGTCATGAAGGCTTGTAACGGAGATTTTAAATTAGTAAGAAAAGGAGGATCTTATGAGCAGCTATTCATTGAGGAAGGCGGAGACATGTCATGATTCTGTCGACCTTGCAAATCATGCGTACTAATGACAGTTAGTTGTGATGCAGTGCACTTGCCAGTGACATATGGAGAATCTAAAGACAAGATTAGGATTCATCTCTTTGTATCGGGTAAGGTTCAAGGTGTTTATTTTAGACATAACACTCGGATTGTTGCTATGAAATTTGGCGTAAAAGGATGGGTACGTAATGTACAAGATGGTCGAGTGGAAGCTGTTTTGGAAGGAGATGAAGTAAGCGTTAATGCAGTAGTTGAATGGTGTCACACCGGTCCACAGAATGCTATTGTAGATGAAGTAAAGGCAGAATACGAAAGTTACCATGGCGAGTTTCTAGATTTTGGTATCATCTAATTAGTTGGAGGTCAATGGTAATCCATCATTTACAACATCCACTAGAGCGATGGTTGTTCATATTTTTATAGTCAGTTTCATCTCTCCGAGGCGATACTTTCTGTTCACACTTTAAATTTAAAAATCCAGAACGTGCTCATCACTGCTATGAAATTTACCGTAAAAACTAGAAAACACTTGTGAATGCATTATTCATCATGTGATCAGGAGATTGTTGAT
Source organism: Nitrososphaerales archaeon (assembly GCA_029237525.1). Lineage (GTDB taxonomy): Archaea > Thermoproteota > Nitrososphaeria > Nitrososphaerales > Nitrososphaeraceae > JARBAU01. The sequence goes on along the minus strand of JARBAU010000351.1, from coordinate 9,759 downwards.
GAATTAGTATTATATCATTTGTGTTAGATGGTCTACCATAATAAAATTCTATATCACAATGAATCATGATAAAAAGAGATTCTAATTTAAGTGTAAACTTGTTCGCTAATTATACAAACTCGGGCACTTACAATATTTGAAATAAAATTTTTATATAGCCACAGTCATCATTTTTTAATGATTATTCTGTCTACACTGAAACTGAATATCTCTGAGTTACAGTTAATTGTCCAAAGCCTAGGCAGCTCTATTTGAAAGTAGCATTTTTTTTAGCATCATTTTATTAATGGCATCAATCATTGCTTCGACAGACGCGATCACAATATCTTCACCAGACTTTCTCGCAGAGACAATATTTCCATTTTTATCCTCGATCTTGACACTGACTTCGGCCATAGCATCTGATCCCCCTGTGATCGATTCTAATCTATATTCGTGAATTTTGATACTATCTAGCTGACCAGCGATTTTCTGAATAGCTTTTAGTGCGGCATCAACAGGTCCTACACCAGTCTCCGAGGCGATTACATCATTACCATTACTATTCAATCTAACAACTGCGGTTGGGATTATATTCATCCCTGTCACTGTGTGAAAGTCATAAAGTTTAAGTTTTTCTTCAAACTTATAATTTTGCATAACTTCACTCGTTATAGATAATAGTTCAGTAGTCGTTATAGATTTACCACGATCTGCTATGCTTTTTTGTCTTTCTACAATCTGATGTATCTGCTCTTTAGTTGGTCTTATGCCAAACTCTTCAAGCATATAACTAATACCATGCGCGCCAGCATGTTTGCCAGCCTGCAACCATCTTCTTCTGCCGACCATCTCTGGTTTGATTGGTTCATAGGTAAGTGGGTTGTTTATTATGCCGTGTGTATGAATTCCGGATTCATGACCAAAAGCATTCTCTCCAATAATTGCTTTATTGGGTTGCACAATTATACCCATGATATTTGAAACAAATCTCGAAGTGTCATAAAGCAACTCGGTTTTGATATTATGCTGACGATGATACAAACATTGAAGCGCAACAACTACTTCTTCCAAAGACGCATTCCCTGCCCTTTCTCCGATTCCGTTTATAGTCACCTGTGCACAAGAAGCTCCTGCATTAATTCCTGCTATCGTATTTGCAACAGCAAAACCTAAATCATCATGACAATGCATACTAATAGGGACATTTGTTGCCAGTTTTGTACTTTTCACAAGCTCAGCTATATACTCAGGTGTGGCGTATCCTACTGTGTCGGGTATATCTAATCTATCTGCTCCAGCCTCCGCAACAGCCCTAAAAACTGTACCCATGAATTCTTTGTCAGATCGTGTAGCGTCTTCGGCAGAAAATTCAACACGTAATCCATGCTTCTTTGCATAATCTATTGCCCATACTGAATTTTCAAGAACCTGCTGTCTGCTCATTTTTAATTTATATTGCATGTGTATGTCTGAAGTAGCCAAGAATAAGTGCACGTACTTCAAGTCGCAAGCCAATGCCGCATCAATATCTGATTTTACAGCACGGGCGAGTCCGCATACTTCGGCATTCAAGCCTTGTTTAACGATAGACCTTATAGCTTGCATTTCCCCGGAAGACACTATGGGAAATCCAGCCTCAATAGTGTCTACACCCAATTCATCCAATTTGACAGCAATTTGCAATTTCTGCTCAGAATTAACAGACACGCCTGGTGTCTGCTCACCATCTCTTAACGTCGTATCAAAAATTCTTATTCGTTCAGCAATACCCTGTATGATATCTGAAGATGTTTAAAAATGTATGCATACTCACAAAGTATCGTTACACATGATGAGCACTATAACTTACAACATTTTCGTACAGTCTATCCATAAGATTAAATCGCTATGGTAATACGAAGTTTATTGTAAAAAGAACTTAAAAGTTTAGGTTGATAATTTTCAGATACGGATCCAGAAAATAAGGTGGTATCTGCAATATCGTATTCAAATTGGAACAAGTAAAATCTGGTACCCCTTTCATCTAGAAATCGAGCTACTTTACACGATAATGGTTTCAGAGGATGGAATGTAACAATGCAATATTTTAGATATCGATTTGAGTAGGTGACGAAAATCCAGTCACCGGAATCGGCTGGGATATTGTCAGGGAACCGGATCTGACTAGGTTTGCCGACTCGTATATATTTGGGATGATAAACAAAAAACTTGAAAGTTATATATGTTTGGGCCGGTGGTCTAGCCTGGTTAAGATACCGCCTTGACATGGCGGGGGTCGTTGGTTCGAATCCGACCCGGCCCAATTTGATAACGAAACTTAAATGCGGCTCATGTTAATAATGTGACGACAGATGTTTTCATAACGGATCTTCTCGCACCTAGCCTGCATTCTGACAACACTACTCTCCGAGAAGATCGACAAGTAAGGCCCGAATTCAAAGGGAAAGAAGGGTCTAAGATACAGATTTGGTTACACACTATTGCATTGGAATATTAATATATCTGTAGGAAAGTTTGAATTCAGGATGGTCATATCCGATCCTCATGATGGAAAGACCAATGAGTAATCTTGGTTTTAGGTTTATGTCCATATACTTCCGATTTCGTGATTATTTCCATACATCGACTAAAACACTCAAACAAATAGGACTTCGAGCAGGCTCAAACGTCCTTGAATATGGTGCCGGATTAGGGAGTTATTCCATCCCTGCTGCACAGCTTGTATGACCTACCGGAAAAGTATATGCAACAGATATTCATCCCTTAGCCATAAAAGAAATTAGTAAAAAGGCAGATACACAAAGGATCAAGAATATATACGCAATAATAACTGACTGCGATACTAAATTACCAAATGCATCTATGGACGTCATTCTGTTATTCTATGATCTACATGACCTTAAGAGTCCTGATTCAATAGTAAGAGAGCTTGATAGGGTACTTAAAACAAAAGGTACTCTTGCAGTAATAGATCATAAATTTGATGTGACTAAAGTTGTTTTTACTATTAATCATGTTACGAGTGAATTGAAGATTAGTGATAGAGGAGAAAGCAATAACAAGAGCAAGGATACATTGTTAGTCTTTTCAAATGAGGATTAAATATAATGCTGTTCTGGCACTAAAAAAAGATTGGCTTCTAGTTCTATGTAAATACCACACTAGAAGACTTTTCTAAACCTCGACTACTTATGTTAAATGTATGGCCGTGGGTCGAAAATTACCCTAATTGAGCTTATTTTCCCATCGTCATTGATATGAAGCCACGCACACTCAATGTTAGTTACTGGTGGCGAGTCGAATGGGTAACTCATAGAGAAGGCAGACATCGTTACTATCTTCAAATTCCTTTTTTATGTCAAATTTTGGTAGGCTCAGATGTTCCAAATATTTCAGAGCCGAGTAAGTCCTCTATAGAGTAAGCCTACGGAAGTCTTCACCAGTATTTTGTGATTAACTATTCAGACTTGAAAGAACACCTACAGAACGAGCTGCTCCGACTAAAAAATTGCGATACAAGGCTTTTTGATAGGACAGTGACAGAAGCAATACAATTTCTAATGGAAAGTCAATCAAAGATATTATTATGTCAGCGGGGCGGCCTTTAAGGTTTTGTGGAAGTTCGGATTACGAAGCAAATCATTCTGGATTAGGTATATTGAAAAATACTAGGTAGAGAATAGAAATAATACTAACAACTACAGACGTTACCTATTCAGATGAGGGGATAGAATGCCTGACCAAGATTTGGATACGTATCAATGTGTGGTCTGTTCTAATGTCTTGATAGCTGAAGTGCTATTTAAGGAACTAAAGTATATATACTAGTAGAGATTTGTTGCATCATACAAACCTTATACCATCATTGAATATATAACCAAGATAGGTATGTATATATATTATATTGACAATGATTTCCAAAAAGAAAGATGGCTCATTTCATTATTCTATGGAAGTTCACTGAACAAGGAATATGTACTGTGAAGGATTCTGTAAAACGCTCTGAAACTTTTAAAAACAGTATAGAAAAAGCAGGAGGGAAACTGGTTGGCACATACTATACATTGGGACAATATGATGGCGTATCCATTGTAGAGGCTCCTGATGATGCTACAATTATGTCAAGTCTATTATCATTTGAAAGCCAACAGGGAAGTTCTACGACTATGACTCTCAAGGCATTTACAGCTGAGGAAACTGCTACGATACTTCGGAATTTGTGATCATATATAGAATCAAAACTGAAGAACTATTACCTCGGCATTAGCAACGTTTTTGTGCTTATACACCTAATCATCTATTAAATCATGTACCCTTTCTGTTTAGACAAATATGTCGTGATTGAACGCCAAATGTATTTTATGAATGAGGTTTACCTAGTTTCTTCGCGGTCCACGTACAATACTTGAAAGGCTCTAGACTAGCAACCGGACGCTGATAGCCCATAAAGTCCTGCTAGTCTAGATCATACTAATCAGCGTTCATGCAATTATTATGAGATAAAGCACTTAGTGGAGAGGGACAGTCCGGGAAAGAAATGACGATTACCTTAGATAATATTTCTGAGCATTGCTGTTATTACAGTTATCACCTTATTTCCGGTATGTTAAATGAGAGAATAATGAAACTCATTTTCCATTCTTTCTATGATTACCAAGCCGAGCCACATTTATCCTTATAATGGTTCTTCAGTGACAAGTGATCTGACATAAGTCCTAACGACACAAATCGTTGTCACATGCATCTTCAGCTGACGTGCTACTATATTGACTAATAATGAAGAAAAAAGATAAATTGATCGTTTTCTCGGCTACAGTCAAACGTTGCCTCTTCAGTATTACTACCTCCACCACCAACTGCACAGAATCCCTTTATGTAATTCCTGTTGAATTCCATTGAATAAAATGCAAATCCTTTGCCGGGCTGCATGATCATAAGAAATTATTCATTCGATAAAGATGCCGAGGGATCTGGCTGAGCAAGACCGCAGTTGCTGCAAAATCTAGGCTTAATGTAATAAACAATACTACATTTTGAACACTTGTACGAGGTTTTGGATCCCTCAAGTACAGTACGACGCAGACCATTAATCATGACTATGAGTCTGTCAAAATCTTCTTCGGTCATCTTCTCAATTCCATCGATTTCGTCTTTTATCGCCGTTTTTGTCTCGTAACCTAATACCTTGGGTCGAACTTCGGTCTTTAGCTTTAACTTTAACATTGATTCTGTGTGTTGCAATCTTCTTTGCGAAAGTAAAGTTACTAGAGATACAACTATGCCGATTCCTGAAAACATTACCAACACTGCTATTATGCGTCCGATCGGTGTGATTGGAGTATAATCACCATATCCTACGGTTGTTATTGTTATTACAGCCCACCAAAACGCGTTACCTAAGTTAGTTATATTCGCACCAGGTCGATTGTGCTCAACTAAATACACGCCAATACCGCCAAAAATTACAACTACGAAAATAAGACCTATTGGAATAACAAAATTAATGTTGGCCTTCAGATATGTATAGAGGTGATTTATTCTCATCGAGTAGATATTTCTTAGGTAAATATGTATAAATTAATAGCTGCCACTTATAGCATACCATGCTTATCAATATAGTTATTACACACAAGATGATAACAGCCGGCTAGATTTAGAATCCAACTATGGTATAGGCATTATCTCAGTGTGGACAGTGTATAGGTGTAAATCGATAATCTCTCAATGTTATAATTCTCTGTTGTTATAATATCCCATTAGCAAATACTAAGGCACAGCATGTGTTACATTGCAGTATTATTCTTCCAGTCTTGCTAGGTTTGAGTTTGGCCATAGTGTTGCAAAATAAGCAATACACATATCGTTCCATGAACCTACTACATACACGTTACTGTTATATGGTATGTTCTAAGCTTTATATAGCGCCAATCGAGAGAACAACTGGAATACTATATTTAATATTCTGAGGGCATCAGCATAACAAATGGTACGATGTCTTATTCACTTTATACAGGCATGTTTATTATTTTTAACAATAATGGGAAACTAAAAGGAGAATCCCCCCAATCATGGGACATATGATAAAGATATCGGCTCAGACATAAGATACTCTCCGAATAGTTACTTTATGACCGAGACAATGGTTTCATCCGTATTTCGTTGATTGTATAGCAATTTAGAGTAATCACGTTTCATCTGCTTTCTGTATTTGCCATGTGTTCTCCATATTCATATGTGCTCAGAGCGGGTTGGGATTACACTTAATGCATGCAAATCCTCTATTACGAAAAGATAATACTCCTCACTTTCGTAACCCTTATCGGCTGTAACTACAGATAATAGAAGTATATTTGATGCCCTTGTTATGATTGGCCTGAAATCTATATTATCATGTTTTGTAGGAGCACGTCTTATTTTTATAGTACATATGATTTGCTGTAATACATCTGCTACGATAGATAACTCGGCATATTTTCTTCTCAATTATGTTTGTTCAGTATAATATTGTGAAGCATGTAGAAGTACATGCCCGATTAACTTTATAGTAATTGCTTCAATGTTCTTTCAATAACGTTTGACAGTTTATCTAGATCTACGGAGTTTAATGACATCTATCGTATTCGCATATTGGTTGTCTTATAAACAGAATATAATGTCGAGTAAGAGCATGTATAGTAAACGTATTCGCACGTTTATGTGTCGAGAATATCTATAAAACAGCCATAATAGTTATAAAAATGCAGAATGAGATTAGTGGAGTATAGTAAATTTGAAATATAACCCGCAAATAAGCGAAGAGAATTCACCTAAAGAATATTGTACGTGGTGTGAAATAGAAGTATTAGTAGAAAAACTTACACGTGCAATACACCGATCAGGCAAGAAATATGATGTAATCCTAGCAATTACACATGGAGGTATTATTCCAGCCAAATTGGTTGCACGAGAACTAACTATTAATCACTTACAATTCATACCCATAAGAAATAAAAAATTGTATATGCAAGAGATGCCATCATTGGTTGAAGATAGAAAATACCTTATTGTCGATGATATATATGATACTGGTGATACATTTGCCAAAGTATTTGACATAGTAAAGAGATTTGATTCTGACTTTGCATTTCTTATGACTAGATTTAAAGATAACAACGCCAAATTAATTGCAAGGGTGTTAAACCACGAAAAATGGATTGTATTTCCATGGGAGAGGAAACGTTACTACTAATAGTCTAAACTATGCGTATACGATGGAAAGCATGCAATCGTTAATTGTAGTAAAATTCTTTGTCATCATATTTATTATTGAGAAAGTAATAACTAAAAATGTTTATAATCTTGTGTTTTGGATCTTGATACTGCTTTTTGTAATCAAACATGCAATAAGCTTGAAACAAAAAACTAATGCTGAGTATACAACAATTAGTTCATTAGACCGACCCCTAATAATTCTATAGCAAATTTGAAGAGAAAGATAGTTTTTGCAACGGGACAAAAATTCGCTTTACTCGTAATGAATGCAAACATAATCAATGTTTTTCTCTGGAGAGATCCATAAAGACAGTGTTGCTATTGCTGATGGAATATTTGCGGGTTTTGCGATAAGTACGATATATTTTCTGCCTAATTCTAATTCAGCTAAATTGAGATATAACTTACAACTTTCAGATTGACCTTTCTCCAACGACCGAATTGTACTTTTGTAGAAGCGACATTAATGTCAATGGTTGATTTGTTGACTTAAATACCGCCGTACATTATTTTCTCCTACAACTACCAATGATGATAATTCCTATTCAGCTCATTTTTAGGTAGGCAATTATACTATTAATGTTAATATTCCGAAATTCTTGAATTGCATTATCTGTGAGATATTTTGTTCCGGTGCGAACTTTCATTAAACTGTGATCAATTGTATTAGCTTTTGTCTTCGTACCTATTGGTTGAATATGTATATCATTCCCAAGCTAGTCAACACTCACTGTTGACTGGCAAAATAGAATAGTAGATAAAATTGCGATAACAGGATGTGATAGAATCTTATAACGAACTACTGCTCTCAATGCCATTATTAATACATATTGGCAATTAATCTCAATAGTGAGTAAATGGGCGATCTAGCTTGTAATAGATCTAGCATCTGTGTAATTGGAAAGACAATTGGAAAACCTTATTTGACAGGATTAAATGGATTCATTACTAGACTTATTGTCGACGTTGTACTACTTTCATCATCGGTTGCGTCTCTAGAACTGATCACGATAGCATCAATTGTAACAATAGTGTAGATAGTAACAGTAACGATAATTAGGGAGGCTCTGGTCAATCTATTGCAGTTTTAGTACGATAATAGAAATTTATACGAGTCTGCGACGAAGGTCACTATGGAGCCAAATCAAATTCATTTTACTGCAGAATTTATAAAAAAAAGCGAAAATAAAAGAATATTCGAAATTAATTTATGATATACGTATAACCGTGCAGAGTGATGTATCAGTCCAATCTAGCTCCCAGAATCTTCCAGTGTACAAAAGCAATAATATTTGCTATACTGCTCCTTTCTTTTATCTAATGAACACAGCAATCTTCTTTGTTGTCACAATCACAATTATTAGGTTCTTGCAAACAATTTGGGCAAACTACCGACCCGCATCCAATACACGTATTATTAACTTTATTGCATCCCCAATGCTTACAACCACTCATAGACGCAAATTTCTATTATGATGTATGCTTTATTAATGATATTTGATTGTCATGTATTTTTGAATTGGATTTTGCCATGCTAGTTCAGATATGACTTGTACTAAGCCCAAATTCTGGTGATATGATATCGCACACGGTGAAGGCTTGCATAAATCAATTATACATATCTCTTAAGCAAACCAATTCATATGATTTAAATTTAATATTACCGTTGACTTCAATTAGTAATGCAAATTACTAAGTCAGAGGATCATTCCGACCCAGGAATTCGATTGTACAAAGTCATTATACCATTTCTAGTTTTCAAATAATCTTTATTATCCAATTGTCTCCTGAACTTTTCTAACTTAAGAATAGATTATCTGCAAATTGATTCTTCCTCTGGCAACTAGAATTGTTCGAAATTTATATATTAAGAGTAGTCTTGATGTTATGTATCTAAACTTGCAAATCGAGTAATATGTACAATACACTTCAATGTCGATAAATATATTGATTGGCTTTACAATACATAGTATAGTGTAGACATCAAATTCAATCAAATTGTAGGCAATAGTAAAACAAAGTACAAGATAACTAAGGCATTATATTATCATTAAAAATGGATATAAATATATTCTTCTTGACATCGATCATTATTTCTAAATTATGAACTAGGACTAATCGATGATATGTCTGCAAAATAGGATAAGTTACGCCATCAAAAAAAAGGGTTGAAAATACACCTGGATGTACTTTCAAATGGTTATTACCTTGGTTAACTATTGTTATTGTTGTTACTGTCGTCAGCGCCATTGCCTGAATCGCTGCTGTCGCCAGAATTGTCACTAGTATCGCTGCTTCCGCTGCTTCCGCTGCTTCCGCTGCTTCCGCTGCTTCCGCTGCTTCCGCTGCTTCCGCCACCGTAGGTAGAATCAAAGCAGTCTCTTATTTGTTGTTTGGTTGCAGAGCCGTCATTAGATGCATCAGACAGACAACTCTGGAACTTGTCGTAATCGCCTTTGCTTGAACTACTACCACTACTACCACTACTACCACTACTACCACTATTGCTTGAACTACTACCACTAT
>JARBAU010000350.1 GCA_029237525.1 Nitrososphaerales archaeon | reverse complement strand
TAGACATTACTGTAATATAAAAACGATATTGAAAGAATAGGATTTGTAGATTATGAAAATCATGTTCTTATTCTTATATGAAAGGTAGTGGTCTTTCGTATTTGGGATTTTGTTGTCTAAATTTTTAACATAGAACATCTAGCAACTTTAGAAGAGAATCACTACTATATTAAAAAACGAACAAACAAATTTTGCACTACCAGAATTCAGTGGACGTTCAAGATATCCCGATATTAGAAAAGGCATAAATAGTCTTATTTATGAAAATTAAAATCCCGTAGTTAGAATTATTTAATATATGGTCAGATTAAATCATTTTTGTTTGACATTGCAAATTTGACAAATGAGACGAACCGACTATACATATTCTAACAATGACTTCTGTTTAATAGATTTTTTTTTCTCCATTCGTATCAAGTTTGAAACCCTCAATCCAATTTTTCTAACTGGTGTAGCAGAGATAGATGTCTCTGATTCATCAATCAGCGAACATTTATCTAAAAGATATTGCACAATAGATGAAATGGACTCTTGTTTATTCTGGTAACTTGTATATGATCTCTCCCTGGTTATAACCGTAAAATTAACATTAACTAATTTTATACCAATAGTTTTAAATTCATATCCATTTTCATTTACCTTTTCATATAACTCACTGATCAAGCTAGTCAGACCTTTAAGAATCAGTTGTTTATTATTGGTGAATTTCTCAAGAGTGTACTCGTTGCTAAACGAAAGATAATCCTCTCGAGGTACTACAGGATCGCGGTCTTGACCAGTTGCGACCTGCCACAGCCATATACCTTTTTTCCCTAATCTATCCATAAGTTCTTGAACATCATGCTTGGCTAATTGTCCTATCGACTCTATGCCCATCTCAGCCTTCAGGATTTCTTCTGTCTTGGCTCCAACACCTGGTATTCTTTCCACTTCCAAAGGTTTGAGAAATATTTGTAAATTATCAGGAGAAACAATAGTAAGTCCATCAGGTTTTTGATAGTCTGATGCAATCTTTGCAGCTGATTTCGTAGATGCTACTCCAATTGAGCAGAGAAGATTGCACTGTTCCTTAATTGCCTTCTTCATGAGTAGTGCGTGTTGCTCAATAGTTAAGCCAAACGTGGAAACTTTATTAGTACAGTCAAGATATGCTTCGTCTATACTGGCTTGTTCCAAAGTATCAGAATAGGTCTCTAAAAGAGCAATCACCTTTTCTGAAATTTGTTTGTAATATGTCAGATCAACTGGCTTTAAAATCAGATTAGGACACAATTTCAGAGCCTTGGAAAGAGGCATAGCGGATCTAATGCCAAGCTTCTTAGCTTCGTACGAGCATGATGCCACTACTCCCTTTGTGATAATAGAATTTCGTTTGTCGGTCATAATTACGGCATGTGTTTTTCCTTTTAGTAACGGATCGCGTAACTCCTCACAGGACGGATAAAAGGAATTCAAATCTATATGAAATATGATATTTCCTAACCATTGACGGTTTTGGTGAAGTATATTAGGCAATTATAATGGCTATGTTATAATACTTGAGCAATGTACTTTATTATGTAGTAAAGTTCGCGTGACTTGTAAGAAAATTGTACTGTTGCATTTCAATCCTTTATCTAAAAGATTACAGTGCGATTATGTAATGACTTGTATTTGTTCATTGGATATATTCAATATCTTTAGCACTTTTCTGCAAAAGTTCGATATATTGACAATGCATCAGCTTCATCAGTGGCGCCAACGATTGTTGCTGCACCGCTTGTTAAGAAGCTAATCGATGTCTTGCCATTAACAGCAGTTATTCCCAGGTTACCTTTAGTTTTGACCGTATATCCTAGTGAATCAGCAGTTTCTACAATGTTATTCAAATTTAGTGATAAGAAAGGTTCTGACGGAGTTAATGTATAAGTTCTCTTGCCTCTGTCTCTGCCACATAATTCTTCAACGATAAGATGATCGTGAGATATTGTGATCTTTTCCGGCACTTTTGTGTTGAATGAACCACATGAGGGACACTCCTTTTGTCGAGACATCTGTATTTTTTCAAATGATAGATCGTTTAAATCGATATACAACAGCTTGTTAATAAGCGATGGTTGTTGGTGTGTAATGATCTTTATAGCTTCAGATACTTGTATAGCACCCACCATATATAGTATAGATGGGTGCACTCCTTCGGTACTACACGTAGGCATATTATCTTCAGACAACGCAGGAAATATGCATCGTAAACATGCAGATCTTTTTGGTAATATAGTGCAAACCGAGCCAACAGTGCCCAAAGCACCTGCATAAATAAATGGTACATCGTGTTTTATACATGCATCATTAAGTGCATATCTGGCATCTACGCTGTCGAGTGCATCTATTACTATATCTGAACCTTTGATAATCCTATCTGCAGTATATTTGGTTATAGAT
>JARBAU010000040.1 GCA_029237525.1 Nitrososphaerales archaeon | reverse complement strand
GGTCAGCTAGAGCGGATAAAATCGACTGTTTTGTTTGGGTGCTCAGGAAGCTCATTCCCTATCTATAAATGTCTATATTAGAATATCTAACTTATTAACTTAATTATTCAGGAACCACTCATAACAAGATAGATATGATGTGAGATTCTTATCTGATGTCGATAATAGGATCGAGCATTACGAAATTACTCGGATGGGCTATTATCTTTAACGATTTGAGGCTCTGCAAATATGGTAGATAATAAGTAAGGTACAAGAAAGTAATTTTGCAAAGTACGTATAGCTTGATAGATATCACAATAAAGGGTAGTTATTGATTAAAATATGACTTTCTGATGACAGTTCAGGTGATAAACGGTTGTGATCTTTAGACCTGTACAAATGCCTTTTATAGACCTGATTTATAGATTTTCTTCGTTTTAGAATGTACTAAGAATGGACAAACCTCATGCTTCTGTCGCCGGATCTTCTCAAGAAGTGTTCTATATCAACAACAATATCACAGAATCTCTTAGAGGAACCTGTGGGGAATACACTATATTCTCTTAATCCTTTTATTCTTAATGGTTTAGCAGATATTAGCCAGATATTACCAGTGTTAGGCTGAATCGATTTAATCTGGGAAATTCTATTAGTATCATCTAGCTTACGCATTATAGCTATAACTAGCGCCTTCTGAGGGGTGTTCATTAAACATTGTAAATTTGGAATAGCCAGATCTATTTTTAATTTGTTATTCACCTTTATCTTTCTAGCAGAAGGCAACGTCGAAGCCGTTAGCATGAAATGCAGGAGGGCTTCGCAGAGGTCTGGAATCATGTCATCAGTAACTTCAATTTTCGAATCATTCCTGAGCCTCAACAGGCATAAGTCCATTATGATCTGCATATATTTTCTAGAGGCTTCAAGATCTGAACTTACGAGGTCTTTTTTAATATTGATTTTACCAATTTCATTTATCACACCATAGAGGGACTGCACAAGATCCACTTTAACTGACATATGACCTAGATCTATCGAAGTAATACTCATGCATTAGCATATATGCCTTATCTGGAAATGCATAATCGTTTTTGTATTGTGCATGAATGAGATTGTTTAGGAATAAATTAAGTTAAACTATTGCCCTTTTAGAATATAAACTGGTCAATCGAACACATATATGATCTGAGATTCAAGAATAGTTATGGATAGAGACCTACCTTCGAATTATTTTTTGATGGCGAGGGAAAGATAGCTTATGGATATAGTACAGAATGAACAAAATACAGGTTCTCTATTCGATCAAATTCGCGCAAGAGTAAGAAGAACATTAAGAGATGGAGTTCAACTTGACTTGTCAACACAAGAAAGTAGAAAGTTATTAAGGAGACACGCAAACTCGAAAACAAACTTCGTATTCCTGTTTGTAGATATCAACAATTCGACGCAGATGAGTCTTTCTTTAAAGGAAGACAAATTTGCGCTGTTGATCCAAATATTTGCCCAAGAAGTCAGTGTTGCTGTTTCAGGTTATGGTGGATATGTATTCAAGTATGTAGGAGACGCTGTTATCATCTTGTTTCCCGCAGGACACGATCGCAATAAGGCTTGTATCAATGCAATTAATTGTTCTAGGGCCATTCTAGGTATCATCCAAGAAATCATATCCCCAATACTCGAGCAAATGAAGTTACCAGATATCAAAGTAAGGATTGGGATGGATTATGGAGAGGTTTTAGTAGTTGTTTATGGAAAAGATATACAAAAGGCACATATTGACGTATTAGGTTCCGCAATTAACATTGCCGCAAAAATAGCATCCATTACTCAGGCTGATCAAATCCTAGTCGGGGAATCCATCTTCAACATTTTGTGTCATCCCACTGTTGAAGGAGTTTGGGTCGATAAAGTAAATCTTCGCGAGATTAAACTTGATACTTCAAAATGGAATTACCCATCTTATCTGAACGTCGGTAGTATATACAGGGTTTATGAATACATATGCTAAGAAAGATTAGGAAGTGGTTTTCATATTAAAGTATGAATTCTTCGTATCTGTACAAATAGTAGTCCAGGGTAAGCATAATTATAATATTTCAAGTTACATGCTTTGAAAGGTCTTTATAGCTCAGATATCCAGTTACTGTGGTGCCAGTTCAGAAAGGTGTTATTCTATCTTTGGCTATAATTGCATGCTCAGCGGGCATATTTGGGTTATTCATGTCTTCTCTGCACTATTCATTTTTCTTCCTTTTAATGTCGATACCAAATTTTGCTATTGCCTCCTTTTTTGGTTACAAGTATTAT
>JARBAU010000349.1 GCA_029237525.1 Nitrososphaerales archaeon | reverse complement strand
TTATATTGAAACTAGCTGAAGGAACAAAGTCAAAGCTAATGCATATTACTACGCCTAGTTTGAATTTTGATCATTCTGGTAAGATTGCCTTTTCCTCGGTTGTTGAATATAAGGGACCGATATGAGTTGGTTTAATTATCCATCTGTTATTACGATAACAAAAATCCATTGGAACCATGGAGAGAAACAGTCGGTCAATATTGATCAAAGCTATACCAACAATCTGGTAAGATAATCTTTGGCCTGTTTTCTTCAAATCTATGCGGCATTTATCACATCATAAAGCATGGGTTCTTACAGATCCTGGTCTAGCATGGCACACAGAACTGGTCACTACGTGTACCAAGGATTATGGCAAGTCTAATATATTATCTTCACACATATTTGAGTATGAGAACTATAATCACAAGCACGATAGGAGCTTTATTATTGGCAGCCACTTTGCTAGGTGGAATGTTTACTTTCGCCAATATGCAAAAAGCGAGTGCGCAGATGAGTGCAGGAGGCAACATGACAGGAACAAGTAATATGACAGGCGGGGCTGGAAGCAGAGGAGGTATGATGGGAATGATGATGGCGGGTGCCGGGCCTAATCTTACTGGTTCTATCAAGTTATCTACTGTTTTTGGAAATGCATTAGCATCACAGATAAAAGTTAGTCTGAGTCAAGCTGCAACGACTGCAGAAAATACGGTTGGAAACAATTCTCATGCCGTAGCAGCGCATTACGGGGTTGTAAACGGATATTTGGTAATTACAGTCTGGATTGTTGATGGCAGTTATAACTTCCACCAAGTAATGGTGGATGCAGGAAATGGAAAAGTGCTAGTTAGTCAACCAGCATTAAAAGGAGGACCAATGATGATGCATGGTATGATGATGGGTGGCGGTCAAATGATGATGCACGGTGGACCTGGCTCCATGATGAATGGCTGGGGTGGCGGTGGCGGTCCTCATAACGGCATGATGAGCGGACCAGGAATGGGTTAACATCAGTATTAATCATAGTTTAATGTAACTAGTCAGAAAAGTTGAAAAAATAATTCATCTTATTTTTTTCAATTTACAAGGGTCTAACTAGTACATATGATCTTTGCGGGTATTGTCTTTCAAATGTCTAACAAAAAGAGTTAGCAGATAATACTATAACAAACAATCATACGAACATACAAACATACAACCAATCAAACAAACAACAAAGCTAATATCTAATGCAACAAATTCTTACAATAGTTAAACGTGGTATTTCAAGCATCATCAAGTACATCTTATAGTTATACAGATTTTGATTATGGCCTATCTTGCACTTCATTACTAACCGATCTAATCCTCAAAAAATTCAAGTTCAATAATGCCCTTTGTATTTAGCTTCAAACAATCTTCAAACTTCAAACCCATATACTATATCTTGTTCGAATTCTGTGTTTTTGGCAAAAGCAAGTAGGGCATCATACGAAATACCATGTTTGTAAGAATGTTCTTTCAAAGTACCTTCAATGGTAAATCCAACATATTCAAAAATCTTGCAAGAGTATATGTTCGGAGAAAAAGATATGCGTATAATTTATGTAAATTGAACGTATTATTGACGATAAATAATACTTAACTACTACATGTAGGGCTTCAATTCCAATTCTGTTATTTCGGAATTTTTCTCTAAGCCAAAACCCAATTTATCATTTATATTATTTTTATCAATATTTTCTATAGATATTATACTTGCAAATAATGAGTCATGCATACAACCATCCCAATAATGATTTTCATTCATTGTTTTTGATTTTGATTTTAGTTCGATTGCCCAGTGAATCGATTTGAAGCTTGAAAGGCTTTATGTCATATTGTATAAATCCCAGTCCATGGCTATAGATTTGTAGTACATCTGCAAGTAGATATTTAATAACTTTCTATGTTATTATTTTGCTATTTCTTCTGCACACCTTTTCATAACTTTTTTAAATCAAATTATCAGAAGTAAGATTAGGCAACAAGTTTGTGTATCAATCATTTAATTTTATAAATCTGTAAAACACTCATATAATTATTCATAAAGCATCATGAAGTACAAGTAAGTTCGATTTCCCAAAATCGTGCTAAACATCAATAAATCCAAAAGGATATGGTAGTATGGTATAAGATTGGAAGATTAGCTTGTTGGTACATTTTATCTAAAATGCAATTTTATTTTTCTTACGCGATTAAGAGTAAGACGATGTAGGACGAGTGCTAGCGGGACTCCCAAAGTTGGTACTAGAATCAAGGGAATGACGTCATTGTGGACAAGCTAAATTTAAGCTATTTTTAAACCAAGACTAACTGCCGTTACTTAGTCTACAATTCTGAAATTCATTCCGAACCGAGGTAACGCGTTTGGAACTTGATTCTTGCCTTATTATGTTTGCTAGACTCCGATAATAATATCACCTATGCCAGCGGACATGTCGAAAGCTAGATGTCTTCCCTGAAATACACCTAACACAAAAAATAAGTCTAATTCTCATGCCTGAACACCGACCAATAGGGAAGTCGTATCTTTGTATCGTTGTGATACCTTTGAATCAATGTAGATTTCATTTACATATCAGATATCAAAAGCATAGTTTATAAGTCTCATGCAACCAGAACCACAGTTAGTTACTAACAGGAAGTTAGGTAGAGATATAATGATACATAATGATGACAAAAACAAATGCGCTATTATAGAAACTGTTTATGATATGTCAGAGCTTAAGTCATGCCCGATTGAGACTACCTTTAGGATTATTGGAAAAAGATGGACTGTTCTTATTATAAGAGAAATTCTAAGAGGCAATACACAATTTAACCGTTTTATGGAAAATATAGAAAGAATATCACCGAAAGTTCTTACAGAACGTCTACGCGAGCTCGAACGCATCGGAATCATTAAAAGAAGTATTGTAACAGAATATCCGATCAGAATAGAATATAGTCTAACAGACATGGGTAAAGGATTTGAGCCTGTATTACTTAGCGCAGCTTCCTTTTCGATGAAGTACATGCCTAGAACTGTCTTCAAGGATGGCAAATCAAGAACGCCCAGGATAGATTTATCTAGCATATCTACTTGAAAATATATAGATGGTGTCAGACAAAGGCAAATCACAAACTTATCGTTAATGTGTTAGAGTTGAGACATTTCTGCAATTTATTATTATTTTTCGTTATTTTCACCAATATTATATTGCTGCCAAACGCAGCATCAAAACAAGAAAGTATATTATCAGTATACAACGCACCTACTAATGTGTATGCGCAGCATCAACAACCAGTTCTTCCGGCCAAAGACAGCCAAGAGTGGATTGATAAACAATCGAATACTAAAATTCAGTTCACATATTCTCCGGATAAACCACTCGTGAGTGGATTCACAGATCTAAAGTTTAATTTAGAGGATTCAAAGAGAGGTACACAATTAAAAGATGTTCTTGCAAGAATCACAGTAATCGGAGTACTGCCACAAAAAATGCC
>JARBAU010000348.1 GCA_029237525.1 Nitrososphaerales archaeon | reverse complement strand
GTTCCACGATCGGTACTTTTTCTATAAAGTATCTCTGAGTTTCCAGACATGGTATCATCGGGCCATGCTACGTGAACTGCATCTCGAGATAGTTTAGCCTCGGTTATTGCATTATTGGCTATCTTTGGAATAGTAATTGCATTATCAGATATATCTTTGGTATTTATTTGTCGTGATGGCTGGCTGAAAGAATTAACAATTCCACCACCAGAATGAATGGTGAGATTAGTATTAGTCGTATGAGCATCATCAATTGGTAGAATTAATGGACTGGAGACGAGGCCACTAGTATAGGTATAATTATCATTATTACTTTTATCATCATTAAAAACCCAATTCGTAGTGGTTGAGATTTTATCAGTACCGGTATCATGAGTAAATATTGGATGCTCTTCTGTAGGAGAAGACGCTGGCGATGAAGATAGTGCAGCGGGTGAAGGCACTGTGAAAGACTGCAATGTCGAATTATTGTTAGTGATTGTTAGTGGAGTTTTCAAGGGTACTATTGGTCATTGCAGTAAGGGCGGGAGGCGGTAGAGATGACAAAGATGAAGGAGAAGAACCCTTTAATACGTAATTCTTTAGTACTTGTATTCGTGACTGCTCCCTTAACTTATCGATCCGTGATTGCAGTTTTTCTATCTTTTGCTGCAATCTGTAAACAGATCTTTAACGTATATTCTCCATATACATGTAGAATGTAGCTTACGTTATATCCTTGGCTGTCAAAGGCACCAGTCTTGAAGCAAGTCGTTTCATTCTAATGCTTAGGATTACAGATGCTACTAGCATTACAAGCCCAGCACCAAACATAATGTTAAAAGCTTCTGGACTAGGATAGGTACCTTCTGTTCCGTTGACAGAAATGGATATAGTAATTGATGAGAGAATTACAGTTACCATAACCGGACCTATAGCACCCCCTACTATTCTCATCATATTTGTTGCTGCTGAAGAAATTCCGGTATATTCTTTAGGTGTAAATGAAATATTTGTATTGTTTAATGTTAGAGGGAGAAGGGCTCCAGCTATACCAAACAGAAACAGACCCCCATTAACTGCTTGTGATGTTGAGTGGAATAGTGTGAGTAACAAGAATGAAATGGCTGAAATTAAAATGCCAGGTACGAGTAGTTTTGTATTTAATCCCTTTCTCTTTCCTATTAATAGCCCAAAGACCGGACCGAAGATCATCATTGACAGGCCAAATGCTAGCTGTAATAGTCCAGTATGAGTTGGGTCTAGTCCTAATCCAGAGGGAGGAGGTGCTGAGCCCAATTGAGGTATGCCAGTAATAATGAAATATTGTACTATGCCAAACATCAGCATCATAATGTTCCCTGTAAAAATAACTGGATGGAAAACTAACTTCAGGTTTATTAAAGGAGCCTTTACTCGCTTTTCCACAATTATAAAAATTATTAGAAAAATAATTCCGACGACTAGAGGTACTACAAAACTAGTGAAATTGGTAGCTATTGATCCACTAAATGTTATTGCTATTAGAAAGCTAACTAAAGTCACAGTCATAGTTATAATACCCATAAAGTCTAGACGTTGCCTTTTAGGTTGCTTTTGTGCTTTGGTAGGAAAATCACCATGACGACTGTCTAATAAATGTTCATCAATTACAGTATCATCATGTTCATGTATCTTTTTAGTTTCATCTGTATGAATAAACCTCCAGCAAACAAAGGTCAAAATCACTGCAATAGGTGCTGTGAAGTAGAATAGGCCCTGCCAACCTGCATCTGCTGCTATAGGCGGTCCTAAAACACCGCCTAATGCCATACCTCCAGAATACGAAGAAAGGTATATGCCCATCCCAACAGCAAACTTGCCTTTTGGAAACTGATCTCTGATTATTTTAGTTGAGATGGGAGTGCTGGCTACAGCTATTCCTTGAAGTGCTCTGATAGCAAAAAGCGTGTATACATCCCTACTAAACGGTGCTAATATGGTTCCTACTGCAAAACAGATCATCATTAACATTAGCATCTTCTTGGCTCCAACAAGGTCGGATAGCCTTCCCATGATGACAGTCATGACAGCACCTGAGACCATGTATGCTGTCATAACCCAAGACGCAAGTGACAAAGAAACTTGGAAATGGTTCGCAACGCTAGAAAGAGCTGGCGACATGGCTGTGTTAAGAAATAGAAATATTACAATAGTGGAGCTTAGTATCAGAGCGGATTTCCAAGCGTTAAATGATATCTGTTCTGTAGGCATTGTAGAAGCACTTGCAGACAACTTATTGCAAAAATAACGATGGCTGTATTTAAGATTATGTCATATGGGCAGAGAGTGAATGTTGCTGCCTGACTAGAGTACGCGAACTCTTGAGAGACGATAATAACATTTTTACGATTATCTTCTATCAAGAATGATAGCAAAATTTGACATACTTATCTTAAGCTGCTCTTTTTACGCAGTGTTAAGAGGTTGTGAGACATAACTAGACTTTCATCAGACTAATATGGAATGATATTTGGAACTAGTATCTTGGATTCACCAAATCCTGATTTTTAATACTCTCCTCAAGAATCATAATAAATAAGTTCAATTAAAACGAAAATAACATAGTACTTTACTTTAGGAACTACTAAATCTGCGTGCTCTTTTCGCGAGATCAGGCTGTTAATCTATCCTTGGGCCTTCCAGTAATTCCAACTAACATCATTTCGATCCCACTTATAAGAAGTGCAACTGAAATTATGACACCTAGTAAGGGCAGACCAACATTGACAGGATGTACCATTATTATAAGTGAAATTGCAAGACTTACAACGCCTACCCCCACCTGTAGTGCTCTAGATCGGTCCTGGTTATCGCCTCGGATACCATGGACTATCCTCGAGATACCGCTAAAGAAAAGTGCTATTGCACCAAGAAGTATTAGTATCTCAGATGTGAAAATTGGAAACTGCATTAAAACTATCGAAAAAGCTACAATTAGTAATCCAATCCCGATGTTAAATAGACGAGATTTATTGGCTCTAGAACTTGCTATCCCTGTGGCCACCCGCTCAATGCCAATTACGAGTAATATAACGGAAAGTATTATTATAATTGAAAAGATTGCAGGGCCTATGTATAGTATTGTGACAAGGGAAAGTGTTATGCAGATAGCTCCTAGGACTATCTGCAACATTCGAAGCTATGGAGGGATTTCTTCTAATCTCTGCAATATTCTTCTGACTTAATTTGAATATTTAATCTCAACGAAAAGGGGTGGCATTCGTCAGTATAGTGGAGCGCAGGTACTTTATCAAAAAAAGAAAATATTGAATAATAAAATAGTGATCAGTAGAGCGCGATACAATAAAAGATACACACTTATATCTTATGGTAATGTAGAGAAATCTAAAAATGTTTGAAGTCGTCTTCCCATCAATCCGTAAGATTGTGCCTGCTTTAGTCGTAATAGATATGCAAAATGGTTTTGTTAGCAAAGAGGGCTCATATGATAAATTGGGAATGAACACTTCCAATTATAGGGAGATAATACCGAGGCTTAAGGATTTAATCGAATTCTGCAGGAGCAAGGAAATTCCTATTTTTTACACTGAAGCAGTCAAGGAGGCTAGTGGAATTGACGTTTTGACAAAGATTCATAATTTTCTACCAAAATCAAGACAAGAGCGACTGAAGTTTCCGATTTGCATCAGGGGCTCATGGGATGGACTTACTATTGACGAACTAAAGCCTACAGAAAATGATCATGTAGTTATCAAGCGGAGAGATTCTGCTTTCCAAGACACAGAATTTCGAGTCTGGCTTCAGAGCGAAGGCATTAACCTGCTAGTTTTTACTGGGATTGATACTTCAATTTGTGTAGAGACATCCTTAAGAGAAGGATTTAACATTGGATATGATGTTGCTCTGATATCTGACGCGACAGCATCAGGACATAAAAAACATTATGAGACTACCTTGGAAAGGGTAAGAGATTACTATGGATTGGTAATGGATATAGATCGATTTAAGAAAGCAATTAATAATTTGGATAAGATAAGAAAAGGCGAAGTAGATTTACATAACATCCCAGAAGGGGCTTTGGATGGCTTTCTTGAGGAATTTAACTTACTGGATCCTAGGACATTTGTTCTCACTAAATGAGCCTCCAGTTAATACTTTTATTAATGACATAGATTATCTCAGCCTCTAGACTTTGATTCCCTTCTGGGGATCAAGTTTGCGATACTAAATGAAACTCAAACTAAGATGAATGAATGTCGTTTAGCCGCCAGCGAAGAGCATTGTGAACTTGGGGAGGTGCCAGTTTCTAATTTAAACAAGTGTCCCTAGTGTCCATTTGAACCCCTTTACCACAAGGGATATAATTCCGTCCAGGACTTTAAAGGAATGCCAATCGTCCGATGTCTTAAAAAGATAGTCGGTCGGTCCCTATGACACAGGACATTATGATGAAATGTAGCTAGACTATGTCTTTGGATGATACAAATTAAGTCTGTAATCTCTGAGTAGACAATATCAAAAATCTGTGTTCTCATTTTCTTCTTACAGAGAGCTTGCTCAACAAGTGACAAATTCAAAAGCTAGAATATCAGATAGAGTCGAAAAATGGTGCTATCAGACAGTCAAGCATATTAAGATCTCTTTGGACTTGTTCAGATCATATGCAAGAAAAGGTACCGAATTTCCAAAGAGTACTAATTCTACAAGGTGGCGGTTCACTCGGAGCATATGAAGCTGGAGCATACAAGGCATTGTATGAAATGGTCACTAAAGCAGACAATGAAAGGGGATTTAAAGACAAACCATTGATAGATATTGTTGCAGGAACTTCTATTGGTGCAATAAATTCTGCAGTGCTTGTAAGCTATGTGATAGAAAAAAATACATGGGAAGGTTCTGCTGAAAGACTATACGAATTCTGGGAATATTTATCAAAAGAATCATCATTGGATTACATTCCAGGTTTCACATATTGGTGGGATTTCTTTCACAATAAGGTTAATCACGATATAGCCACAGGAGAGGCTGCAAGACGATATTATGCAACAAAAGAGTTTTCGGCTGTAGGAGTACCTACTGTTTTCTCTCCTTTAATGCCTCGGCTAGATACAAAGTTTTTTGATCCTCAAAATATATGGTATCGCTTTGACAGCAAACCATTAAAGAGGAGCTTAGAAAAATTCGCAAAATTTCCAATAGCAACAACTTTCGACGAGAAAGCCTCAATGAGTCAACCACGACTAATCCTAGTTAGTGTTGATGTGGCAGAAGGTGCTACTGTAGTATTTGATAGTTATGAAAAGGAGGATGGTTCGAGAAGAACAGGGTATGGAAAATATATTGTTCAAGGCGGTAAGGAATTGGGATTCACTCATAATATAAGGTACGATGATGGGATTACCGCTGATCAAGTTATCGCAAGTGCATCAGTACCACTTAATTTTGGCTATATACCTCTAAAAGTTGAAAGCTATAATAACACTACCTCTAGCTACGAGAAAAATATACGGTACTTTTGGGATGGTGGGATAATGAGCAATACTCCGCTAACACAAGTTGTTCTGCACCATCGGTATTATTGGCTTAACAGAAAGGGTTTCAAAGACGTAGTTCCAAAGCTGAATATCGCTATAGTCAATGTTCATCCAGCAAAACAAGACACAATTCCATGGGACCATGATGGAGTTATAAATAGAAGAGAAGATATTACATTTTCAGACAGAACGGAACGCGAGGAACAGGCTATATTACTAGTATCAGACTTGGTTGATCTAGGAAGGGAGTTAATCAAGATTGCAAAAGATCATGGTGCAAGTGATGACATCATAAATTCCTTATTGGACAGAAAGACTATTAATCATGGTCTGGCGATCAGACCTAGAAAATATTCTGATATACTGATAGGACAATTTGAGATAGGGGATGTAGTGCGAATAAACCGCAAAAGCGATCAACACACTATATCAAATAAAATATTTGACTTTTCTTCCAAGACGATTAATCAATTGATAGAAAGCGGATATAAGAATACCCTTGACCGTTCTGATGTAGAATACAGTGGGGAGAATTTCTAATTATTGTCGGCCTTTTATTCCGTCTAAAACAATACTGTCTATAAGGTCCAGGGACTTGCGAACTGCTTCTTCTAGTGTCGACTACTCACGGGTAAGGAGACAGACGGCTGTCCTTCGCTGGTATCGTCGCTCAGCCAGCCAGATGCTTGAAAATTAGAGTGATATACGAATAATGGATAGCTTAAACAGTAGAGTTATTATAGATAAATTGTTAAGATCTGTTTAAGAGCATATAATCGACCGATGTTTTATAGATGGAGAATTTTTTCTGAACGATAAAAAATTCGTACCATCTCTAAATGTGGGCATAATGGTCAGAATGGTCATAATCCCAAGAAAATTTAAGGTATTTGTTGATATTTTTGTCAAGGTCAATATGTTTACTCTTTTTCTTTCTGGTCTTTGCTACTGGTGTTATTTGTGGTAGCAGTTCTTTGTTCGCTATAGTATACAGTAATGGGTTTTGGTTTACATTTTACTATACCTCTAGAAAGTAAAACATCCTCTATTACATTGCGTAGTGTTTTATTATGACTCTGGTCATAATTATGGCCAATATCGGTATTGATTCGCTTGTCTGCCTTTTGAACTTCTTTTATTGCGTCTACAAGCACAATTTGTGTGTTAGTATTAGTTTCACTGTATTTTTTGATATAATTAACTATTGAATTGACGGCAATTGTGTGCGGATTAACCACTTTTTTAACTACCACGTTATATTGTGAGAATAATTCTGTTAGATAGTCTTGAATTTCTCCCGACATCATTTCACAGATTACTTCATCAGATAGATTGATTTTGGTCCATGCTTTAGCAATCTTTCGTATTACTTCAAAGTGCGTCTTGTTGCTTCCGCTCCGGGATCGCTTGTTAGTTGTGCGTATAACTGTATGATTATATCCTCTGTTTCTTTAGTAAATTTTACGTTCTTGTTTAGTTTGTGCATTACCCCGATTGCTTTTATTAAGAACTGATATCGAGGTTCTTTGAGTTTGCTAAACCTGATTTTCTCTCTAGTGTATTCTGCATCTTCTTCAAAATTATCATCTGATTTGAAAAGACGAGAATAATTGTGGTCCACTGTATATAACACAGCCTGGAAAGGGTTTCGTAGACCACTCAAAGGAGTTTAACAAGAATTACATAAAGTGATTCTGTGCGGCTGGTGGCGATGGTAGTGATGCTGATCAGGCAACATTTGATTGTCCAAACTAGAAGATATGTCTAATAAACTAACGATAATAATCGCCTTGATTGCAATTGTAGCCGTTATAACTATTGGAGATATAAGTATGGGTTTGCAGACAGTATACGCAAAAAAACATCATCATTTAACTGACACAGAAAAGGAAGACAGTACGGCTAGTGATGCTCAAGGTAATCCCTGCAACTTTGGACCTGACCATGATCAATGCCGTGTACAGTTCGAACAATCACAAGACAAGACTTGTCACTTTGGACCTAATCATGACGAATGTTTCAAGGAAGCATGGGATAATGACTCTTAGTTAGTTCGCCGGCGGAATAACTACACTAAGCCAATAAAGGCATCATGGAAACTAACCGATTAGAGGTTTCGGAGCTCTATCCAGATTTCAATGCATCACCGATATCAGTTCCACCTTTTCCAGTCAACCGTTCCCACAAATCTTTTGCGCCTTTTCCTAATTGACATAGAATATCGCAACTTGGCTCTGCAGCTGCCTTAGTATCTCATGATTTCGGCTTATCGGAAGCTTTATCCTTTTGGTCATTAGTCTGATGTTTCTTTGTATTACTCTTTTTCGAGCCAGTATTACCTGCAGATCTTGGTTTCGGATCACAAACAAGGAAGAACTTAGAGAAATAATTGCCATGAACTAGTCCTATCCATAAGTAAAAAGTGAGTGGTCGCCGGCGAATTGATCATCTGGGGCCACGCAATTCTATTATTCATCTGTCTGTGCTGTTCGATTTTTTCATCTATGAGCAATCTTCTGAAATGGTGTAGAAGGTATTGTAGCGCCAGCCTTTGACCATTTCATTGCTGTATAACTCGATGATGGTATTAGGTGCGGCTAGTAGTTTTTTGATTTCGCCGGCGAATGCCAAATATGGACACCACACCACACCTGCTTTGCAAAAGGTGTTGAGGATACTTGCCGAGATGGATACTCTGATAGTCCTGTACTGCTACTGGCTCTTTATCGGTAGTTTGTCTTTTTGCCTCTTCTAATCTAGAGCGAAATATTTGTGACTTGCCACCGTTGATATTTTCTATTCTGTCGACTATATTTTGGGGATTCCGAGTACTCTTTAACACGATGGTTATTAGTTTGCTTTATTATGCCTGCTGACGTCTCTTTTATCAGCCGGTTTATTGGTTGCCTGTGAGTTAAGTCATATTCTTGTTTTGCAGTTAGAAAGACTGGCTTATCTTGGGTTACATCCTGAGGTAAGTAATACTTTATCGTCGAGTTATAGTCTTTAAATCCATGCTTTTGTTTAAGCTGGTTTAGCAGTCTCAAGACGCTAGGCTGGATTCTTATGGTTGTTGTAGCTATGTTCCCTTTATCAATTCTAGTCGGCCTAACCATGATTAACGTATTCATGCATTAATCCAGCCTATAAGCGTGCCGCTGCCTAAAGAAGGGCAGCCATCTGCAATCGTTTGCAATATTAATTACGGATAATGTACACATACAACTGACCAACAAATAATATCTACGTCGTATGTCTGGTACTGTTGACTAGTGCAGTACCAGATATGGCGGCGTCGTATTTAGCACAATTTTGTTCTAATCTAAAGTGCATAATTACATAATAACCTAGATATCGTAAATCTTTCGCACAATCGTCTACTGCTGTGAATCTTCAGATCCATTATTCGTTTAATTTGGTTGGTTATTGAGTAATTGGTTTCTTACAGCGGGTTTATATAAGGCCTTAGAATTGGCCTGCTCTGTGTTCAAGTTATTAGAATACTATATCGCATGCTTAAGGCTGGCCGTTAGGATGAGTCAAGAAACAAAGAGAAGAAAACCTGACTGCAAGGACCCCAATAGCCAAATCGAGTTTTTTGAATCCATACAATCTTGCATGCTATAACAGTAAAGATTAGTACTTACATAAAAAGAACATAATTCTATGCAAATGTAGTTCTAGTCAGTAGAGTGTTAGCATTAGATACAATTGCAATAAATGGTTGGATGTAGGAACTCATGACAACTACTACACTGACTACTTTGGCATAGATGTTCTTCTTGATAGATAGAATAAGGCTTTAGTTTTTGCTCTCTGATCTAGCGGAGGATTGATCTAGTATGTTGTATTCATTGATCCCGGTAGACTGTTACGGACGATCTCTAATACTCTTACGCCTTTTGAAAGAAGGTATAGAATTGTTCGTACATCTTTTGTGTCATTTCGCCGGGCGAACTGGCAAAGATCTCATAAATCCAACAAAGCCGGCTCTTCCTATGCTTTCCGTACCATATCTTTCTGCATTTTATCATATTTTAGCTTCATAATCAATAAAGTAACATTTAGAGCAAAACCTGTAGCATTAGTTCCAATTATTACTGGGTCCGATTTAATGAATCCATAGATAATCCAGAGAAACATTCCGCTTGCAATCAAAATCATTAGATGTGCAGAAACAAACATCCTTTTTGTTTTGTAAGCTTTCATTATCTGCGGTATGAACGACAATAGCACTAAGATACCAGCAATAGTACCTATGATACTAACCCACATGACGAGATTTTCCATTACAATTTCATCAGCTGCTAGGCAGATAGTGTGTACCGTTTTAGTACTATTGCGAGTTCAGAGCAGATCATTCGATAGTAGTCAATCAAGACACAGATTCATTACTTGTATCCTTATCAGTATTATCTACGTCTCTCTCTCTTTCTAACTTCTTAACTGTCTCTTTACGATATTCACCAGTTGGTCCATCTACAGGTTTATTTTTAGACATTCCTATAGAACGACTGGACTAAATAGGATAAAAATATAGTATAGAGGTATCCAAATTCTCTGTCATTATAAGGCATGAGTAGACATACCCCCCATTAAACACTTGTAGTGCAGTCATAATACACGATCAATTGATTATTATTAATGTATTTTTTATTGTTTTTTATATTACATAATGAAAGCCATAATCTTTGACATGGATGGTGTACTAGTAGATGCAATGCCATTTCATTATCAAGCAATGAAGTCTGCAGTTAAAGAAGTTACTAGCATTGATTTAGATAAAAGGACATTCTATCTACTTGAAGGAATGCCTGTTGAGGAACTGGCCCTAGAAATATTCAAATTAAAAGGATATCTTGTTGATGATAGCGGCGGCAAGAAAGACAACATATCCAGCCAGAAATCAGAAGAGATAGCAAAAAGAAAAAAACAATTATTCAAAGAAATGAACATAATACCAAAACCATATGATGGTGTAAGGGAATTAATAAGTAATGATTTAACGGGCTGCTTGAAAGCTGTAGTAAGTGGTGCAGCAAAACAAGAGGTTGATGCTATTATGGAACAAAATTTTGGAAAGGATAATTTTGATCTAATTATGAACGGTGATGAATTTGAAGGAAAAGGAAAGCCTGATCCTGCACCGTTTAAAGTAGCATTAGAAAGGCTAAATTTAGACAATAACAAGGCACTGGTAGTAGAGAATGCACCGCTTGGGATAAAATCAGCTAACAATGCAGGAATTCAGTCTATTGTTACATTGAATACATCTCCGCTTGCTACAGGCGATTTTAAAGACTTGATACCGGAAGATAGAATATTTATAGATACCAAATCAGCAGGACGATTTCTAAAGAATTGGTGTAATAGTGATCATTAAAGTTATGAAACTGTCTGAATGTCAAAAGATGATGGTTCAAAAAAGCCTTTATTGTTGTTGTTCTTACTAAATTTCTACGAATCCAATTCCGAGAGATATTAATGGTTGATGCTACAAGATAATTATGCATAGGAAATTTGGATAGTATCTCTATTTACAAACCTATCAATCTCGTCTGTTTAATGTAATTTTAACGAAGCTCTTTTATAGGATTTAGTTGAGTCCACAACTACAACTTGAGCAATACACCAAAAGAAGAAGGAGAAGAATTAGAAAAGACTGAAAATGAAGAGGAATTACTAGAAGAAGAAAAAGAGGAAAACAAATCTGAAATATAACACAATAAGCCTCTACCTTCGGCTTAACAAGAACAAACAAACAAACAAAATCCATGATAAAGATGGTGATAAATAAAAAATAGCTTCAACTATATTTTTACCATGAAATTTATCTAGTTCAAGTATCGACGACAATCTGATTTCGACTTACATTTTTAATGTAAGTCCAGATTTAGTAGTTCTAAACCTCGGTTCCATTATCAATTTTTACAATAAAAGCGCAGCTCATCTCAGGCAGAAAAGCTCCTTTTATCAACAGACATCTGTTAGCATACGAATAATATTTACAATCTTTGCATTGGAATCCTTCTGCACCTTTGTCAATAACATGACCATCCTCATATTCGAGTTTTCTGCCTGTTTTCTTTATGAAATCCCATACAATATCTCCTGGTAGCATACCATCACCTTTTGGAGAATAGAAGTTTGAAATGCCGTAATGGTTATTTATTTCACCTTCTACAATATGACATTTTTTTTCGGCAGGTAAATTGAATTTGCATTTTATGCAGGCATGGTTAGAGTTGTTGTTGTTATAATTACTGTTGTTGGATTTCCTTCCATCTTGTTCCCTGTAACCTGCATCTTGCTTTGTCATCTTTTTCTTTGAGTTTAAGACACTGTATAATGCAGCATCTTTTACCGCTATGTCCTCTTCTTCTTGATTTCCTGTAGACTTGGCAATAACTGATTCTTCTATATTATTATGACCATCATTATTATCTATCATCTGTCTGAGAGCAACAGTAATTAAACCATAAGATATTTAATTCCATACATTCAGGCTTCACATTACCTTTATAAGATTAAACTGGAAAAAAGGAGAGAGATAAGAATTGATATACATTGTAAATAAATGATGTTGTATAGTATTAATGCTGAGCAATGCCAAAGGTACAAGAACAAAGGACCAGCACATCTTCATCGCTTCATTCTGCACTGACGGAATCTCAATGTAACAAATGTGGAGCACAACTAGAATGGAACCCTCTGTTTAACGACATCAATTCACCAATGTATGTAGCACGACACTGCGGTCAAGACTACCTAATAACTATAGACAGTGTCAAAGTCGAAATGGTTGAGCCGTCGATTGCAGAACAAGGAAGAAAAGAAAACAATAAATCGGTGTCGAAGGAAAATGAAAAGCCGAGGGCTATATTGATAGCAGAAAAATTAAAAAATAATGATAATAAACTACCATTACAAAGAAAAGCAAAGTTAGGAGATGGAAGTCATATTGCCGCTGAAGGTAGATGAATGTGTAACAACTACTAGATTAAGAATTACAAAGAATTGATTGTAGGCTCTATTATTATAGCAGATTGTATAGTCACGTGTTCAGCAACGTTCTTAAGACATCCAACATGACTCACCAATTATAATACATATTTATGAGTGAACGAAATGAATAGCCTGTTACTGCTGCCATTACTACTGCCACAACTACTAATGCTGCTACTAATGCTGAAACAGTCTTAATAATAAATCCAAGTTCTTCTATTCGATCGACTCATCATCTTACATTCAAAAACCCAAATCATACGACAGTAACTAGCGATATTTAGTGAAAACTTGACTAGCAAGAAAGTAGACCCGCGCAAGTTCATGCACCTTCGCTACACGAGGCTTCGCTTATAGACACGAACACAAAAAAAACAATCAATGTCACCCGATAGCATCCCTATCTGCGACTTGCCTTTCCTATTTTCTTTGAATACCTGACTAATAGTGTTTGTTGCTAGATCGAATCTACGAGATATACTTATGATTATGCCATCGTACTCAGTCTAACAGTAGATTGATAAGATATGTTGACGCCATTGGCCCCGGAAGACCATTACGAACGATTTCCAATATGCTAACACCTTTGGAAAGAAAGTGTAGGCTTGTTCGTTCGTGCATCTTTTGTGTAATTTCGCCGGCGGACATCCTATTTATTATCATTTGATACGTCGTGGGAAATCAGAACTGTGGTGGAGGTATTTCTGTGTTCCTTAGGTGTAGTAGATTACGTATAGATAGTAGTACACTCTAGACAATGATGACGTTAGAGGAGGGACTACGAGGTTGAGTATACCCTTATTAACTTCAAAAGAAATGATTAAGGCAGTTTCGATTACTAATTCAGTCGTCCGCGGCATAGATTTGGTATGTGGTTATCTTTTCGATTGCCAGTTCTGTGATGTTCCTCCAGAGATAATTTAATGCCGCTCGCGCGTCCCTTCTTCCGCATTCCCAGATCGCCAGCATGTCATTAGTAACCTCAGATCTTGAGATAGGAGGAGTTATATCATAACACTCAAACAAATAACGCGTAATATATTTACCTGGAGTATCTGTCTGCACTTCTTTCTTTTCCACTTTGCCAGTAAATGACAGAATCTTTGACTCCTTATCATGTGAAAATTTGATTTGTCTCAGTTTACATTCAGATGCCATATTTTGGTATGATGATTGGTATGATGATTGTTGATTTCCATCGATTTCATTAAATAGTGACTTTAACTGTAGTTTAGTCTGTTTATCAAATACATCTTTCAGTGTTACTTTGTTACCCGTACTGTTACTTTCTCCTGTTTTCATTTAACTGATCAGTATATTGAATAATTAAACTAGCTATATGTGTTTCTAAACTACGGCTAGTAGATCTCAAGTTACTGGATATAGGATAGTTTATCAAAAAGGATAATTCATGACTCATAACTTACATAAATGAAGGACAATGAATATCTTAGATTCCATACTTTAATCAATCCGTTGAAGGGCCGCCTTGACCGCTACCACTTGGATCTGGAGTAGAAGAACTGAAGGCATACGATGTTTTCCGCCGGCTAAGTGAGGATCGTATCCGTAGTAATTGCCTTATGATGTCTATGCGTTATAATATCGTCTTCTCTACTCTACCACCATACCATGTCGAGAAAGCCGAAATCCTTGCTATTTAATCCAGAGGTGGATTGATCTGGTAAGTTGTATTCATCGATCTGGGCAAACCATGACGGATAACTTCCAATACATTAACGCCTTTGGATAGAAAGTGCAGAATCGTTCGAGTGTCTTTTGTTCCGCGTTCCCATATCGCCGGCGATCCATTAATATTGTTCGGATTTCGTGTCGCAGTTATATCGTAACAAGGAAAATAATACCGTGTAACATATTTGCCTGGAATTTCGAGTCTTGTTTCATAAACTTTTGCAGGTTCTTCCTCCTTATTCGGTATACCTGTAAAAAACAAAACCTTGCGTTCCTTATCTGATCCAAATTTGATATATTCGGTTTTACCTTTTGTTTCTGTATTTTGATAAATTGACTTTCTATCGATTTCATCAAGTAATGACTTTGTCCGTAGTTTGTCTTGTTCATCAAATCCATTTTTCTGTTTAATCTCTATACTTTTATCAGATATCGTTTGCATTTTATATTTATCAGTATAGCTTAGAATGGATACTAGCTATATATGTTACTAAATCATATACTTCTGAGTTGAAAACAAGGAACTCCATTCTGGTTCAAATATCGATTCATAAGCAAATAATCTTAAATAATATTCTACTTTGTAGAACTCATGCTAGGATTTGATACTTGACAGATTCCAAAACTCGTTCAAGACCATAAGTGAATGCCAGCAAAGCAGGATTTCTAGAGTGTCAATGTTTAAACATATATGGAAGAGTCCTAAGCATGCAGTCCAGGGTATTGATCTCGTCAAAGTAGATGTTTACAAACCAGGATATTAATGCGACAATTCTACTTTTCGATCCTTACGAACAACCGATCAAAGTCAAGTTGCCGACATTTGCTGCAAACTGGTGATTTTTCCAGATGATTTCTGTCTGTCTCGTCCAGATTGACCTTCAGCTAGTGACGAATATAAACGCATTTTTCATATGTATCAGTAACGTACTGTCAATACCTTTGAATCAACAAAGTCGGAGAAAATGAGTTTGCAAAACCTTGTGCCTTATAATTTGTTAGATCCGGCAAAACACACATCGCCGTATCATAGAAAGTAGGAATAACGCTGAAACTCGCCTATCTTAACTGTCTTAACTGTCTTAAGTCGTTGTACTTAGTTTTCATACTTTTACCTCTATTTCGTATTCATTTTTGCCATTTAATCAAGTAATATAAAACGGAGTTAAGTTAAGACAGTTAAGACACTCCTTTTAGATTCATTACCTGCTAAACTCCATTTAGCTCTTGATCCTGGCAACTCACTTCAACTCTTCCCGCTGAGCATTGGTAAATTCACTTATCTTGATCTCCTCCAGGGTAGCTAAGCTTTCCTCCTGTAGGTTCCATTCTTCCATTCGAATTCCTATCCAGCAATAGACTTTATTATGGTTTATTCTATATTGCTTGGTCTGCAGATCCATTCTCTCCTTGAATTTCCGGCTAAAGGATTGTTCGGACTCTGTAGGTAGTCCCTCAGCATTGCAGAACTTGATATAATGCTCATACATGTCCATTTTCGGAACTTTAGCGTTAACATCTAGCATTACCGCGCTGTCACAAAAGTACTTCAGCGGGTCTGAGCCCTTTGAATATATTCTGTGAGTCTCTGCCAGGCTTTCGTTTGTAACTTGTCTTAGTCCTTCCCTCACAATACGAGGTACCCTGCTTAGTAATTCATGCAGCAGGCCAGTAAGTTCATGTTCCGTAGTTAGTTTATCGATAAGCTTACGATCGTCATTCTTGCCAAAGAATTGCTTCTTGAAGGTTATGATTAGTGCACGCCTGTAGAAAGCATCAGTATCATCATCTGTCTGCGGTATTGTATTACAAGAAAAGATTAACTTTGCATGATTTATGAACTTGAATGCAGTCTTAAACTTGTTTTCTCCTGTAATCAGGTCATTACCAGTTAATTGTTTTAGCATCCCTGTGTTATTTAACGATATATCTGAGGAAATGTCTGTATCTATATTAGCTAGTTTTTGGTAGAGGTTGGCAACTGCGAATTGATTGTGTAGCAATCTATCAAGCGATTCACTGGAAACGTTATTGCTACCTAGAATATACTGTATTAGTCTTAATAACGTAGACTTACCATTAGACCCGGCGCCATGTAGTAACAGCCAGAAGTTTTGTCTGTAATCGCGCCACAAACAATAAGCAATAAAATCTAATAATAAATCCACATCCTCATGGTCTATTATGCTATTCAAGAACTTCACAATTTCCGAATTGTGCCATTTAATTAGCCGAAGGCAATTAGCACATGCGTCTTTTGTATAGATATGATTGAAGGTTACAGGTATTTTTGTAGTGCATAGAAAATCTGGATTGAATGCAGAGGTTTCACCTGTTAGTAGGTTAACCATGCAATTGTTAGTTGCTATCCATTTGATGTCACGGTCAAATTCAGTTCGCCTCATTAGTGATCTGCGCTCGATTTCGTTCTTACATTCATTGAATCGTCTAGTTGTAAGTTTGGTTCCTACTGTGAACTGCATTACTTCTTTAATGAGGAATTCACCTTCAGGCACGAATATGCCTTCTGTGCGTGAATAATGCCATTGTTGGTAATTATCTCTCATAGTCTTTAGATGATACTTGTAAAGTATGGCATTAATTCCATCCCGAGACAAATCACGTGCTTCAGGCTTGTCTGATCCTTCTAACTCGTTGTCATAAATAGATGGGCCGGCGTTAGTACTTCTGTTACTCTCATAACCTTTACTTCCATACCACTTATCATGCTTAGCTTCCTCCTCTAGTAGCGACCATAATCTCTTCCTACTGTTAATGACTTCTTCTCTACCTTTTCTAATATCATCAACTAAGTCTAGCCATAAATTATTCTCATCTTGTGAAAAATTGACATGTTGAGAATAGATGAGATCTTTAAACCGTTTATCATCCATATTGATAATTTCTTCGGTATCAATAGGTATTCCACATTTTTTTAGTACGGATCTCTGTTCTCTAGATAATTGATCGAAATAATCTCTTGTAAATTTCATAGTACCCTAATCCTCGCTGGAACTGTGGTGTTAGACGATTGCTATCAATCCCAACCTAAATGTCCCTTCTTTCAGCAGGCGGCCACACTCCATGTTTACTTCTTTGCCCCCTATATTTTTCGAACGTTTCAAAAATAAAATGATGGCTCACCAGTTTAGTTATGTGAGTATTCATAATACAATAGAAATTATCATAGGGTACTTTTCCATCGAGCTCTGCTTCTGTATGTAGTACTATCTTCCTAGTTGCAGTAACGTACTGTCTATATACTTTGTATATGTCTTTGTTATATCGTGTAAATATTGACTTGATTTCCCTTTCCTGGGTACGCTTATTGCATCTAATCCTTGAATTATTGTCATGAGTGAAATAAGGCTTAACTCTGTCGTCATTTTTATTTATATCAATGGATATAGCAATTAACCTCCTGTTGAGACATCGTTCCATCACACTAGACAGGTCGGTTGCGAGCCCGGACAATCTCTTCACCGGACCTGTGACAATACAATTACATACTGCTTGAGAACCGGGAGCTTTCCATTCTTGGATACACGATGAGCATAGCGAGTTATTACATTCTCTATTTACCGAGTCTAGGATAATTGACATCAGCTTCAACTTGAATCCCAGTCATTGATGCCGTATATTACCTCTCTATTCTCCACTCTCTTCCAGAGTTTCATCGTAACATCTCTATATATCCAAGGTTCTATTAGCCTTGTAAAGCTCCCGTTTATCATGGAATCATAATTATCCTGTGTTATTATTTCGCCCAGCTTTTTTGATACACGTAGACATATTTGGTTATATGCATCCATATAATCTGCATTTACTTTGTCTCGATCTGAGATACTTTGGTCGAATAAATCATTGATTTCTTTCTCATAATCACGTTCATTGGATCTGATCTTTTCTTTATTGTTTTCATTATCTTTGTCTGCCATTTATGGAACCACCTTTTCTATTACTAGTTTCTTACTATCTCTTTTTTGTTCTTCAGTCATAACTCTCACTTCTCCTTATGATTGCTTTCGTTACTATTAGCCTCCATCATCGAGTTCACCTGTTCTGAGAGATTACTAATTGTTAAGGAAATGGCGCCATTAGTCTCTTCTTGATCAATCCATGTCTCTTCGTTAATACCTAGTCTTTCTACTAGGTCTTGATGTATGACGATGATTATTTTCCCAGATACAGAATAAGCCTTCTTCTTAAATCTCCGAGCAGGTGATGCAGTAAGACCTATATGCTCCTTAGTTGATAAAGGTATTGTCATAGGTTCTCAGCTCCTTGCTGTTGCACCTCCGACATGTGCCGCTACAATCTGACTGTGCTGGCCAGGCTCTGCAGATTGTAGCGGTGATTCCACCTTGTTGCTAGAGATACGTATGTTCCGTCTGCACGATGGGCATGTCGCATATATAATGAAACGCCCCCTGTACTGCCATTTGTAGTTACCACAAATAGGATTTGGATATCTAATCCATATTCCTGTTGCAGTTTTTTTGGTTATTGTATCTTTTTTATTCATTTCAATCTTTCATCCTCTCTGAGAATGAATAAGAATAATCTGAATTTCATCTCTATTTAAAGTTATGGTAGCAGTTTCGTACTAGAGTAACGTAGCCATTAGATTACAATTACCTTCCTTAAGATCGTAGCTATCATACTGTTATAAGATATTAATATAGATCACCAAATTTTTCACTATCTTATAATATTGTATGTTAATTAAATTCTTACTAAATAATATTAGTATAGATTCGATAGTTGAAAGAGTAGTGTTAATACATATATGAGATAGTATTAATACATTACACGAGGATTTCATTATATTCGCTACATTGGATTAGAAGGCGATCATAACAACAAGATGGAAAGATTAAATCGTGAGGTCAGAGAGCGAGAGAAAGTCATGCGCGACATCAAGGAAGTAGATACGCCAGTCCTACTGGGATATCACCTGTATCATAACTTCCTTATACCACACGAGGCCATTAGCGATCAAATAATGACTGAAGTGTTACACAGGATCGAAGAAGATAACAAATGGATAATAATTATTCAAAACGTTAGAAAAGTTGAAAGAAAATGATGAATAATACTGAAATACAGCTTGACTGATTCGACTTTGGATATGATAGTATGACGTTAATCTTGGTAGCTAGATGTCGTGACGGAGTAATATTGGCGCGGACAGAAAACTAAGTAGTATAGGAGAGCGCGGAATTCAATATCAATACTGTGACAAGATTACCGGTGAGTTGTGGGATGTACTAACGGGATTCTCTGGTGATGCAGGGACATTCCAAATATTTGCAATGGTTCTTAGAGATTATGTAAGCACCACTTGGTGCGAAAGAATTGAAGAAACATTTAGACAGTCATTTATTCCTGGTCGTCGTTTTGATAAACCAGGAATCACAATCTATGGTTACATTTGATTTAATGTCAAATGAAGCTGCGAATAATATGATAAGAAGATTAAACGAATTGCCTCCTCCGTGGCCTGACGATTAACACATAGGTAGAAGACCCATCAGTTAATAGATTGTAATTTGACCTTGATTTAATGTCCTTTCACGGCTTCTGCAAGTTTTATAGGGTCTTTGAGTAGATCTAGAATTTCTTTTTGTGCTTCTTGCATTGCCGCCATCTGCTCCTTTAGATTCTTGACCTCATCTCGCTCTTTAGATAGTTCGTCTACCTTTTTGCGCAATCGGCATTCTTCATTTATAGTAAGATCGTTTATCGCCGAAACATAACCCAATGTCTTGTCGTTACCTTCTAACAATTCCATGTCTGAAGGTTTGAAGTAGGATTTGGTTAAGCCTGATCTGTGACCCATTACATATTCTGAATAGAGAGGATTCATACCACCATTGATACAAGTAGTCTTGAAGAATTTACGAAAGCCATGAGTCTGCATCAACTCAGAGCGTTTGTTTATCTCGCTAGGAACGCGTACTCTGATATCGTCTAATAACTCATGAATCATAAAAGATAGTCCTCCCGCAGATATTGACCTTGGTCTGTTTATCTGAGTTATTACGTCGAATTTAGTACGGAATAACGGCGAATTAGGTTTGAGCTGCTCTCCTATGTGTTGTCTCCATTCTAGATATTGGTCTATGTATTTGGCACACTCAGGGGTACAGAAGGTTGTGTATTGTTCTTGCTCTTTTTTGTAGACATTAATTTTGTATAGACCGTATTTGTCTATTTTTGTTAGGTCTCTAATTCTTAGGTAGGGTATTGCTCCGCGTCGTAAACCAGCAGAACACATGACTAGGATAATGCATTTGTCTCTAAGAGGAGCAGCGTCTATAAGCGCTTTTATCTGTTCTCTAGTGTAAGGCTTATCCTCTGTGACATTGTAGTATTTTGCTTTGAACTTGTTTAGCTTTTTCCATTTAATTGTAATGTCGTTCATTTCATAAAAATGAGTTATCGGGGCAATGTAGGAGGATATAGTAGCCGGTGATAGACTGCGCTCGTGTCTTAGGCGGATAATGTAATCTCGTATAACTCCCTCTATCTTGGTTGGTCCTATTGCTAGCATGTCGTCGTAGTTTTTTATTTTACAATAGGCCATAAAATAAGAAAAGATTTTGTCGTAATCATATCTTGTTATACTGCTATTTACTGAGTTGATAAAGTTCCTGTATGCTTCGCTTTCTGACAGTTCTTGATGTAAGCTCAAGCTAACATTTCATAGTACAACCAATATTTAATGATAGTATGTGCAGCCCTTCATTTGATTTTGACGGGTTTTTTCTTCTTCCTAATCTAGTTATGAATCTAATATTGACCCACCTTATGAATGAAAATGTCAGAATACCATTGCAATTGAACCTTGCTTAACATTGATAACCAACGTGTGATTATCATTGGCATCGGCATCGCAGGTATCTTTTGTATCTGTCTTAGGCTGAATTGCGATTACGAGAGTGGAAAATCAAATTTGAGATATTGTACAGAGGACATCGAAAAATTATTTGTAGAAGAACCATTTTTTAGCATTAGAAAATGTTAAAATAAATATATATATTATTTGCAACTACGATTCAGTATTCTAGGCCCAAATATGACAAGAATGAATAGATTTGAATTTACTTACATGATCTACAAATCTGACAAACTAAGATTGTCATAGAATGTTAGTTATAAGCAAACAATACTCATTTCTATTTACTTGCTCAATTCCCAATACATTATTCACTGTATATTAACCTAGATCGAAGGCGATCTTTTTATTATAAGATCATGATACTCCAAAAAACGATCTTCAAGATTGTCAGGGACTGATTTGTAAAGACATAATGTAGTTATAGGGAATTCAAGTCGTTTTATAGCTTCATTAAACTCATTTTCCAGTTTAAGAGCATCCTCATATCTTCCTTGTTGGATAAGTTTACTAGGAGAGGTAGCCAAAACATTTAGTCCATATTTTGATTTTCCTTTTGCTAGGTCTATGGCATTACTTATACTTCTAAGACTTGGAACAGCAGAAAAGTTGCCATCTTCATAAAAACCTTCATCAGCAGAAATTATTGTTATATCTTGTGAATTGAATAGAAGATTTGCGTTTTCAAATTTATCTAATGCTTCTATGAATTTTTGACTCTCTTTGTTATAAATAAGTAAGACATTAATCTGATTGCGATCTATGCCTCGTCTTACAGCTGCATTAACAATCTCCCTAAACTGCGATTCGTTACTGAATGTGAAGACTACATGATCACCATCTTTCATTTCTAATATAACATCACTGACATAACTCATTTTATTGTATAATGCTTCTTCTTCATCTAGAAACTGATTTATAAGATGTCTTAATAGCTCAGGTTTACTAGACATACCCATACTCTTAGCCCGAGGTGTTTGTAGAAATTGATCTAGCCTTTTGATGAGAAGCTTTGGTAGATGGACATAATACCAATCCTTACGTCCCATACCACAAATACTTGATAGAAGTTATTATAGTCTCTTCTGTATTCCATATAGTTGACGTAAATACAATATTATTTTGCCTGAGGGCAAAGAGTTAGGTATACACATACCATACTTGAATAAAAATGAAGATATGCTTCATAGGTACTTTTTTACGATACTGGAAAACATGTATTGATATTAATATTTCACAATGCTATTATGCTATTATCATTATCAAGCTGATCTTATGAAGACTCTCTCGAAGTAGAAGCGACTGATGTTACTAGCGATTTCATTAAGACAATCCTCAACAGCAAAATGCCCCGAATCAAGTCTATACATCTCTGCATTAGGCAGATCTTTCAGGTAGGCTTCACCACCTTCTCTGGTAAAGAACATATCATTCTGTCCCCAGAAAATTAGTGTTTTAGGTTGATGGTCACGTAAGAATTTCTGCCACTGCGAATACAATGGAATGTTAGTACGGTAGTCATAAAACAAATCCATTTGTACCTGTCTTGCATTAGGACGCGCCATGAACATGAAATCCATATTCCAGTTATCTGGGCTAATAGTATCTGGATTTTTGTGGCCATGTAGATATACTTGTTTAAATGTTTCATATTGTAAAAATGCGAATAGAGGATCCTCAGTCTCTGGAGTACGATTCTTCCACAGTGCATTACGAAAGCCATCCCAAGCATTGGTAAAACCAACCTCATAAGCATTGGAATTCTGTATTATTAGCCATTCAAGCCAGTCTGGATGACGGGATATAATTCTGAAACCAACAGGTCCACCGTAATCCTGCATATAAAGTCCAAAGGGTGTAAATCCGATAGTCTTCAAAAGATCTTCGATTATCTCAGAAAGTCGATCGAAGGTGTAGTTAAACTGTTTTGTACTAGGCATACCAGAGTTCCCGAAACCAGGATAGTCTGGCGCGATGACATGAAAATGTTCAGCCAAGACTGGAATAAGGTTACGATATTGATGGGAGGAAGAAGGCCAGCCATGAAGTAATAGTAACTTTGGATTAATTGATTCCCCTGCTTCTCTATAAAAAATAGAGAGCCCATCAATCGTTACTGTCTTATGTAGTGTACCTGTGAAGCGTGTTTTTTGATTAGATATCTGTTTATTCATGAATGACAAAAATTCACTGTTTTTATTTAAGAATTCTGGCTTACCCGTACCTTACTGTAAGGAATAATATTTACACTGTTATCCAATTATCTAATGACATCCATATTTGTGTCTGTCTGTCTTTCTGAGGATGTTTTACCTATGAAAGTAGTTCAAATAATACTGATAAAAAACCTTTATTTGTTTATGCGAATTAGAATGAGGGAACTACTTTACCGCATAATCTTCTAATTATAAAAAAGCATATGAAGAGAATAGTTCAATTTCACATGATACAATTATAGAATATAGATAATGGATTAT